>JAFRIR010000021.1 GCA_017432685.1 Flexilinea sp. | reverse complement strand
GGTGATATCCATTTGCCTGGTAATGGAAGTTGAACGCTCCGCCTTCCTGTTTGCCGAACGTTGAAAACAGTGTGGTATCCAGATCAAACAGGACATGCTCCGGCATCTTGACAGAATAGGCTCTTTCACGTAATATCTTCAAAATTTCTTCCAACTGGGCAAGCGTATTCTCATCCAACCGATTATGAAATCTGGATAATGTCGGCTGAGATGCCAGTGACTCTTTCCCTATGAATCGAAAAAATATGTATTGATAATACAATTATTCTTTTCAGTACGAGTAAAAATATCTGGGCTTAAATCAACAGGGAATAAACCGTCAAAAAATCTCTTTGACGTTTTATTTCCTGTCAGCATATATTAAAACACACGTTTTGGTCTAACCATGGAAAGCTTATCAATGTTACTAAAATTTTCGCCAAAAGTGTGCATATCATCCCGGTTGATATTTAAGTACCTTCTGGTTACATCAACAGAAGCATGTCCCAGGTACATACTCACTAATAGCAGGTCATGCGATTCTCTGTACATTGATAACGCACAATACCGTCGAAAATCATGCATGGAATACATAGGATCAATTTTTAAATTCTTCTGAATTCTTCGAATAATCTCTGCCAGACCAGCAGCCGTCATTTCATATCCGTCCTTAGAAATCCAGAGCTTATTTTCTGGCTTCTTGAGATCGACAGTTTCGAGATAATCTGAAATTGCTTTGCGGGTTTTATTCCCAATGTGAACATATCTGTTTTTCCGGCCTTTCCCTTGGTCGATAAAAACTTCTCCTGTTTCAAGATTTATGTCTTTGATCTTGATATTAGCCGCTTCCTGTTTTCGAGCACCTGTATCTACAAGAAACATAATAAACGCTGTATCGCGAAGAGGATAGTCAGTATGCTTTGCCCCTTCGAGAATCGATAGCAGTGCATCTTCAGGTAGGCCGGGAATAGGATTATTAGGGGGAGCCTTAACTTTAGAAATATTGGTAGGACATGTACTGTCAATATTATAAACATCCCAGGACCAGCGCATAAAAGTGCGGAGGCTGCGATAGTACGCATGCATGCCGCCATCGGAATGGCCTTTGTCCGCCATATCTGCAAAGTAAGCATCTACAAAGAAATTGTCGACATCCCCAAGTTCTTTGATCCCCTGGAGATCGCAAAATGTAAGGAATGGCTTCAGACCGTCGGTATAGGATTGAACTGTCTTCTGGGTACAGTTCATGGACTTTTTGGAAATCAAAAAATTGGAAACAGCTTCACGAACGGTGGGGCTCTTTCCAACTTTTTTCGACGACAAGATGTTGAATTTGTGATATTTGGCCATTTTTTCCTCCGATCCCAGTTTACAAATTCTCATTTTACTCGTAAACCAAGTGGGGAAAAGGCCTCAGGGGAGGCTGGTGGGGCTCGAACCCACAACATCTTGTTCCACAGACAAGCGCTCTGCCATTGAGCTACAGCCTCCGTAAAGTACATTTTTGATTTTAGCATAAAAATTGATATTTGCAAGGAAAAATGTGATAATTTCGGAAATTTGATAATTTACGCGGTAAAATAAAAGAGAGGACAGTTATGCGAGAGGATGAAAAAATTCATAATATTACAGATGACAGGAAAAATATATACAAGCCGGTCATAATTGTTACGGTAATTTTAGCAGTTTTGATTAGCAGTTTTATCTGGTTTGGTATTAAATATCCTAAAGTATTCAGCAACATGAGGGATCTTACGATATCATTGTTCGCATTCGTGTTTTTCGTCATCAGTACTGTTTTGGGAATATTATTTTTTTACCTTTCCGCCCGCATTGAAGATGCGAAAAAGGAAATCGATCAGGCAATGAACAAAGCGGACGGAAAAGTTGAAGAACTTGGCGATAAAGTCTCAGAAATACTAATTAAAATTCTCGAACCAGTTTTTGATACCACATCGAAAAAAGCCGGAATTCTGAATATCATAAGTATGTTAAAGGTAAAGGAGAAGTAAAAAATGGATTGGAAGAAGAAAACGATTTTATATTACACCCTCGGTGGCATGGTTATTGGTATTATAGCCGGAATCATCAGCGTGAATAATGCTGTGGAAAAAGAAAAGGAAGTAGATCTGTCGCTGAAAAACGGTGCAAAAATCGGATTCGCTGCACTGGATGCTGTCCAGAAAATTGTTATGAAATAAAATGGCAGGAGAAAGCAATTATTCCCCTTATTTGATTATCGGAAAATTATCAAGAGACTTCATTCTTACGGAATCCGGTGACGCTGTTAATGATATTCCGGGAGGGCATTTGATTTATACAGCCATCGGAATGTCTCCAATGGAAAGAAATCCGGCCCTTGTTGCAAGAATTGGTAATAATTATCCGGAAGAATTTTTGTCCGGTTTAAAAAAAAACGGATTCAGTTTACATGGTCTAAAAAAAATTGATGCAAACCTTGAACACAGAAATTTTATTTCTTACTTAAATCGGAATAACCAGGAAGAAGAGGGGAACAAAAAGAAAAATAGCGTATTGAGCCAATATTATAACGCTGGAAAGCCTTTCCCAAAAGAATTGTTGGGGTTCAATAATACAAACGGAAACGAAAAATTTGCTGAACGCTCTCTTGAAACCATTTTAGCGAAAGATATCCCTCCTGAATATCAGGAGGCACGTTGTGTTCATTTATGTCCGTTGGATTATCTGTCTCACAATCTTCTTCCTCAAGCCTTTTTTGATACCCACAAAAAAACAATTACTGTCCATGCATCTGGTACTTACATGTATCCAAATTTTTATGATTCAGTAAAAAAACTTATCAACGGCCTGACAGCGTTTCTGGTTCGAGAAGAACAACTGAAGACTCTCTTCTATGAAAAATACCGCATTCGAAACATTATCGAAATGATGAAGATTTTGCTGGAATTTGGCGCTGAAAACATCATAGTAAAAAGGACTGATCGTTCTTATGTGTTTCTCAGTCAATCAGACAAAAAAGCATATTATATAGATCCTTTGAATCATGATGAACATGAAAAAATTGGATCCTTTTCCTGTTTTTGTGGTGCATATGTTGTAGGTTTAAACACTACATATGACCATAAAAAAGCTGTTGCCTTTGGTGCTGCCAGAGAATCATTATTACGAAATGAATGGAACCCTTATCAAAACCTGAATGTTTTTGATGCCTTATTGATGGAAAAAGCTCGAATTATGGAAAATAAAATTGAAGAATGCTATAATTGAATTTAAGAAAAGGTGGAGATTATGAAAAAATTCATTAGCTTTACATTTGGTTTATTTGCGGGCGCTTTGGTTGGATGCATCGCCGTTTCGCTTTCAACTCCTAAAACGGGGGAAGAAGTCAGAGAGAACATACGAAACAGTTTCGATGAAATCAAACTTGATTATGAACTGGGCCGACAGAGAAAGAAAGAGGAGATGGAAGAAGATCTGAAACGCCGGTGGGGAGAATGATAAAAACGAAGCCATGAACGGAAGTGAACATGGCTTCATTTCTTATCTTACGGCATATTTCCGATATATAGATCATTTCTATATCCCCAAAGGAAACGGTTCTGCCCGGTTATTCCAAAACCCGTTGCATTTGAATATTGTGAAATATCTTCTGTTGTACGATTGGGCACGATATAGCGAATATAATTCAATTTCGTGGACAGGTTCAGTACTGATTGAAGCTTTGCATCCATAATATAAATTGAATTATCCGGCGATGAATTGAGAATTATTTTGCGGAAATCGTGGTTTTCCAGGTTCAGATATGCTTTTCGGTCAAGGCTCCAGATTTCTGTGAGATTGTTGCAAATCGGACGGTATCCTGTATAATCACAGACAAGCAGTGTTCCGTTTTCCCTAAGGAAAAAGCTGAATTCTTTAAACATTGTAAAATCAATAACATCCGATAAATACGGAGAATAGGAACCATAATAATTTGAAGGTTCATATGCAAACCCGTCAGAATTGCTGAAAAGGAATTCCCATACGGCACTTGCCTGAGGATCGAGTACGTACATGGCGTTATTAGAATAAGCAATGGACTTGATCTCAAATCTTCCTGTTTCCGGTTTTTTCAGTTTGCCAGCCTGGTTACTCTTGAAACCAGAACAATAAAGAACATTCGCATCCTTATCAATTCCCGCCAATACGAAACTGTGAGGATTTCCGGATGGAAGCAGTATGAAATCTACTAAAGCACCTACCTGAATGTTATTGGTTGTATTTTCAGATCCTAATTCAGGAAAAGTTCCGGGCGTACAGGAAAAAGAATTATCAAGTGTGATACCATTCCCACTGGCTACAAAACGCATAACGGAGCCACTGGTGGCATCAAGAGCATAAGTATATTGCCCTGATGACATGATCTCGGTAATGTCCAGACCCTGTGGAAGTTTATTGCTGTTTGCATAACTATAAACGGTACTTATTCCACCATTGATCAGGTCCAGTCGGCTTATTGCTTCTTTTCTCAGATCGTTTGCTGCAGGAGAGATGTCATAACTTAGTGCTTTGTCTGTATAATCAAGCGTTTCCATCCACAGCGTTTCCTGGTTTTTTGCAGTTTCGGCAGCCAAAGCCTTTTGTGCAGCTGCGATGGCGTATGATAGATATTCGCGGTGAAGCTGATCCTTACTTCTACCTGAGTAAATAAAAAAGAGTATGGAAACAACAATAATTGGAATCAGCATACCGAAAAATAAAATGACAGAAAAGCGTTTAATATTAAATTTTTTGTCATTTTTTGCGACAGGTTTTGTTTTTTGTTTACGTAATGGGCTGTCTGATGAAGTTTTTTGTTGTTTCGAAACCTGTTTGGTTGTTATAGGATTCCGGGTGTCAGAAAAATCATATGGCAATGCTTCTGCACCGGGAAGTTCCTGCTCTCCTGTGAGCGATTTATTATTTTCCTGTTCCGGAAACTCTGGTTCTGATATTTCCTGAATAGATTCTTCGAGCGCCTCCTTTAGCTCAGACGAGCTGCCGTCAAAAACTTCGGCAGCGTTTCTTTTTCGGAACAGAGGTTTCTCTTCAGTTGTTACTTCCACCAGAGACCTTGTAATAATATTTGAAATAGGTTTGTTTGAAGTGTTTTCCGGTTCAACATTCGCTGTGATCGATGTTTTACTGCGAATGGTGATCTGTCCTTTTCCTCGTTTGAGCTGTATGACGGCAGCCTGAAGATTCCCCCCGGAACGATCCAATAAAAAACGTATTGCATTCAGCGGTGAATCACCTGTAACTTCCAAAATTGCGGAATTAGTCCAATCAGATGGTACATTCGGACAAAGGAGAACGATGTCTTCAGAATGAACATCCGATGTAAAAAAACTCAGCTCATTATTTTTCAGTTGAATCGGAAGACTTGATTCATTGCTGAAGTTTTGCACTTTATCGGAAGATATGATTGTAGAATGAACAGGCCCGGCATGGGCAATCATCAGGGTTCGATCACGCAGAACTGCGGAATTCATGAAAATTGTCGGCATAATCTGCCCTTGAGTATTCTTTTCAAGGTATGATGAAAGTTTTTTTACAGCCGTTGACATCCCCATGGTAAAGGAGCCACGGGAAGAGTAATATGTTTCGGATAACAAAAGTGCCCATTGCTTCATCCTGGAATTTGGTATCTGCAGGTTGTCGACATAAAACAGGATGAATAGAATATCATTCTGGCGGTTATTTTCGGCTTTCGAAGGCGCATTAAAAACAAATAAACCGGACAAATCTCCAATGTTGCGGCCTTCAGATAAATTCATGGGGAGAATATTAATGTCAAAAATACTACCTTGTGAAGGTTCTCTATTCCCTAACATACCAAAAAACCCTTTATCCAGTGCCATATCTGAATTATAGCAGAAACAAAACAAAAGCGCCTTTATTTGGCGCTTTTGTTAAGATTTTGATATTATTTTGTGTATATTGTTGATTTATTTCGCATATTCGACTGCTCGTGTTTCACGGATAACTGTAACTTTGATCTGTCCCGGGTACTGCATTGTCTCTTCAACCTGGTTGGCTATATCACGAGCCATTTGCTGAGCAGTGTAATCATCAACTTCTTCTGGTGTCACGATGATACGCACTTCGCGGCCTGCCTGGATAGCATAAGAATTGGTAACACCCTTGTGAGAGTTGGCTATTTCTTCCAAGGCACGCAAACGCTTGATATACTGATCAAGATCTTCACGGCGGGCACCTGGGCGAGCACCGGAAATCGCATCAGCCGCTTCAACGATCACAGCTTCAACTGATTCCTGTTCCACTTCATGATGATGGCTTGCGATGATGTTTACTGCTTTTGCATTGACACCATAACGTTTTGCGAATTCTGCACCAATCTTTGCGTGGGTTCCCTCTGTATTGTGATCCATCGACTTGCCAAGGTCGTGCAGCAGCGCACCCAATCGTGCCAGTTCCACATCAGCTCCCAGTTCAGAAGCAATAACGGACGCCAGTTTAGAGGTTTCTATTGCATGATTCAGCTGATTTTGACCGTAGGATGTGCGGTATTTTAACCGTCCGAGCATTTTGATGATCTCCGGATGCAAACCTACGACCCCCGCTTCATAAGTAGCTTGTTCACCTGCCTCGACGATCAGCTTGTTAACTTCTTTTTCTTCCTCGTTCAGTACTTTCTCAATATGGGCCGGATGGATTCTCCCGTCCTGGATCAGACGATCAAGCGACCTGCGGGCAATTTCGCGACGGATCGGGTCAAAGCAGGAGATCATAACTGCTTCCGGCGTATCATCAACAATCACATCTACACCGGCTGCCTGTTCAAAAGCACGAATGTTGCGTCCGTTGCGCCCGACGATACGTCCTTTCATCTCTTCACCCGGAAGGTTCACAATAGAAGTCGTGATTTCATTCACCTGGTCAGATGCAACGCGTTGAATTGCAGTAGCAATGATCTTACGGGCTTCTTTGTCTCCTTCCAGTTTTGCTTCCTGTTCGATCTGACGGATGATTCTTGCCATGTCACTGTGAGCTTCATGCTCAACTTTTTCTAAAAGTTCCTGCCTTGCTTCTGCGACCGTCATGTTGGAAACTCGCTGCAGTTCTTCCAATTGTTTGGACGACATTTTCTCAATGTCATTCTGACGTTTATCAAGTGTACTTTGTCGTTTGTTCAGGTTATTTTCGCGTTGTTCGATTTTTTCAACACGATGATCCAGGTCAATGCGTTTTTTCTGAAGACGGTCATCTTCACGTGTAAGCTCTCCGCGTCTGCGCTGTATTTCGTTTTCCGCTTCTTTCAGTATGTTGATCGCATTGTCTTTCGCATCTGATTCGATCAACTGGGCTTTTTCCCGACTAACAAGAATAATGTTTTCAGCATCCTGTTGTTGTTCATGCATGAATTTTTCATTCATTGATTTCGCCAGATAATTTGCGACAAAATATGCCGCTGCGGCTATGATAACAATACAGATTATAAATACCCAAACAGGAATCCCGCTATGTCCCTGCGCAGCAGCAGCCTCAGGTTTAACTGCTAAAATCATTGACAAATTATGCCCCATAAATACATCCCCTTCATTCTGAATTCATTTCGTTGATTTGTTGATTTCTTCCCATAATTGCTGCGTTATTACTGAAATCACATCATAGGAATAGCCTTTGCCTGCCAGATAGTTGCCTAATTTGTTCCGAAAGTCAAATTTGGACAACCCTTCATAACGATAAAGTCTGTTTTCGGCAATTTCGTATGCAGATTGAAAGTCATCAATATCCTCAACAGCTGATTGAATCAAATTTTCGGAAATGCCCTTTTTTTGAAGCTCATAAACCAGAACACGTTTGCTTCTCGGCTTTAGCCGCAAACGTTCTTCAACCCATTGTTCTGCGTAATATTCATCATTCAGAAGCCCGTTGTTTGTTAATTCCGCAATCGTTTTGTCGATCAGAAATTCTTCGTAACCTGCCTGCTGCAGTTTTTGGCGTGTCTCCTGAGTGGTACGTGGCTTGAAAGAAATATAATCAAGCGCCTTTCGATAAACTTCAGCTTGTTGGTCTTTTTCCAACAGTTCTTTTATTTTTTCATCTGAGAGAACCTGACCTGTTTCCAGCCAGGCAGCTGTATCCCGGTATAAACCGAAGGAAAAAATCCCGTTCAGATATATATTGACCCGATTTGGATTTTTCTTTTGTACTGCCAACCGGGTTATCGTATTCTCTTTCATAAAATAAAAAAACCGTCCAAGACATTCCCGGCGGTTTACATAAAACAATGACTTGTATTTATTTCTTTACAAGTTATCAGAAACGGCATCTTGCCATATAATGATTTTACAGTGTTTCAAAAATTATCAGCGAACTCACTCACTGGTTATATTTTCAGGTAAACCGCCAACGATCCAATCGTTTTAAATTTCATATATTATACACCTATTTCCTGTAATTGTGTTAACAGAATTAATGTTTCTTTATTCCAGGTTATTTATTGTGCGATAACAATAATCGTTATGACGGTGAATTTTGAGCATTTTTTGTTCTCTCAAGTCCGCACCCGAGAGCTGCAAATACAGAAAAAAGTGTTATTGCCTGGATTCGGTATGTGTAAAAATAATGTAGCTGTGAATGGTTTGCAAAAACGAAAAACCAAATATATGGAAAAGCAGCAATCATGCAAAAAGACAGGACTGTTTCTTTCCAGTCAGATTTATGGTTCTTTATGAGAAAAAGTATTAATCCCAGTATAAGAAGAAAAATGAAAACTGCAGGTTTGTGACCTTTGGAAAAAAAATAAGTTTCAAAATTCAGCCGAAACATCAGAGACCTGTCAAGGGGGATCGCTTCACTTCCTTCCACTCTGAATTTTGCTGTTTTCATTGCATCTTCAAATATATTTTTCCCTGTTGCAAGTGTCCCGATTCCCCATTTGGAGACCCAGCACAGTGCATATCCGACTCCCCATGCCACTGAGTGGGTTATGACCAGCCGTATTCGATATAAAAATGAAGGCGTATTTGATGAATCTCTTGTGTACAGGCAAAGGATCAATATCAGAGGTATGCCAAGGGTGAGCAGCGGAGATGTCAACATATCGAAAAAATTAGTGATCATGCCTGCCGCAAATAGAAGCAGCGCCGAATTGGAAGGATCCTGGAAAAATGGTACATATAAGATGAACAGCAGTGTCAAAAAAAGAATCATAAATACAGAAAAATATTGCAGCGATTCACCGATAAACACCAAAAAGCAGGCGATCATTGATATCGCAAAACCAACAGCGACAACAGCATTCAGGTTTTTATGTATTCCGGAAAAACAGAAACTGAAAGCGGTTAACAGCAAAAACATGGAAATATATCTGATTTGATGATAGGTGAACTGTGTCATGGTCGGGCGAAGGGTAAGCAGATATCCGTTCCAATAACGCGGATATCCGTTATTGTCAAACGCAGCTTCGACAATGCTGCTGTATGAATCGGATACCCGGCAGCTGTCAACCATGAGTCCATCCATAAAATTGTCCAGAATCGAGGCATCAGTTGCGAATAAATATACAGGATACAGATCCTCTTTTTCAAGCTGTGCTTTGGATTTTGTAAACTGAGGTTCAAGTGCTGTATTCGGGATAAGATAAACACATATCATACCGGTTGTAAAAATAAGAAGCAGTGCAAAAAAGCAAATACAATAACGAAAAAGTGTCTTTTTCATCAACATTCCTCTTAAATTTGGATTATACATGAAAAACAACTGTTTCATTGATTTTCTAAGAATTTCGTAAATTTTGTGAACAATACGATAATTATTTTTAAATTAGGCTATAATGTGTATCAGGAGATAAAGAATTATGTCTGAGAAATCATTACCGTCTTATGGCGGACAAGCACTAATTGAAGGCGTTTTGATGCGTGGTAAATCTTATCTGGCAGCATCATTTCGGAAACCTGATGGAAAAATAGAAACAGTAACTGAGGAACTTGGTGGTATTTATAAATCCAAAATTACAAAAATTCCTCTGCTTCGGGGATTGGTTTCCTTATGGGATTCACTTGGTTTAGGAATGAAATATCTTTCCTTGTCTGCAAATATGCAGACAGGTGAAGACGAAAAAATCACTCCTGTTGAAATGGTAATCACGATGCTGATTGCTTTCGGACTGGCTGCGTTGCTGTTTTTTGTGGGACCTGCCTGGATCGGGAAACTGCTTGAGGATCATCTGAATGCGTCTTTGTGGGTCTCCAATGCGCTTGAAGGTATTTTTCGGCTTGCGGTAGTCATTATCTATATGGTAGCTGTATCTCAAATGGAAGATATAAAAAGAGTTTTTCGATATCATGGAGCTGAGCATAAAACGATCAATTGTTATGAGGCCGGATTGGAAATGACTGTTGAAAATGCACGAAAACAATCCCGTCAGCATCCCCGCTGCGGAACAGCTTTCATGGTCACGGTTGTCATCATTTCTGTACTTTTGTTTATTTTGATTGGACCTTTGACCCGTACGCTTGCTTCGAGACTGCTGAGCAGACTACTGCTGATTCCGGTGATTGCCGGTGTTTCTTATGAATTTATTTTCTTTACTGCGAAACATCTTGATAATCCAATAGTGAAGATTTTAGCAAAGCCGAATCTTGCTGTTCAAAACATTACTACAGCGGAACCGGATGACTCTATGCTGGAAGTGGCTATCCAATCTTTCGAAACGATGCTGGCGCTTGAGGAAGGAAGAGAAATTCCTGTGGCTGTTGGCGCTGAAAGCGCAGCCTGAATATGCTGAATGGCGGAAGATTGTGGAATTTGATAATAATTATTCTGGTTTTGCTGACAACAGCAGGACTCACAATAATGATTATCGAGCCACGATCTTCTGTCCCGATTGAAATCACTCCGGGAGCTATCGGAAATAAAAACAAGGTTGCTGTTTATGGTGCAGTACAAACCCCCGGAATTTATGAATATGAAGGATCAATACGAGTAGAAGATGCAGTTGCACTGGCCGGTGGATTGGCTGAAGATGCTGATGCTGCCTTTTCAAACCTAACCGGGTGGGTTAATGACGGAGAAACGATTCTGATCCCGACATCAGGTTTTCCGGAACCAACTTTGACGATCCAGGTACAGGAAGAGGTAAAAATCAATTTGAACACCGCTGATAAGAATGAATTGATGTCTCTGCCCGGAATCGGAGAAAAAAGAGCGGCCGAAATTATGAAATTAAGAGAAAACAAGGGTAAAATAACATATAAAGAGGAACTGTTGGAGATACAGGGAATCAGTGAAAAACTTCTTGAGAGCATATATGATCGTTTGATCGTTGATTGAAACAGGAAAGGATTTTCGATGAGTATCAAAGAAACCATAAACGAAAAATTGAAAGAAGCCATGCGGATGCATGATGAAGACGGCAAGCGGGTTTATCGTATGATTCTTTCTTCAATAAAATTTGCTGAAAAGACAGAAGGAAAAGAACTCGAAGACAATGATGTTGTGCAGATCCTTCAAAAAGAGTTAAAAATCAGGAAGGAATCCCTTCTTGAAGCACAAAAGGGCGGAAGAACAGAAGCAATGGCTGAGGCTGAAAAGGATATAGCCGCTATTGAACCGCTGCTGCCTAAACAATTAAGCCAGGATGAAGTGAGCAGTATCGTAAAGAATGCGATCAATGAAAGTGGTGCATCTTCCCCTGCTGATATGGGTAAGGTGATGAAAATCGTGATGCCAAAACTGAAAGGTCTTGCCCCGAATGACCTGATCAGTAAAACCGTAAAAGAACTGCTTTCGAAAAATGAACAGGCATAGGATAAGCGGCAAAAGAGCAAATGCGATTCTATTTATCGTCATTTGTACGATTGTTTTTTTGCTGTTGTCTACACAAATTTCACTTCGGCGTGCCAGCTATGGATTAAAAGTTGGTGATGTTGCACCGAATGACATCACTGCGCCAAGAACCATCACCTATGTCAGTGATATCCTGACTGAAGAAGCGAGACAGGATGCGGCAGATAATGTGAATGATATTTATCTGCCTGCGGATCCTTCTATTTCCCGAACGCAGCTGCAAAACCTTCGCTATACCTTCCAGTTCATCAACATTGTTCGAAATGATGAATATTCGGAACGAGATGAAAAAATTGAAGATATACAAAAAATCTCAGTCGCGGATTTCGATGAAAGCACGATTGAACAGCTTCTTGAGTTGAGTAAAGAAGACTGGAGCATGCTTCAGGAAGAATCCACTCGTATCCTCGAAAGTGTTATGCGAAATTCGATTCGGGAAACACAAGTGTATACCCAGATCCAGAACATACCGGCAATGATCAATTATTCAATCAATCAAGCTGTTGCCAACCTTGTGTCAACCGTAACGGGGCGTTTTGTAACTGCAAACAGCCTGTACAGTGAAGAATTGACCCAAAAAAGCCGGGATGAAGCAAAAGCTTCTGTTCAGCCGCGTGAAAGAACATATGTCATCAACCAGACAGTAATACAAAAGGGACAGATTGTTTCAGCATTAAATTATGAAGCGCTGAACAAAATGGGGCTTGTCGTTTCTGAAAACAATCCTGAAAGATACGTTTCGGTTGTCTGCATTGTAATTGGATTGGGAGCTCTATTCCTTATCTATATTAAAGTGGACAAGAATGTCGTTGTGAGTGATTTTATCCAATGGTTGGTTATAGCAGGGCTATTCCTTGTCTATTTTATTGCCGGACGAATGGTTACTCCCAACCATACGTTGATTCCCTATGTTTTCCCGGCTTCCGGTCTCGGGCTGACAGTTTCCAGTTTATTTGGCGTTTCTACCGCAACCATTCTCTCGCTTATTCTTGCTATATTGATCCCATATGATTTCAGCAGTGCGATCATTTTTTCCGTGATCTATCTGATAAGTTCGATTGCCTCCGTTATTATTTTAGGAAAACACAGAAGTATTGGCGGCTTTCTGAAAGCCGGAATAATTTCAGGATTGATTTGTGTTCCTATTGCCGTATCTTACCAATTTGTAAACGCTATGGTTACCCCGGATACAACAGGACTCTTGTCTATATCCGGAGCAGTAATCCTCAGCGGAGCTGCCGCTGCAGTTTTATCTCTTGTATGTCATTACGTTATTTCCGGATGGCTTGGAATCGTCACACCGACACAACTTATGGAGATTTTGCGTCCGGATTCGCCACTGCTGCAATTCATGCTGCAGCGCGCTCCCGGAACCTACCAGCATTGTCTGCAGGTATCGAATCTTGCCGAACAGGCTGCCAGAGATATCGGGGCTGACCCTCTGCTGACAAGAGCGGGAGCAATGTATCACGATGTAGGTAAATCTAATAATCCGCAATTTTTTGTAGAAAATCAGGTCTCCGGCAATTTGAACCTGCATGCAGACATGACTCCTCAGGAAAGCGCGGAGATCATCATGAGGCATGTTGCGGATGGTGTGGAACTGGCTCATCAATACCATATTCCGCCAAGGATCATAGACATTATAAAGCAGCACCATGGAACAAATATGACCCGATATCAGTACGGATTGGCTGTAGAGAAGTTTGGCGCGGAAAACGTAGATCCCTCAGATTTCACTTATCCGGGACCGATCCCGGATTCAAAAGAAGCCGCACTCATTATGCTGGCAGATTCTGTTGAAGCAAGAGCAAGAGCTGAAAAACCGACTACCAAGGAACAAATTGCTGAAATCGTAAAGAGTATGTTCAATCTTTATTCAAGCAACGGACAAATGGACAATGCACCCTTGACCTTCAAAGATATATCCATTGCAAGAGCTGCTTTTGAAAGAGTTTTACAAAACATGTACCATTCCCGAATGCTTTATCCCGGTCAGGAGAAGAATAAAGACGGGAAGGATGAAACAAATAACACGCAGAAATAAAAACAATTCAGAGGACTTATGTTTATAAACACGGAAGAATTAAAATCTGCATTTGGGATAAATCAGGCCTTTCTTGAGTCTGTTGCCGAATCTGTACTGAAGGATTATTATGATGAGATGCCGGATTTTTCGCTGACATTTGTTGAACCTGAAACTATCCGGGAATTAAACAGGACTTATCGTGATGTTGATGCCGTAACGGATGTGCTCTCATTTGAATCCGATGGTGAATATGATCCGGAAACCGGTTTGGAATATCTCGGTGACATTCTGATATGTCTTGATCAGGCACAAAAACAGGCGGATAAGTCCGGACATTCGCTGGAAAACGAGATCGGGCTGTTGGAAATTCATGGACTGCTGCATCTGCTTGGTTACGATCACATGGATGAGGCGCAGCGCAAGGAGATGTGGAGCTATCAGGATTTATATCTTGAAAAGTGCGGCATCAAACTCAACCGAAGACCGGGAGAAGATTTTGATTTCTAATTTTTTAAAAAAGAAAGCAAATTCTTTCAAATATGCCTTTTCAGGATTAAAAGATCTCTGGATCCATGAAAGCAATACAAGGATCCATTTACTGTTTACAGTTCTGGTGGCAATTATGTGTCTTTGGCTGAAGGTTGACAGTGGTGAATTGTGTGTTCTGGTACTCATAATCGGTGCTGTGTGGAGCGCAGAAGCTATGAACAGTGCCTTGGAACGGGTGGTAGACCTGGTTACATTGGAAAAGAAACCATTGGCAAAAGCGGCGAAAGATCTGGCCGCCGGCAGTGTTTTGATTATGGCTATAGCAAGCGTTGTGATCGGTCTTGTGATCTTCCTTCCAAAAATTGCCGCACTTTTTGTACCGAATTTATAACGAGATTTTAATATTTCAACGAATGATGATATAATAGACAAGGTTTGCTGAAAGGCAATCTTTCCGTTTCCGTTTCGCACGGAAATAATCCCATGGAAAGGAGAAACAAATATGCGCAAGTACGAAATCATATTCATTGCTCATCCGGATCTTGATGAAGAAAACCTCAACAACGTTGTCGAAAAGGTCAAGGGTTGGATCGCTGATGATAAAGGTGAAGTTGTCAGTGTTGATAACTGGGGCAAGAAACGAATGGCTTACCGCATCCGCAAGCAGCGTGATGGTCAGTACGTTCTGATTACTGCCAACATGGAACCTGCCGCGGTGAAGAACCTGAGCCAGAACATGCGGTTCGTTGAAAGCATTATGCGTTCAATGATCACCCTCGTTGAAGAAGACTAATCAAATAATCTGCATAAACGGTGAAACACCGTTCAGGAGATAAAAATGAGTGAAGAAATGATGAATGAACAACAGGATCATCGCGGTGGTGCCCGTCGTTTTGTTGCACGCCCGAAGGTTTGCCAGTTTTGTTCAGATAAAAATGTAAAAATCGATTACAAAAATGCCGATCTTCTGCGCCGCTTTGTCACGGAAGAAGGTAAAATTCGTCCCCGCCGCCAGACCGGCACCTGTGCAAAACATCAGCGTGCAGTAGCCTATGCGGTGAAACGCGCCCGCCAGATCGCATTGCTGCCGTTCACCTCTGAACCCTATCAGGATGTTGTTCGGTAATATTGCGTCGTAACATAGATCTATTAGGGCATGGAGGAAACTCTATGCCCTTTTTTGAAGGAAGTTATTATGGCTGAAAAAGATCAAAAAGAAATCCTGAATCCCCGTGAAAACAATAAAACCAACCGTGAACGCCGCGAAAAGGAAGAGAAGCAGACAAAAATGCTCCGGACAGGCGGCGCGATTGTAGCCGCTATTGTTGTAGTTTGTATGATTGCCGGAATCATTCTTGGCATCGTCAATAAGCCTTCCCGCAAAGTTGTTGCAACCGTGGGCGATGAAAAAATTACATTGGATGAATTCCAATCCGCTGTCAGATTGCAGCGTTCCAATATCAACAGCAACTACCAGTATATGAAGCAGCTTTATTCAATGTTCGGTATGGAAATGGATGCCAACACGAAAGAAAGCTACGCAATGCAGATGTCCGATTCTTATAAAGGACTGCTGGGGCAGAGCGTACTTTCCAACATGATCAACCAGAGAGTCATGGCTTACGGCGCTGCTCAGGAAGGTATCTCTGTCAGCGATGATGAGGTTGAAGCCTATTATAAGGGTATGTTCGGGTACTATCCGGATGGAACTCCTACAGCTGCTCCGACGGACGAACCTTTCGAAGCTACCCCGACTGTAACCGACGAACAGCTTGCCATCCTGCGCTATACTGAAACTCCGCTGCCAACTGAAATCCCTGCAGAGGAAACAGAAGAATCAGCTGATACTGTTGAAGAAGAAACTGGGGAGACAGTTGTTGAAGAAGCAGTTGCTGATGTTGTTGAACAGGCTGAAGACGCTGTCGATGCTGTCGAGGAAACCGTTGCTGATGTCGTTGAACAAGCTGAGGATGCTGTAGAAGAGACAGTCGCTGAAGCAGAAGAACTTGCGTCTGAAACCGTTGACAAGATTGAAGAAGTTCTCTCTGAACCCACTTCCGAACCTACTATTGCTCCGACACCGACTGTATATACTGAAGATATGTTCAAGCAGTATGAAAGTGTTTATTTTGCCAATAATTTCTATTACAGCAAGGATTTCTTCAAGAATGAGCTGCGATATGAACTGCTGCAGAATAAAGTCCAGGAAAGCCTTAAATCGGAGATAGCCCGCACAGCTGACATGGTATGGGCTCGTCATATCCTTGTAGAAACTGAAGAAGAAGCTCAGGCAGCTCTTGATCGGATTAACGATGGTGAAGAATGGGCAGACGTTTGTGCTGAGGTGTCTACAGATTCTTCCGCTGCAAACGGCGGTGATCTTGGCTGGTTCACTGAAGGTACAATGGTGCAGCCGTTCAACGATGCGGCTTTCAGCCAGGAAGTCGGTACGATCAGTGATCCTGTCCAGTCTGATTTTGGCTGGCATCTGATCCAGGTGATCGGACACGAAGAGCGTCCGCTGACCAGTTCACAATATAATACTGCTGTTGAATCAGCTTATCAGACCTGGCTGGATGAATATGCTTCACAGTTGGATATTACGATGGAATCCGTCACTGATCTGACACCTACCGATCCGGCTTTCGCTGAGTAAGATCAAATAATTATTCGAATAAAAAAATAAAAGAGGAAAGTCTGTTTTGTAAGACTCTCCTCTTTTATTATTCATCAAAGAAAAAAATACAGATACCAATAATGAATGATATCTGTACGAGTAATTGATATGTTTCAGCTTCTATCTTACAGTGTTACGACCCAGCCACCCATTTCATCGGGAAGGACACCGGTCTGCATACCGTAAAGGGTATTGAACAGTTTCTTGCTGAGATCACCGACCTTTTCGCCATTGATCGGATAATCTATTCCTTTATAATTCAACAGCCCCATGGGAGCGATGATGCAGGCTGTACCAGAGGCCCAGGCTTCGGTCATACGGCCGGATTTGGCTGCTTCAACGGCCTCCTCAACCGGCAGACGGCGCTGCTCAACTTCTACTCCCCATTTTTCAAGCAGCTGTATCACGCTGTCTCGAGTCACACCCGGAAGAATGGATCCGGTCAGCGGAGATGTGACGACTTTACCGTCAATCACGAAGAAGGCATTGGAGGTTCCGACTTCTTCAATATATTTATGTTCTTTGGCATCCAGCCAGAGTACGTCATCACAGTGATATTTTGCCGCTTTGACGTTAGCACGCAGTGAACCTGCATAATTCCCGCCGCATTTGGCAAAGCCGGTACCGCCTACTGCCGCACGGATATATTCATCTTCCACCAGAATGTGACTGACTTTCGAATGGTAAGGTGTAGCAGGAGCAAGAATGATAATGAACCAAAAGCTCTTTGGGGCAACAGGAGCCATATTTAACTCAGGGGAAATAATAAACGGACGGATATAAAGAGAGTTTCCTTCACCTTCCGGGATCCAATCCGCATCGATTTTTACCAATTCTTCAACCGCTGAGATAAAAAGGTCTTCATCGATTTCCGGTATGCACATACGTTCGCAGGTGTTGCGCATACGTTTTGCATTCATATCAGGCCGGAAAAGATTGACCTTTCCTTCCGGATTGCGGTAGGCTTTCAATCCCTCAAATGCTTCTTGCGCATAGTGAAGCGTAGCTGCAGCAGGATCAAGACTCAGAGGTCCATAAGGAATGATGCGGGCATCGTGCCACCCCTGACCTTCGTCATAGTTCATGAAGAACATATGGTCGGTGAAATATTTTGCGAATCCCATTTCTTTGGGATCCGGCTTCGGTTTTGGATTTTCATTTCGTGTAATAGGGAATGTGTAATGCATAATAAATTCCTTTTTGAAAAATAGTTTCTGCTCAAAATAATTATCCGGCTTCACTCTGAAGCCAGGTGATCAACTGGCTGGCAGTCCTTCCGGACATACCTCCATGACGCAGTTCCCACTTCCGGGCGCGGTCATATAACTCTTTTTCGCTGAGCGTTATGTCATTTCGTTCAGCAAGTTTTTTCACGATGTGAAGGTATTCTTCGGGAACAGGTTTTGAATAGTAAATCGTAACACCAAACCGGCTGGCAAGTGAAAGTTTTTCTTCCATCGTGTCAGAATGGTGAATATCGTTTTGATATTCCATATCATTCCGGTCGGTCCAGGTTTCCCGGATAAGGTGCCTGCGGTTGGAAGTCGCATAGATCAGGATCCTGTCGGAACGTTTTTCAAGAGCGCCTTCCAGCATGGCTTTCAGCTCTTTGTAATCGCTTTCATTTTCTTCAAACGAAAGATCGTCGAGATAGATGATGAAGTGATAATTGCGTTTCTTGATGGAAGCCATCACCTGCGGCAGCAGTCTCCGATCGGTTTTTGTCAGCTCGACCAGACGCAGACCTTTGTCAAAATAATCGTGCATCAAAGCATGAATACTGGTGGATTTCCCGGTACCGCTGTCTCCGTAAAGCAGCACGTTATTTGCATGTTTCCCATTCAAAAACGCTTCCGTATTCTCGCGCAGTGTTTGTTTTTGTGTCTCCAGCCCTATCAAATCATCAAAACAGACATCCGTATCATCAGTGACAGGGGTAAGGCTGACATCCCTTTCGGTTTCGGAGATACGAAACGCTTTGTACAGTCCAAAGATACCGACACCGAAAGTGGCGTAATGTTCCGCAATACGCATTCCGAAAGAGTCTGCTGAGCCGGCAGCAGCCAGATCTGCGCTGAGTGATGTGATTATTTTTCCTGCACGATTCGGTTCATTGCCGATATACGGTGCCGTGTATGCAGTCATGACAGAAAGGGCCCCCAGCTTTATTGGATCTGAATGGAAAAGATCCTTGATAAAGGAAAAGTCATTTTTCGCCAATTCAAAGATCGTTGCTCCCCTTTGCAGGTGTTGGCGTTCACATGTCAGTGAAAATGCATTCTCATGCATCATCAGCATGTAGGTGAGCCAATACTGCCAGATATTTCCTGACAGACCGAAATCAGAAGCAAAAGTCACCATTTGCCGAAGAAGTTCATTCGTTGCATCAGGGTCTTCAGCATTCCGAACTGCAGAAGCAGTATCCTTCCAGCCGCTGGGAGAGTCAGCCTGCGCATTGTAGAACAATAAATCGGAAGCGATAGAAGACATAGCTTGTGCCCTTTTTACCGACCCAAATATTCAAGGATCTTTTCCGTCATTTGTGACCCGGAAAGATAATTCTCATCATCCGGAGATTTGATATCGGCAGTACGCCAGCCGGCGCTCAGTACGTCTGACACTGCTCTTTCGATGCAGTCTGCTTCTTCGGGAAGGTCGAACGAATAACGCAGCATCATGGCAGCTGAAAGGATGGTTGCAATAGGGTTGGCAAGGTCCTTACCGGCTATGTCCGGTGCAGAGCCATGAATGGGTTCATACATTCCGCGGGTTGTCTCACCGAGAGAGGCAGAAGCCAGCAGACCGATGGAACCGGTCACCTGTGAAGCTTCATCAGAAAGAATGTCACCGAACATGTTGGATGTTACGATAACATCAAAGAAAGACGGAGCACGAATGATTTGCATTGCGGCATTATCCACGTACATGTCATCCAGCGTCACATCCGGATACTCTGTCTGCCCGATTCGATGTACGGTCTCACGCCACAATCGGGAGGTTTCCAAAACATTTGCCTTATCCACAGAGGTCAGATGCTTTTTGCGTTTTCGCGCGATTTCAAAAGCTGCTCGTGCCACGCGTTCAATCTCTAACACAGAGTAGGCTTCCGTGTCAAAAGCTGCATCTCCGGCTTTATTGCGTCCGCGTTCACCGAAATAAATACCACCTGTCAGTTCACGAACGATCATCAGGTCAAAACCTTTTTCGGAAATGTCCGGGCGCAATACACAGGCTTCTGCCAATGCAGGCTGAAGCGCTGCGGGACGCAGGTTAGTATAAAGTCCCAGAACTTTTCGAAGTCCCAGCAGGGCTTTCTCCGGACGCATATTGCCGGACAGGTGATCCCATTTCGGTCCGCCGACTGCGCCAAGCAAAACGCTATCTGATGCAAGGCAGCCGTCAACCGTAACTTGAGGCAGAGGTTCGCCGTATTTGTCGATGGCACAGCCGCCGGCAAGGTAAGTTGTGAAATTGAACTTATGGCCGAATTTATCCGCGACGGTTTCCATCACTTTTACGGCACTGCCGACAATTTCCGGACCGATCCCATCACCGGGAACCAATGCAATATTGAACTCCATGACTCACCCCAGTTTTTCTTTCAGGTAAGGCAGCAGCCCGCCCTTATTAATAATGTTATCGATAAAAGGCGGAAAAGCCTTTGCTTCAAAAGTCTCACCGGTGGTTTCATCAACGATCTTTCCGCTTGCCGTATCGACGCTGACGATATCACCGGACTTGATCGCTTCAGCTGCCTGAGGGCATTCCAGAATTGGAAATCCAATGTTGATGGAATTTCGATAGAAGATCCGTGCGAAACTGGCAGCAATAACACAGGATATACCGGATGCCTGAATAGCGATCGGTGCGTGCTCCCGGGAGGATCCACAACCAAAATTCCAACCGCCGACCATGATATCGCCCTGCTGCACAGCGTATGCGAAGCTTTTATCAATATCCTCCATGCAGTGAGATGCCAGATCTTTCGGATCCGGAGAATTAAGATAGCGTGCAGGGATAATCACGTCTGTATCTACATTGTCGCCGTATTTCCAAACTTTTCCCTTGAACATGATCTCCTCCTTCTACAATTCCCGCGGATCCGCAATACAGCCGGCCAATGCCGAAGCAGCAGCAACAGCCGGACTTGCAAGGATCACTTCAGATTTTGTATCTCCCATGCGTCCGACAAAATTGCGGTTTGTGGTGGTGACAGCCCGTTCACCGGCAGCCATTACACCCATATGCCCACCAAGGCAGGGACCGCAGGTCGGTGTGGATACCGCGCACCCGGCATGGATGAAATCTTCCACAAGACCTTCTTGCAGCGCCTGCAGGTAGATTTCCTGTGTAGCCGGGATCACGATACAGCGAACGCCATCAGCGATCTTTTTCCCATTCAGGATAGAGGCGGCAATACGCAGGTCAGAAATACGTCCGTTGGTACAGGAACCGATGACGACCTGCTGAATGGGCATGCCGACGGCTTCTGAAACGGTTTTTGTATTAGAGGGGAGGTGGGGCAGAGAAACAGTCGGTTCCAATTTTGAAAGGTCAATGGTGGCTGTGCGTGTATATTCTGCGTCCGGATCAGCTTCATAAATGACAGGCTCCCGCTGGAATCGACCTTGGATATAATCCTTTGCGACATCATCTACAGGGAAAATACCGTTTTTTCCTCCGGCTTCGATTGCCATATTTGCTATCGTAAAGCGGTCATCAATACTGAGGTTTGCGACACCTTCACCGGTGAATTCCAGTGACTGGTAAAGCGCCCCGTCAACGCCGATCTCGCCGATAAGATGAAGGATCACATCTTTACCGGAGATACAGGAACCGGGTTTTCCGACCAATTCAACTTTGATAGCGGATGGAACCTTAAACCAATTTTGACCGGAAGCCATCCCGGCAGCCATATCCGTGGAACCGACACCGGTGGAGAAAGCTCCTAAAGCGCCATAGGTACAGGTGTGTGAATCAGCGCCGATCACACAGTCCCCGGGACCAACAAGACCCTGCTCCGGCAGCAGCGCATGTTCGATGCCTACAGTTCCGACATCGTATAAATGTGTGATTTTGTGTTTTCGGGCAAAATCGCGTGCAGTTTTGCACAGTTCCGCGGATTTAATATCCTTGCAGGGGGTGTAATGATCCAAAGCAATGACAATTTTCTCCGGATCGAACACTTTTGTGAATCCTGCCTTTTCAAATACAGAAATCGCGACAGGTGTTGTCACATCATTCCCTAAGACGATATCGAGATTGGCTTCGATCAGGTCTCCTGCATGCACTTCCGGCAGTCCCGCATGTGCAGCCAGGATCTTTTGCGTCATGGTCATTCCCATTTATGCAGCCTCCTTTGATTTCTCCTCATAAGAGGAAAGGCGGTTCATTGCTGTCAGGTAAGCGTTGACGCTGGCTTCGATGATATCTGTGGAAAGACCGCGCCCGGTGAAGGTTTTGCCGTGCGAACTGATCTTTACAGTGACATCACCCAGAGTGTCTTTACCTTCGGAAATGGAGTTAATGGAGAAAATATCGAAAGAATGTTCTGATGGTTTGATGATCTGGTCGATGGCATTGAATGCAGCATCGATCGGACCGTCGCCCAGCGCAACAGCCTGGAATTTCTCTTCGTTTTTCTTGATGCTGACTGTGCAGGTCGCTGTGGTAAAGTTGCTGGTAGAAGTCTGGAACCAGTCAAGACTGTACCCGTTTTCATCAGCTTCCGGAATCAGGTTTCCGGTGTGATGCGTGACAATCGCTTCGAGGTCAGCATCGGTGATGTTCTTTTTCTTGTCACAGACATCTTTGAACTCTTCAAAGCAGCGGTCGATCTCCTCTTTGGAAAGTGTGTAACCAAGTTCTTCAATACGCTGGGAGAAGGCATGCCGTCCGGAATGCTTGCCGAGAACGAGGCTGTTTGCAACGATGCCGACAGCTTCCGGGGTCATGATCTCATAAGTCTTCTTGTTGGCCAGTACGCCGTGCTGATGAATGCCCGCTTCATGAGCGAAAGCATTTTTGCCCACGATGGCTTTGTTCAGCGGTGCAGTCTGGCCAATAATGTTATAGACTGTTTTGCTGGTGCGGTAGATCTGTGTCGTGTCGATGCGGGTGCCAACCTGATAAGTGTCCGGGCGTGTGTGCAGTGCCATGACGACTTCTTCCAGCGCAGTGTTTCCGGCACGTTCGCCGAGCCCATTGATGGTACATTCGATTTGACGAGCACCGCCCAAAACGCCTGCAAGAGAGTTGGCCGCAGCCATGCCCAGGTCATTGTGGCAGTGGACCGAGAAAATTGCTTTTTCGGAACCGGCAGCATGTTCCCTTACATAGGATATCAGGTGCCGCATTTCTTCCGGTGTTGTATAACCGACGGTATCCGGCAGGTTGATGGTCGTTGCCCCGTTTGCGATTGCAATTTCTGTCACCCGTGAGAGAAAATCCAAATCGCTGCGGGTTGCGTCTTCGGCAGAAAATTCGATATTTGAGCAAAATTTCTTCGCATAGGCGACCATTTTTCCTGCCTGTTCCAGTACTTCTTCCGGCTTCATCCGCAGTTTATATTCCATATGAAGCGGAGATGTGGCAATGAAAACATGGATACGCGGGTCAACGGCATTTTTAACGGCTTCCCATGCGGCATCAATATCCTTGACAGTAGCACGAGCAAGGGAAGCAACCGTGCATTCTTTGACGGTTTCGGAAATGGTTTTTACGGATTCAAAATCACCGGGGGAAACAATGGCGAATCCGGCTTCAATGATGTCCACTTTGAGCTTTTCCAGGCAGCGTGCAATCTCGATTTTTTCTTTGAGATTCATGCTGCATCCCGGCGATTGCTCTCCGTCACGTAGGGTGGTATCAAATATTTTTACCTGATCCATACCTTACTCCTTACTTTTTATTCCAGAATGGCTCCTTTGTCAGCAGAGGAAACCAGTTTGGCGTAACGTGCCAGATAACCGGTTTTCACCTTCGGTTCCGGACATACCCAATTTGCTTTGCGGGCTGCCAGTTCCTCGTCGGAGACAAGCAGTTCGATCGTGTGGGCAGGAATGTCAATGGCAATGTGATCGCCTTCCTGAACCAGTCCGATCGGACCACCGGAAGCGGCTTCCGGGCTTACGTGACCGATGGATGCGCCGCGTGTGGCCCCGGAAAACCGGCCATCGGTGATCAATGCGACGGATTCGCCTAAACCCATACCGACAATTGCGGATGTCGGGTTCAGCATTTCCCGCATACCCGGACCGCCTTTCGGGCCTTCATAGCGAATTACGACCACATCACCGGGGTTGATACCGCCGTCATAAATTACACGGATCGCTTCCTCTTCTGAATCAAACACACGGGCAGGCCCTTCGTGTTTCATCATAGATGGAGAAACGGCAGATTGTTTGACGACACATCCATCCGGCGCCAGGTTACCTTTCAAGACTGCGATGCCGCCGGTACTCATGAAGGGTTCTTCATAGGGGCGGATAATTTCAGGGTTGCGGTTTTGTACACTTTCCAGGTTTTCTTCCATGGTTTTGCCGGTAACTGTCATCACGAACGTATCCAGCAGCTTCCCTTTTGTCAGTTCCTTCATAACGGCATAAACACCGCCGGCCGCATCCAAATCTTCCATGAAAGTATCACCAGCAGGCGCCAGATGACAGAGGTTTGGAGTCTTTCCACTGATTTCATTTGCCATATCAAAGTCCATTGTGACATGAGCTTCGTGGGCGATTGCCGGAAGGTGCAGCATGGTGTTCGTGGAACACCCCAATGCCATGTCAACCGTTTCCGCGTTATGGAAAGCAGCTGCCGTCATGATGTCAGAGGGGCGAATATTCTTTTTGACCAGTTCCATGATCTGCATACCGGTCTTCTTTGCCAGTCGGATGCGGGCGGAGTATGGAGCAGGAATGGTCCCGTTGCCGGGGAGCGCCATACCGATAGCTTCCGTCAGGCAGTTCATGGAGTTGGCTGTGTACATACCGGAGCATGAACCGCAGGAGGGGCAGGCTTCTTCAACATAGGTCTGTACCCCTGCTTCATCGATCGTATGCGCGTGATAGGCGCCGACTGCTTCGAACATATGGCTCAGGCAGGTGCGTCGTCCGTCCGGAAGCCGGCCTGCGAGCATCGGTCCGCCGGAGCAGAAGATGGTCGGGATATTGATGCGGGCAGCTGCCATCAGCAGTCCCGGAACATTTTTATCGCAATTGGGAACCATGACCAGTCCGTCAAACTGATGGGCAATCGCCATGGCTTCCGTAGAATCAGCGATCAGATCGCGTGTCACGAGTGAGTATTTCATGCCGATGTGGCCCATGGCGATTCCGTCACATACGGCAATTGCCGGGAAAAGGATCGGGGTCCCGCCTGCGGCACGTACACCGGCTTTGACTGCTTCGGCGATCTTGTCAAGGTGCATATGCCCCGGTACGATCTCATTGTAAGAGCTGACAATACCGATGATCGGTCGGTTCAGTTCTTCTTCCGTTAGTCCTAACGCATATAGTAAACTGCGGTTTGGAGCACGATCAACGCCGATTTTGATTTGATCTGAATTCATAAGAACTCCGTTCTTACAAGGTTTTAGAGATCAGGTATCAGCTATCAGGTATCAGTATTCCGGGTTTCGTGTGAATATCCTGCTGTCCTGACACTTCTGAAACCTGATTCCTTATTTCTTATGGGAACCTCTAAAAAGTAATGAAGTTTTCTCCTCATTCACGGTTGATTCTTTATGGCGCGGGATTCAGATTTATTTCACCTCGGATAATAGTCTTCCCGCGCCAAGGTTTTCGGGGGCTATGCAGCCCCCATACCCCGCTTATAAGTTTTTAGAGGTTCCCTTATTTCTTATTTCTTATTTCTTCTTTCTTATTTCTTATTTCTTATTTAGTTAGAGGCTGTATCCAAATCGGAGTCGTTCTTCCACAGCATCTGTTCACGCAGCTGTTTGCCGACGATTTCCATCGGGTGTTTGGCCAGCTGAGCACGCTTGGAGTTGAAGAAGGTACGTCCGTTCTTGTTTTCAGCGATCCACTTGCCGGCGAATGTACCGTCCTGGATGTCCTTGAGAACTGCGCGCATGTTGGCTTTGACCTGTTCAGCGGGCAGGACACGCGGACCGGAGACGTATTCACCGAATTCAGCTGTATCGGAAATGGAGTAGTTCATGGCAGCGATACCGCCCTTGTTGACGAGGTCGATGATGAGTTTCATCTCATGAATGCATTCGAAGTAGGCATTTTCCGGTTTGTAACCTGCTTCAACCAGCACTTCGAAACCGCAGCGCATCAGGTCTACGACACCGCCGCAGAGAACGGTCTGTTCGCCAAAGAGGTCGGTTTCGGTTTCTTCATCCATTGTGGTCTCAAGAATACCGGCACGGGCGCCGCCGATACCGGCAATGTAAGCCAATGCGATGTCATAGGCTTTACCGGAAGCATCCTGTTCGACTGCAATCAGACAGGGAACGCCTTTTCCGGCAACATAGGTGCTGCGAACAGTGTGGCCCGGGCCTTTCGGGGCAGCCATGAACACGTCGCAGTCAGCGGGTGGAACGATCTGTTTGTAGCGGATGTTGAAACCATGGGCAAAGGCAATGGCCTTTCCGGCTTTCATCTGTGGGGCGATTTCTTTTTTGTAGACTTCTGCCTGGACTTCATCGTTGATGAGCATCATGATGATATCAGCCTTTTCAGCAGCTTCAGCGACAGTGAATACCTGAAATCCGTCTTTTTCAGCGACCGGCCATGATTTTCCGCCTTTGCGGAGGCCGACGATAACGTTGCAGCCGGAATCGCGAAGATTCAGCGCGTGAGCGTGACCCTGAGAGCCATAACCGATGATCGCGATGGTTTTCCCATTCAGAACATCGAGATTACAATCTTTTTCATAATACATTTTTGCCATAATTGAATTCTCCTTTTTCCTTGGTTTCATCATGGATGGTGGCTTTACCGCGTTCAAGCGCGATTCCGCCGGTACGTGCGATTTCCAAAACATGGAATTCTTTCAGTATTTTTTCGATAGCCGAAATTTTATCGGTATCGCCGATTACTGCGAGGGTCAGCGTTTCGATGGAAACATCGATGATCTGAGCGCGGAAGACATTTGCCAACTGGATCACTTCATTACGCTGTGTTCCATCCATTGTATGGACTTTGATGAGCATCAGTTCACGCTGAATTGAGGTTTCCGGGGTCAGCCGCTTCACGGAATGGACAGGCAGAAGCTTCCGCAGCTGATTTCCAAGCAAATTGATTTGCTGTTCGTCAGCAAGTACATCGATCGTGATACGGGAAACACGCGGATTTTCGGTGGTGCCGACTACGAGCGATTCGATGTTGTATCCTTTGCGGGAAAACATACGGGAGACCTGTGACAGAACACCGGATTCATTGTCAACCAGGACAGCCAGGGTTTGAAGTTTTGCGTTTTCGTTTTTCACCATGCTGTCCTCCTAATCCAAAAGGAATTGAACGATCGGGTCGCCGGCCTTGACCATCGGGCGGACCATTTCGTCGATGTCGATCATGCAGTCGATCACATAACCTTCACCGCAAGCCAACGCTTCTTCAATGGCTTTGCAGAGATCTTCCTGGTTGTTGACACGCCGGCCATGCAACCCATAGGCCTCTGCAAGTTTGACAAAATCAGGCCCTCTGTCAAGGGTTGTTTCGGAGTAGTCTCCATTATAAATGAGGTTCTGCCACTGGCGAACCATCCCGAGTGTCTGGTTGTTGAAAATGAAAGTGATGATCGGCAGTTTATAGAATTCTTCGGTACAAAGTTCATTGCAATTCATACGAAAAGAACCGTCACCGGTGATATGGATAACGCACTTATCGGGATTCCCGACCTTTGCACCGATCGCTGCGCCAAGTCCGAAGCCCATGGTACCAAAACCGCCTGAAGTCAGCAGTTGTCCTGAATAATCGAAATGGAAATGCTGGATCGCCCACATCTGGTGCTGTCCGACGTCGGTGGAAACGATGGTGTCCTGAGGGCAGATCCGTGCGATTGCCGAAAGGATCTGTTTCGGGTTCAATGTTTTCCCGCCGTCGGCATATTCAGTTTCTGTCGGATAGGAAAAAACAAACTTCTTCCAGTCGCTGTGGTCCTGTTGTTTCAAACGGGAATTCAGCATCTTGAGCACATCTTTGGCATAACCGACAATGTGATGGTCAGTTTGTACGTTTTTGTTGATCTCGGAACGGTCGATATCGATATGGACGATTTTCGCCTGTTTGGCAAAATTCTTCGGGTCCAACGCCACACGGTCTGAGAAGCGGCATCCGACTGCGATCAGCAGGTCACAGTTATCACATGCCATGTTGGAAGCGATGGATCCGTGCATGCCGATCATACCGGTCACCAGCGGGTTTCGTCCGCAGATTCCCCCGCCGCCCATTACGGTAACAGCAGTCGGAGAATCGATCAAGTTCGCAAATTCCGAAAATTCTTTGTCACACCGGCTGCGTACAACACCACCACCGCAGATCAACAGCGGTTTATTGGATTCATTGATCATATCAACCAGTTTGTCGATATCACCTTCATCAATGGAAGGCGTTTCGAAATCAATGGTGGAACGGTCGATCAGTTCTTTCAGCTTCCCGCTTTCGCGATGTTTTTTGCGAGGCAGGAATTCATATTCAGCGCTTTCAGCAGTGACATTTTTCAGAATATCAATGAGAACCGGTCCCGGACGGCCGCTGCGGGCAATGGAGAAAGCGGCGCGGATGGTGTCGGCCAGTTTATTGACATCGCTGACGAGAAAATTCGCTTTGGTGATCGGCAGCGTGATGCCGGTGATGTCCACTTCCTGGAATGAATCTTTGCCAATCAGGTTCTCAGAAACATTGCAGGTGATGAAAACGATTGGAGAAGAATCAATATAAGCAGTTGCGATTCCTGTAGTAAGGTTGGTTGAACCGGGCCCTGAAGTCGCGAAGGCTACGCCAACTTTCCCTGTGCTGCGGGCGTACCCATCTGCCGCATGGGCGGCTCCCTGCTCATGTGCGGTCAGATAATGCTTGATCTTCCCTTTGTACTTGTAAAGTGCGTCATATACGTTCAGAATCGTACCGCCGGGATATCCAAAGATCGTGTTGACCTTCTGCTCCAGCAGGCACTCCATGATAATTTCAGCCCCTGTTTTCTTCAAATTCCAAGTCCTTCTTTCTTTATAGAAATAGGCTGACGCCCGATGATTGGTTACAGCAAAATTCAAATAAATTCACTGAATGGTAATACATAAACCTTAGACAAAATTCTAATTACTATCTGACAAAAAGGCGCTTATTCATTCGAAAAACATGACGTTTTTCACTGATTCTGAAGACTCATTTGGTCTGTGTACCTGTAGTTTTGCTTTTTAGCCTGATTTACGATGAAAAAGTGGGAGCAAGGTATGTTTATTCTGTAAAAATGATATAATTTTGAAGAATATTTGATTTTTTGAAAAGTGAAATTATGACAAAAAAACGATTGGATATCATGATGCAAAATCGCGGTCTGGCGGAGAGCCGGACGCTGGCGCAAAAACTGATCATGGCCGGTGAAGTGCGCGTAAACGGAAATATGATCATCAAACCTTCCCAGCAATTTACCGATGATGTTGAAATTACGGTCGATAATGGTCCGCAGTTTGTTTCTCGCGGCGGAGAAAAGCTGCTTGGCGCTCTGCAGGCTTTTGACCTGTTGGATGTAAACGGAGCCGTTTGCGCGGATGTAGGCGCTTCTACGGGCGGCTTTACGGACTGCCTGCTGCAGCATGGCGCATCGAAAGTCTATGCGATCGACGTCGGATACGGTATTCTTCATTGGAAAATGCGCAATGATCCGCGGGTGATTTCCATGGAAAAAACCAATGCCCGGGATGTGAAGATGCTGCCGGAGCGGATCGAGTTGGCAGTCTGCGATGCTTCCTTTATCTCGCTCAAAATTCTGCTGCCGGTGATCTGTAACTGGTTTCAGGAAGAACCAGGCAGGTTGATCACTCTCATCAAACCGCAATTTGAAGCCGGAAAAGAGGAAGCAGCGAAAGGAGCAGGCGTCATTCGTGATCCCAATGTCCATCAAAAGGTGCTCGAAGAAGTTCTCCAATCAGCAGCCGGCTTTGGATATGAGTGCAAGGGGTTGGTAAAATCACCGCTTCTCGGGCCGAAAGGCAATGTGGAATTTCTTGCGGATCTGCGTTATCCGGGAGGTCCGTTCGATGTGCAGAAATTGATCAGTGTGTGTATGAAAGGATGATGTATGGCTCTGCAAATAATATTGGAAGTGTTGATTGTTTTCGTCGGCGCCTGCGGAATGGCGCTGCATTCGGGGTTGGTTCAGGGCAATGTCAGACGTGATTTTTTTCGTTATTATACGAATCTCAGCAACCTGCTGGTGGTGATGTTTTATCTGATCCGAACTGTTGTACGCATAATGCGATCTTATGACGGTTTTTTCGGAAAGATCGTGTTTTCGGAACTTTGGTTTTACAGCGTGACCATGTCTATATTTTTGACGTTTGGGATTTTTCATTTTGTTCTTGTTCCGCAGTTTAAAAAAGCTCCTTCAGACAGCCCGGAATTCAAGATGCTGCATTCTTTTTCTAACTATTGTGTTCATTATGTCGTTCCGCTGCTGAGCCTGCTGAACTGGCTGATTTTTGCGAAAAAAGCAGAATTATCCTATAGCTGGGCACTGATTTGGATCGTCATTCCCTGGATCTATGTGATTTATTCCATGATCATGGGCGCAAAAGGAAAAAATTTTGAACACACAAACAGTGCGTATCCCTATGATTTCATGGATGTCAGCCGTCATGGCTGGCTCGTTGTGGCACGGAATTGCGCTTTGGTGACTGTTGTGTTTGTCCTCTCAGGATTGCTCCTGATTTTTATCCGTAAATTATTCTGACCGGGAGCGCATTCATGAAGAAAAAGATTTTACTGATTCTGGCTGCTGTTGCTCTCATCGGCTGCGCTGTATGGGTGTTCGGTGAGTTTCATCAGGGTACATATGCGACATACCCAGGCTTTGTCGCGGATCTGGAAGCCGGGCATATTGCTTCAGTTGACATCTATAAAGATCGATTAGAGTACAAAACAACCGGATCTGATACGTCATATCGAACAGACAACCCGGACCGCGACGGATTCAAAGAACAGCTCCTGCTTAAAGAGACTATCAAGGTTACTGATCATACGAAGGAAGACGACAGCCTGAATTATTATCTGGATATGATCTTCAACCTGTTTTTCATCGGTCTCCTTGTTTTCGGTGTTTACAAACTGGTGTCTCTTTACATGAATACCTTCCGTGTTGTTCATCATACAGGAATAAAGTTTGATCAAATTGCAGGGATGAACAATGTCAAGCGTGACATGGCTTTGGTCGTCAACTTTCTGAAAGATCCGAAAACCGCGGCAGAGAAAGGTATTCGTCCGATAAAAGGCGTTATTCTGGAAGGTCCTCCCGGGAACGGAAAAACACTATTTGCCCGTGCACTGGCTGAAGAGTGCAATGTGAATTTTATTGCAACAAAAGGAGCTGATTTTCAAAGCGCGTTGATGTCAATGGGCGCTATGAAGATCAAGCTGCTTTTCAGCAAGGCAAGAAAAAACAGACCATGTATTGTTTTTATTGATGAGTTTGACAGCATCGGTGAACGCCGGAATTATGCCGGGACCGGTATCGACAAAGAAAACAACCGCATTATCACAACCATGCTCAATGAAATGGACGGGTTCAATCCTTCTTCCGGGATTCTGGTGATCGGTGCGACAAACTCCTATCAATCTCTGGATCCGGCTTTAGTGCGTGCGGGTCGTTTTGATTTGAAATATCATATCGGTAACCCGGATGCGGAAACCAGAAAAGAATTGATCCGGCTTTATACAAATGGGAAAAAGCTGTCGGCCGAACTGGGTGAAGGCAGGCTTTCTGATATGTTCAAAGACCTGAGCTGTGCTGAAATCGAGACGATCCTGAACGAAGCGGCTTCTATTTCACTTGCAAGAAATGCTCAGGAAATTACAATTTCCGATATTATGGCAGCATCAGAAAAAATAGATGTAAAAATCAATATGCATAAATAAAAGGACAACTCTAAAATCTACCGGGCGGGGGTATGGGGGCGGCAGGATATAACCTGCTCCGTAAGGTACGGGCTGACGCCCGATTTATATTCGGAGCAGGAGCTTCGCCCCACGGAAACCTCCCGAGGAGATTCAGAGAACGAATTCTCTGAATCTCCTCGGGACAGAGAAAATATGATGTTTGTAAAAGTCCCCAAAAAAGAAAAAAAGAAGTGAGACGCCGGGAGCTGTTCCCGGTGTCTCACATGAAATCTATTTTATTTCCTTAGACAGAAATTCAACTAACAGCTGTATCGCCTGTTTGACATCGCTAACGTCGACCATTTCCGACGGAGTGTGTACATAACGGCAGGCAACGGAAATTACGCTGCTCGGCACACCGGAACGTGTCAGGGATATCGCTCCTGCATCGGTACCGGCTCCGCGCAGGACTTCGACCTGATAAGGAATTCCTGCCCGTTCAGCGGCATCATAGAGCGCATTATTCAGCCATGGCGTCCCGACCAGAGAGCCATCCTTGGCTTTAATGCAGGGACCGGCTCCGAATTTCAGGTTCCGTTCTGTCAGCCCCGGTGTGTCATTGCAGAGCGTAACATCCAGTGCAATTCCAATTTCCGGATCGACACTGTAAGCAGATGTTTTAGCTCCTCTCAGACCAACTTCCTCCTGCACGCTGAACACGAACCGGACCTCATGTGGACTATCTTTGAGCGCTTTGAGCGCCTCAATGGCGATCAGGCATCCGATCCGGTCATCCATCGTCTTTGACATCCTGCGGTCTCCCATGTCGACAAAACGCCCGACAAAGACGGCCGGATCACCAATCTTCACCTTACAGCTTTTCCGGGAAGAGGCTCCGGTGTCGACGAAATATTGATCCAATGCAGGGATCTTTCCGGGTTCCATGTCGCGGGCGCAGAGCATTCCCTCGGTGCCGTCGGCAAAGACCACACGGTTGGACATTAAGTTCAGCGGACGGACCCCGCCGAGGTTGGTGACATAGGCAAAGCCCTGTTCATCCACATGGGTCACCATCAGGCCGATCTCATCCATGTGAGCCGAAACCATGATTCGCTTTCCGTTTGCCTTTCGTGTACCTTTCCGTGTGATCAGGTTTCCGAGTGCGTCGATGCGATATTCATCGATATCATTTTTAATCGTTTCCAGAATCAGATCCCGGACCCGGCTTTCATAACCGGAGGGACCAAAGGCGGATGTGAGTTTTTCAAGCAGTTCTTTCATATTGTTTCCTTATCGTTGTTGATTATCTGGGCTGAGCAAGCAGAGTTTTGTCAAGGTTGGCGAGTGCCGCATAAAGCAATTGGATCTGGGCTTCCCAGTCTGATTTTCGCGCAATCGCTGCTGCTGAGTGAGCATAGCGTCCCGGAACGGACATAGAGACAGTCGGGATACCTTCCTGTGTCAGATGTATGGCTCCGGCATCGGTTCCTCCAGGCATAGGCTGTCTGCGCTGAAAGGGAATGCCATAAGCTTCGGCTGTGTCGATCAAATAATTGATGATGCGCGGATCGCTGAGCGTCCTTCCGTCATGCGTATAGATAGCCGGCCCTTCCCCGAGTTTTGATTTATAAATAAAGCTCTCTTCTCCGTCCCAGCGCGGAAGGTCCATGGCGGGTGTGCTGTCGATAACGATCGCCAAATCAGGCTTCCTGTCCCAGGCAACGACACTTGCACCACGAATCCCGACTTCTTCCTGAACAGTAAATGCGGCGATCAATTCGACATTGTCAGGACATTCTTTGAAGAGCCGAATCAGGATGCAGACCCCGAAGCGATTATCCAACGCTTTTCCGCAAACGCTGCTGCCCATTTCAGAGAACTTTGTCGCGTAATAAGCAAACATTCCCGGTTTGACAGCTTTGTTTTCCGCGCCGATATCAATGCGGAGGTCAGACTCTTTTATGGTCTTTTTCCTGTCCTCCGGTGTTGTCAGATGGATCGGGCAGGCGCCGATGACACCGGGAACATGATCAGGGCCGACCCATACCGCTTTTCCTGCCATTTGTCTCGGGTCGATGCCACCGACTGATTTAAAGCGGAAGATGCCGGGATCTTCTTCGTTGACGAGCATGAACCCGATCTCATCCATATGGGCTGAAATCAAAACTCTTGTGAATTCGGCTGTTTTTGCCTTCCTGACCGCAATAGCATTCCCGAGCGCATCGACTTCAAAGCTGTCGGCGATCGGCTGGATTTCCCTGCGGACAATTTTCCGAACTTCTCTTTCGTCTCCGGAAACGGAACAGGCGTGGGAAAGCTCTGCAAGGAGATCAATGTCAGTTTGTGTCAAAACCGGCAGAGACAATTGTTTATCGTTTTTCATCATTAGTCCTCCCATACCAGACTGTCCATCGTGTTTTCATCAAGGCGGTGAACGAATTCAGCAAGAAGATGACCGACATCCCGAACATCTTTCATGGAGATCAGTTCGTTTGCGGTATGCATATAGCGAAGGGGAATACTGATGACAATAGTCGGGATACCATTGAGCGCTACCTGCAGCTCACGGCCATCGGTGCCGGTCATCCGCGGAGAAAATTCTGTCGTATAGGGGATGCGCAATTCTTCGCAAATTCCTTTGAACAATTCGTATAATTTGGGATGGATGTTCATGCCGAACCCCAGGGCAGGGCCGCTGCCTAAAGGACGTGTGTTCCACTCTTTCGAGCCGGGACCGGTCGCAAACGTCACGTCAATGGCAACAGCGATATCCGGACGGATGTCGACCGGAGCAGTCTTTCCGCCTGCCATGCTTTCTTCCTCAAGAACGGTAGCTGCGGCGATAACGTCCCATTTGTGCTGTATTGTCTGCAATTCCTGCAGGCATACTGCCACAGCAGCCACGGACGCCCTGTTGTCAAGCGTATGCCCGGAAAAAGTATCATCCTGCATGCTGACAGGATCATTTGCATAGGAAATAACATCGCCGGGACGTACAATTTTTTGCAAGTCTTCGGCTTCATATCCTGTGTCGATCAGCAGGTCTTTCAAGGGAATCGGATTACTGCCGTATGTTTCTTTTGTAAGACTTTTGGTGGGCATCACGATCAAACCTTTGACGGGACCGGTCTTTGTGTGAATAGTGACGAACTGCCCAGGCAGGATCCGTGGGTCCAGTCCGCCGATTTCTTCAAAGCGGACAAATTCACCGGTCAGCTCCGTCACGATCATCCCTACCGCGTCCATATGAGTCGCGAAAAGGACCTTGCGGTGAGCATCTTCCGGTGCATTTATACCTTTTTTGAGCGCGTAGACGTTTCCAAGACGGGAAACAGATATCTCATCGCACAATTTACTCCAGATAGTTTTTATCTCTTCGGCTACAGGTGTTTCATGACCGGAAACGCCCGGCAAAGAGCATAAATCAGTGAGTATTTCTTTTATTTTTGGAATATCATTCATAAGCTTTTCCTTATTTTACATATCTTTTTATCAAAGAATCAATTCATCCCGGACGGCTTTGATCAAATGACCTTCATTGAGTTCTGAAATCAGATAACAGGAGGCATTCAGTTGTTTTGCCAGATGATTGGCATACCCCTGCCCGAAGGACATTTTGTCGGAATTGATTATAATGCTTCGATAGCCGCCTGCTGCAATCAGTCTGGCTTTTTCCGCAGCTTCTTCCTGTGGATCTCTGTCAGACATGGTGACATTTCCTTCACAGTCGGAAAGAAGGATAAAACGGATATTTTCTTTCCCGTAAACGGTGCGTTCTCTTTGAAGGATCTCGTAAGCCAGCGATAATCCCGCAGAAAGCGGCGTTTTTCCCCCGACGGGGATGCCCTGCATGGCGCTTTCGGCTAAATGGATGGAATGTGTTGGCGGAATAATGACTCTGGTGCTGTCCTTTTGAAAGGCGATCAGACAGATATCATCACGGAATTGATACGCTTTTGAGAGAATAGTCGAAATTGCCCTTTTGGTTGCTGCCAGACGCTGTGTGACCGCCATAGACCAGGAAAGGTCGATCAGGAACACGACAAGGGATGTGTTTTTGCGTATCCGGACTTTCTTCATGATATCGGCGCTTTTGATTCTAATGACCGGAGTATCGTGTTCAAATGAAGACTGACGGAAATTCTGTCGTAAAGCGGCATTTCGCAGCGTTGCATCTGCGGCTATATCAGAATAATCCTTATCTGCCGGTATTGCTTTGATATAATGTCCGTGTTTATCGCTTGAAACGATCCTGTTTTTCTTTCCCTTGTGTTTCGTCTCTGCCGGCGCTTTTTCGTATAGCGGGAAAGTAAAATCATCTTCGACAATGCGTGCGGCATCCCACCAGAACGGCTGGTTCTGATTGTAGATAGTTTCTGCGGTGTATGAATTGTCGCTGTCAGAGTGTATGAACAGATGGGTGAAATTCAGTTCGTCAGTTTTTTTTTATCCGTACTTTCGTCCGTAATGGAATCGTCTTTCGTGTTAGCTGAAGATTTTGGCTTTTCAGCCAGGATTTGAGCTGCCTTTTTTCCGATCTCATCGACAGAAACGTTATCGTCCGTCCCATGACCGGAGATGATACGGTGCGGGAGTGTCAGTTCCGCTGAACGTTTGATGTCTTCGTCTGTTATGAAGAACCGATTTTCAAAAGCCGCGAGCGCTCTTGCTGTTTTCAGGATCACGATATCTGCCCGGTGTCCTTCCGTATGAAATGCCGATGTCAGTTCTGCTATTGCGTAGAGGTCTTTCTCGGAATAGGCTACTTTAGGTAAATTTTTCTGTGCTTCAGATATCTTTTCAGCCAGATTCTGCTGCTTTTCTTCAAACTGAGTACAGAATTTTTCCGGGTCATCTTCAAAAGCGATGCTTCTTTGAATGATTTGTACTCTCTCCTCAGCGTCGGGAACACCGCTGATGGTGACGGAATGCGCAAACCGATCCAGCAGCTGCGGTCTGAGGTCACCTTCTTCCGGGTTCATGGTACCGATCATGATAAAGCGTGCCGGATGAGTAAATGAGATCCCTTCCCGCTCGATATGGTTGACACCCATTGCCGCAGCGTCCAGGAGCGTATCCACGATGTGGTCTTCAAGAAGGTTTACCTCGTCGACGTAAAGGATGCCGCGGTTTACCTGAGCAAGCAGGCCTGGTTCGAAATGTTTTTTTCCGTCTGTCAGCGCTTTTTCAAAATCCAGTGTTCCGACAATTCTGTCTTCGGTAGAGGAAACAGGCAGGTTGATGAAAGGGGTTTTTCTGTAACTGACCGATAATTCTTGTTTCGAGAACAATTCTTTGCACTCATCACAGGCGTGGACAGGATCATCCGGCGAGCAGCCAAATTTGCACCCTGAAATCACAGCCTGACTCGGTAGCAGATCGGCCAGGGCTCTCGCGGCAGTCGATTTTGCCGTCCCCCGTTCACCTTTCACTAAAACGCCGCCGATTTTTGGGTCGATGGCATTCAGGACCAGAGAGAGCTTCATTTGTTCTTGTCCGACGATGGCTGTAAATGGGAAAATGAACTGTTTCATAAATAATCCTGTCTTTTTCTTTCTGAATGACATTATAATAGAAATTGAAAAAGAGAACTATGAATAATAACGAAAATGAAGATTATAACAACAATGAAGAAAAACCATCCTTTTCACTGAATCATTTCTGGAATCAGATATTGTGGAATGGCCTCGGCGAAACTTTCATTAAATTGGGATCAGTTATCGTAACTTTGCTGTTGTGCGGCGTAGTTATCGTATTTGCTTCCCGATATTACCTGCAGAAAAAAGAAACGGCCGAAACACAGACTGTCGAGACAAATGTTTTTTCTCCGATGACTGATGCAAATTTACCCTATTTTTCACCGGGAATTCCGAATAATGAAAAAGCCCGTCTCTATGATGGTGTTTATCGGATTTCAGAAAATCACACAAATTTACCGGCAAAAGCCAGAAACCAGGTCCAGCGATATACGGTGCAGGAAAATGATACGGTGATCGGGATCAGCGAACAATTCAATCTGAAACCAAGCACTATTTTGTGGGGGAATCCTTATACTTTATCGGATGATCCTCATGCGCTTTTGGCAGGATTGGAAATCAACATCTTGCCGGTTGATGGTGTTTACTATGAATGGCACGACGGTGACGGGTTGAACGGAGTCTCGGATGTTTTTGGAGTTTCCCCTGAGGATATTATTGATTTTCCTGCGAACGGTCTTTCCCGGGAAACCATCGGAGATTACAGTAATCCGAACATCAGACCGGGTACATGGCTGATCATTCCGGGCGGTTCCCGTGCCTTTGTGAACTGGTCCGCACCTTTGATCACACGGGAAAACCCGGCGGTTGCCTCAATTTACGGGCCGGGCGCCTGCCAGGCTGTGACAGATGGACCGCTCGGAAGCGGAACATTCATCTGGCCGACAACAGAGACCTGGATCTCAGGCTATGATTATGATGAAGGAACCAACCACCGGGCGATCGATATCGCGGGTTCACTCGGTAATTCGGTTTTTGCGGCAGATGCCGGTGTGGTGGTTTATGCAGGCTGGAACAATCACGGCTACGGAAACGTTGTGATGATAGATCACGGAAACGGATGGCAGACACTTTATGCTCATCTGGATTCTTATAATGTGGATTGCGGATATTACGTCTTCAAGGGTGACACAATTGCCGCTCTCGGTACCACAGGCAACTCATCCGGCCCGCATTTGCACTATGAGATGCGTTACAATGGCGTGCCGGTGAATCCGAACAATTTCTATTAGATTTAGGTATCTCAAAAAAACTATCGAGCAGGGGTATGGGGGCGGCAGGTTCTAACCTGCTCCGTAAGGTACGGGCTGACACCCGATTTATATGCGGAGCAGGAGCTTCGCCCCACGGAAATCTCCCGATGATGTTCAGAGAATTGATTCTCTGAACATCATCGGGACAGAGAAAAAAATGATAAACACATAACAACTATGGAACAAAAAAGTAACAATCAGATAAAATCCGGTAACGATCGCCCTGTTTGGACGAACAGTGTTCGTTATATTGCGTTGGTTTGTCTGATCTTCATTTTCCTGATCATTTGCTACCTGATTCGTGGGAGTATTTCATTAATTGTTTTAGCTGCTTTGGTAGCATATCTATTAAACCCTGTTGTCCGGCTTTTTAATCAAAAACTTCATATTCCTCGGAACTGGTCTATTGCAATTGCATATATTCTGCTGCTGATCGTGATCAGTCTTGCCGTGTCGATCATCATCCCGTGGATCACACAGGCTGTCAGGAATTTCTTTGCCATTGACTGGCCTCAGGTTTTGGCTGCAATCGATGAGTATATTGAGTTTTTAGTCAATGAAATAGAAACGGATGCGATCAGCATTGGCGGCTTTACCATCGATCTCTCCAGGCCTCTGGAAAATTTACAAAACAGTATCCGTTCACTCCGTTCTGAATCAATAAATCTGGAATCCCTGATTCCCGATGCTTCCGCCATATCTGCAACCGCCAGACAGATTTTTTCATTTTCAACCAATGTATTCGGTCAAATTCTGACAGCGCTGATCATGACCGTAACTGCCATTATGGCTTCTATATATTTTTGCAGGGACGGGCATAAAGTTCGGGGATACGTTGTCGCTTTATTTGAGGAAAAATATCAGCCGGAGATCAATGAACTTATGGTTCGGATGAAATCTGTATGGAACAGTTATTTCGCCGGCGAGTTGAAACTGATGCTTTATATCGGTTTGATCACATTTCTGGTATATTTTGTCCTGGGGCTGCGCTGGGCTTTGCTTTTGGGGATCATAGCGGGGTTTTGTGAAGTTGTTCCCAACATCGGCCCGACTTTGGCCGCGATACCGGCTATCATCAGTGCGTTGATTTTCGGTTCCCGATGGCTGCCATTGAATAACATCATCGTTGCCATTCTTGCTGTTATTGCCGCTGTCATTATTCAGCAATCGGAAAACATCTTTCTTGTCCCGCATATCATGGGAAACGCGTTGGAGCTGCATCCGGTGGTCATCATCATCGGCATTTTAGCGCTCAGTTCCCGCATGGGACTTCTCGGAGCGATTTTCGCAGCTCCCATGATTGCCCTTGCAAAAGAGATTTTATACTTTATAATTAGTAAAATAAAAAGACAGGATCCTTATCCTGAATTGTATGAGAATTAATCTATAATTAGCAGAAGAGGTGAACAATGCCGCTTTTCGGAAAGAAAAAAGACAATAAAATGGATATGCCGGAAGTCGTTGATTTTTCGAACGATATCTGGTCATATAAAGGAAATCCTCCGGATTATCAAATTCAGTCAGACGGTTTTACCTATGATATTCTGGATGCTGACAGTAATGATAAAAATGCAATATCCCTTGGACTTTCCGGTATGCTTGTTATCGTGCTGAATGCGAAAAGTCCCAAAATCAAAGAAGACGAGATCCTTCCTCCCTTTGGAAAAGTGATCAAAACAAGAAACTGGCATTCCATGACAGTGAAGGAAGCAAATTTTCTTGTTCAGACTGCAATCAAAAAACTTACCAACAGTGCGACATCCGGCGATGTTTTCGATTTAGCTTCCTATGCTCCGCTGGAAATAAAGCGGGTCCTTTTGAAAACAATCTTTACGATCAGCCGAATGCAGCTGCCGCCTGAATGTCGTGAAGAAGCAGAACACCGAATCATCGATGAAATCGTACCGGATATCTTCGCAAATCCGGATTATGAGCTGGCGCTTTTGACCGGCCTGATTGTCAAACCGGATGAAAAACCGGCTCAGCCAGCCTCGACAAGAATCGAAACCTCACCGGTTCTGGATCCCGATTCACGTTACAATACCGGTGCAAACACATATACTTCTGAGGGAGAGTTTTCGGAAAATGTTTCTCCGTCTGTTGTTGAATCAACTCCAGAGCCGGATTCTGCATTTGCTGAACTTCAGAAAATATATGGCAGAAAAATCGATACGATGCCCAGGCGGGAGCCGACATCACAATTCTCCGCTCAGGGAGTAAGACCGGAACCCTCTGCCAATAATGAACAAAGCCGGAACATGCCCAATGAAGTTTCTCAAAGTGATCCCTCCCCGATAAGCAAGCCGCTTTCTTCTAATGAACAAGTCAGCAGCAATCAGACGGTGGCACCGGATTTTTCTGTTCCTCAACAGGGAAACCCTTTCGCCAATCGGGAACCGCAAAACATACCGCAGCCCAACAATCCGTTTGCTGTTAACCGGAATTATCCTTACCCGCAGCAGTTCATTCCTCAGCCTCCGATGCCAAATAATGGAATGGTTCAACCGAATATGCCTTATCCTCAGGCTCCATATGGTAATCCGAACCCCGGCTATCCACAAATGAATCCGAACATGGGTAATTTTCAGCAGTATTCCCCACAGATGTACCAGCCTAATATGCCGGTACAGCCTAATTCAAATACACAAAACAGCCCGGCACCGCAATTCCCTCCGCAGGGGTGGATGCAAAACCAGCAAAATATGCAAAATCAGCAATGGCAGGCCCCTAATCCGGCACAGCCTTATGCTGGCGCTAATCCGCAATGGCAGCCCAATCAACAACCACAGCCGAATCAGCAGCAATTCAGAGGCCAATATAACCCTCAGGCTCCCCAGCAAAATACACAAAACAACTGAGCATGCTGAAAAAAGCAAGGTTATTTATATATATAATGATCCCCATCATCCTGATTTCAGGCGGATGGGGTCTTTTTAATCACTTTATCCGGCCTCATCATTACCAATTATTGTTTCCGTACAGTATTTTTATGTTCCGGGGAGAAAATGCAACTCAAACAAAAATCGGCTCAGACAATAAAAATAAAATCAGGATTCCTGGCGGATATGCTATTATCGGTAAAGATGAAATGAAAGAAAAACAGTGGTTCGAAGATTTTTGGATCGATCAGATTCCTGTCACTGTGAAAGAATATAAAAATTTCTTGAATGAAAGCAATTATTATCTATCTCCAAGATATCATGATGATTATCAAAAATACTGGGATCAAAAAGCTTACGAATTGCTGCCTGTTGTTTTTGTAAGCTGGGGACAGGCTGAAGACTATTGCGAGTTTTACGGCGGACATCTGCCGACTGAAGGACAATGGGAAAAAGCTGCCAGGGGAACAGAAGGTGTTGTCCTGCAATGGGATGACTCGAAGAAGGCTTTCAATATGGCAAATTATGATGATTTCTATAATGGAAAAACTTTTTCCGGCTGGCTGCCTGCCGGAAAAACAAGCTATGGTTTGATGGATATATCCGGAAATGTCAGAGAATGGGTGCTGGATTGGTTATATGAAACAGACCAGCCGGTCAGCTCTAAACCATGGAAAGAAATCAGGAGCGGTGAATACAGTCCGTTAGGTCGGATTTTGAAGGGAGGCTCCTATATTGATGATGTATCCCATTTGAGATTATATGCCCGTGACTGGCATGATCCAAATTCGCCGGGGTTTAACAGAGGATTCAGATGCGTATATGAAAAGTAAAAGAGGCTGAAAATCTTCCAGCCTCTTTTACTTTCAGCATTTTCAGCCTAATTTTGCTCTTTCCGTTTCAATGATAGAAGCATCAAGTTTTTTGAAAAGAGGACTGATCTGACCAAATTTTTGGCCTGCCTGCAGGTCGGATTTTGTCCAGCTGCCCTGTGCATCACTCGGATCGTAGCGATTTACACGGTGTTCCCCGAGAGAATCCTGAATCGTATCAATGTATTGACTTCCGAAAATGTGATGTTCGTAGCCAAGGATCTGATTCAGTTTTTCTGATGTAAACGGCAGAACAGGGGCGAATAAAATCTTCAGGTTGTCAATAGCACGAAGCGCTGTATAGATCTTACGGCCGGCTGCTTCCTTGTCTGTTTTCACCAGCTGCCACGGAGCAGCAACATCCAGATATTTATTGACTTCGGTAGCCAGACGCATAGTTTCACCGAGCGCGGCACGCAGGTGAACTGCTTCATATTCCTTTGCGACTGTTTCAAAGCCGTTTTCAATCGTTGTCAGCAGCGCTTTGTCGATGTCGTCCAGTTCGCCCGGTTCCGGAACTTCGCCCCAATGCTTGTTTGCAAAGGAGATGACGCGGTTGCACAGGTTGCCCCACGTAGCTACCAGTTCATCATTGTTCCGCTTATAAAAATCTTCCCAGTCCCAGTCGGTATCCTTGGATTCAGGCATATTGACTGTCAGGTAATAACGCAGCGGATCCGGGTCGTAATCTGCCAGGAAATCATTTACCCAGACAGCCCAGTTGCGGGAGCCGGAGATCTTCTGACCTTCAAGGTTCATGAATTCATTCGCCGGGACATCATAAGGCAGGTTCAGCGGTTTTCCTTCCTGACCGTTGAAGACCACGTCGAATTTCGTTCCCATGCCGGCAAGCTGGGCCGGCCAGATCACTGCGTGGAACGGAATGTTGTCCTTACCGATGAAGTAGTATGTCTTACTTTCGGGATCCTGCCACCATTTTTTCCATTCATCAGGTGTACCGTTGAGTTTGCACCATTCGATCGTCGCAGAAAGATATCCCACTACGGCTTCAAACCAGACATAAAGGCATTTCCCGGCTGCTTCCTGAACAGGGACCGGAATCCCCCAGTCCAGGTCACGGGTGATGGCCCGTCCGTGCAGTTCGTTTGCGAGGATCTGCCCGAGGGATTGACGTACCACATTTGGCCGCCAGTAATCTTCCCGTGCCTTCAGAAATTCAACTACATTTTGCTGAAGTTTCCCCAGATCGAGATAATAATGTTCTGTATCTCTCAGCTCAGGGGTGGAACCATCGATTTTTGACTTCGGGTTGATGAGTTTTTCAGGATCGAGCAGGCTGCCGCACTTATCGCACTGGTCACTGCGGGCTCCTTCGTAGCCACAGATATAGCATTTCCCTTCTACATAGCGGTCGGGAAGAAAGCGACTCTGAGACGGCGCATACCACTGTTTTTCGGTATGTTTATAAAGGTAACCGTTTTCCATTAATGCAAGGAACACATCCTGTGAGACCTTGAAGTGATTTTCCGTATGAGTGCTTGTAAAAAGGTCATAGGTGATGCCAACCTTTGTCTGCATCTCAAGGAATGATTCATGAAATCGCTTATAAACCGCTTCAGGCGTTGTTTTTTCTGCATCTGCGCGGACGGTGATCGGCGTACCATGGGCATCGGAACCTGAGACAAACAGGACATCACGCCCGGATAAACGCTGGTATCGGGCAAATATGTCTGCCGGAAGGTAAGAACCGGTCAGGTTTCCGACATGGATATAAGCATTGGCATAAGGCCATGCGGCTGTCACAAGAACTGGTTTTGTCATTAACACCTCGAAACTACATTCTCTTCATTCAATAAAATTACCAAACCATTTTATCACAAGATATTGGCGAATGGTTAGAATCAGTTTGCAGAATATATCACAATATGTTTTTTGTTGCCACAACCGCAATACCGGTGCCGGCAACATTGTCTGTTACGACATCTCCGATATGGACCGGAGCTTGAACTTTCAGTTTTCTTAAGTCACTGAGGCAATCAAAAATGCTGCTTTTCGGAACCGGTGCGGCAGTCTTAACCGAAAGTGGTTCAGTTCTGTCTGTCACATTGACCAGGGCCGTAACTGTTCGAACCGGTGCAGTCACTTCTTCCTGTGCATATCGTTTCCCGATGTTGCAGGACCAACCTTTTGATGAAAGGAAGTTTCCTGCTTCATCCAGTTCAACTTCAATCAAACACCCCATCGGGCATCCAATGCATGTCAGTGTCTTATTCATCAGGCTGCCTCCTTGATCATGACATTCAGCGGCTCATTCACATCCGCTGAGGATAAAGAAACCTTCGATAAGGTAAAGTTTACCATTTCTCCTGGCGCAAGAATTTTTGCCTTTTTCGTATAGAGAACAGTATCTCCAATAGATGCGACGATCTGCGCTTTTTTATAAACGGCACGGGGACGGAACATCATTCTCACGTCCTGGGATGGGGTGGCGGATATTTTTTGCGGAACGATCGCGTTGACTCCGTTACCCATCACGACCTGACGGAATCCCGGCTCATTGCCTGTGTGCTCTGAGCTGCTGACATATAACGCAGCGTTTTTCCCGGCAAGTTCGGCTTCCTGTGAAACAAAATCTACCAAATCGTGGACATGCAGAACGTTGCCTGCTGCAAAAATTCCCGGAACTGAGGTTTGAAGCGATTCATCAACCACAGCGCCGCTTGTGTTCGGAGAAAGGGATACTCCGGCCATCTCGCTCAGTTCATTTTCCGGAAGCAAACCGACGGAGAGCAAAAGGGTATCGCATTCAAAGTACTGTTCTGTTCCTGGAACAGGCTTTAAAGAAGAATCAACTTCAGCAATTGTGACACCGGTCACCCGTTCTTTTCCACTGATGTCTACCACGGTATGACTTAAATACAGCGGAATGTTGTAATCATCAAGACATTGGACGATATTTCGTTTCAAACCGCTGCTGTAAGGCATCAGTTCCACGCAGCAAAGGACTTCAGCGCCTACAAACGTCATGCGTCTTGCCATGATCAGACCGATATCGCCCGAACCGAGAATGACAACCTTTTTACCGGGCATATAGCCTTCCAGGTTAACGAGCTTTTGAGCGGTACCGGCTGTGAAAATACCCGCACACCTTTCTCCGGGAATCCCCAGTGCGCCGCGGGGACGTTCACGGCAGCCCATGCACAGAATGATCGCTCCGGCTTTGAATTGCTGGACGCCATTTTCATGACTGACACAGGTGACAACTTTGTCCGCAGAAATATCCAGCACCATGGAATTCAATTGATAAGGGATCTCGTAAGATAACACCTTGTCAATATAACGCTGGGCATATTCGGGCCCTGTCAATTCTTCCTTGAATGTGTGCAGACCGAAACCGTTATGAATACATTGTTTGAGAATACCGCCCAATGCTTCTTCCCGTTCCAGAATCAGAATATCGCGGGCACCGGCTTCATAAGCTCCCACAGCCGCAGCCAGCCCTGCCGGACCACCGCCAATAATCAGGATATCAATGTTAGTCATGTGAGGCCTCCGATGCTTCAAAGATTTTTCCGTAAACATATTTGGAATCGCCACCGAATTTTCTTACCATTTCAAGCGGAATGTTTAACTCTTCGGATAATATTTCCAACACTCTCGGGGTACAGAAACCGGCCTGACAGCGCCCCATGCCTGCCCTTGTACGGATCTTGATCCCATCAACTGTAACAGCCCCCACAGGACGGCGAATGGCCTCCCTGATTTCTGCTTCTGTTACTGTCTCGCATCGACAGACGACTTTGGCAAAATCACTGTTATCGGCGATCAGCTTTGCCCGTGTTTCGTTCGATAATTCTCTGAATTTCGGTATGCCTTTGCGTATCGGGTCAAATTTATCATTTTTCCCCGAATTCAAAGCCTGAGCAACCATTTCAGCTAATTCAAAACCGATGGCGGGTGATGAAGTCAGTCCGGGAGATTCAACCCCGGCTGCATCAAAGAAGAGCGGGGCATCCGAAACTTTTCCGATGACAAAATCATCACGATCACAATGGGAACGAAGCCCGGAAAAGGTTGTGATGAATGCCCTTGTCGGCAGGCTCGGCCAGGTGATCTTTGCACCTGCAAGTGCCTTCGAAAGGCCTTCCGCAGTGGTCCTTGTATCTGTTTTGTCCTGGATGTCTTCTGCTGTAGGACCGACGAGTGTTGTACCGTCAACTGTCCTGGCGATCAGGATACCTTTCCCCATTTTTCCGGGAACCTGGAAAATAGCAGAATGAAACGCGGATGCATATTTTTTATCTATCAGGTAATATTCGCCTCTGCGTGGCTGTATACTAAGTTTGTCTTTTGAAACCATGTTATGTATCTCATCGGAATACATACCGGCGCAATTGACCACTGCTTTGCAGGAGAAAATTTGTGAAGGGGTTTCGACGATCCAGGCTTCATTTTCACGGCGTATTGAGGTAACCTGAGAAGAGCGGAAGAAATCGGCCCCGTTTTTGGCTGCGTTTTCCGCATATGCAATGGTCAGTTCATACGGGCAGCAGATGCCGCCGTTTTGGACATCAAGGGCAAGGCGCGCTTCCGGATTGATGTTCGGCTCACGGCGCATGATCTCATCGTGCTTTATGATGCCCAAATTCGGAACACCGTTTTTCTGACCTCTTTGGTACAATTCAAAAATTTTGTCGTCCTGATCGGATTCAAAAGATACTACCAGAGAACCGTTCCATTCGTGCGGAACATCAAGTTCCTCACAAACTTTCCCGAACATTTTGTTGCCGAGCACATTGTAGTATGCTTTCTTCGTACCCGGTTTGGCATCATATCCGCCATGGATGATTGCTGTATTTGCTTTGGACTGGCCGGCGCAAATATCTGTCGATTTCTCGAGCAAAGCAATCTTCAAGTCGTATTTTGTCAGTTCCCGTGCTGTGGCACAGCCGACAACACCACCGCCGATAATGATTACGTCATAAGAATTGTTTATCACTTTATTCCTCTTTCATCCATGCAAAGGATCGTTTTACTGCCTTATGCCATCCATCACAGGCATTTTTTCTCCATTCATCATTTTGCTGAGGGGTGAACTCATTAGATATGGTCACCATTCGGGATACTTCTTCCTGTGAGCTCCAGAAACCAACGGTCAATCCGGCAAAAAAAGCTGCTCCCATTGCGGTTGTCTCAAGGCATGCAGGCCTCAAAACGGGAGCCTGAATGATATCTGATTGGAACTGCATCAGGAAGTCATTGGCTGCCGCCCCTCCATCTGCCCGTAAAGATGAGAGTTTTATACCGGAATCCTGCTGCATGGCTGTCAAAACATCATTGGTTTGAAAAGCTATGGATTCCAGAACTGCCCGGATGATGTGATTGCGGTTAGCGCCGCGTGTAAGCCCGACGATTGTACCGCGGGCATATGAATCCCAATACGGAGCCCCAAGACCTGTGAATGCCGGTACGACATAAACACCGTTGGTATCCCGAACTTCTCTCGCGGCAGCTTCCGTTTCTGAGGCCGATTTGACAAGTTTCAATTCATCCCGGAGCCATTGTACAGCAGCTCCTGCTGTGAAAATTGATCCCTCCAGAGCGTAGTTTACTTTTCCGTTAAAGCCCCAGGCAATTGTTGTAACAAGGCCATTTGAAGAGTATATAGGTTTTTCTCCTGTATTCATCAACAGGAAACAGCCGGTACCATAGGTGTTTTTTGCCTGTCCCTGGTTGAAACATACCTGACCAAACAAAGCTGCCTGCTGGTCACCTGCGGAACCGGCGATCGGTATGGCACGTCCGGTCAGGGAGGCAGTTGTATAGCCAAGAATACTTCCACAAGGTTTCACTTCCGGGAGCATACTTCGGGGGATTCCCAGAATTTTCAGTATTTCTTCATCCCATTCCAGTTCATGGATGTTGTAAAGCATGGTCCTGGATGCGTTTGAATAATCACTGACATGAGATTCACCTCCGGTCAGTTTCCAGATGAGCCAGCTGTCGATCGTACCGAAAAGCAGATCCCCTTTTTCTGCTCTGACCCGGGCATTGGGTACATTCTCAAGAATCCAGCGTAACTTTGTCGCGGAGAAATAAGCATCGATCAGTAAGCCGGTCTTTTCCCTGATTGGTTCAGCCAGCCCCTGTGCCTTCAGTTTATCGCAGTATTCTGCAGTACGGCGGCACTGCCAGACGATTGCGTTAGAGACCGGTTCTCCGGTACGTTTATCCCAAACAACTGTGGTTTCACGCTGGTTGGTGATGCCAATCGCGGCAATATCAGTAAAAGATGCACCGGATATCGACATTACCTCGTCGATAACGCCGGACATTGAATTCCAGATTTCATTTGCATCATGTTCGACCCAGCCGGGTTTCGGATAGATTTGGGTGAATTCCTTTTGAGCAATTGCGCACATGTTTGCGTTATGATCAAAAAGAATTGCCCGATTGGAAGTGGTTCCCGCATCCAGAGAAAGAATATATTTTGCCATTCTGTCCTCACATAGTGTTTACAAAATGCTGCCGTTTTGGAGGAGACTGATAAAACTCCCGGCTTCAAAATTATCAGGCAGGATCATCCAATAAAGAACGTCATTCTGCCGAATCAGATATACGGAAGACGAATCTTCAGATTTCCAGATACCGGTATTTTCGGATTGTCCGAAACGTCTGTCTGAATAAAGCGAGAATGCGGTTTCTGCCTCTTCAGCGTCCTTTTCTGTATCCCAGATCATCTTGCTGAAAAACAGCGGTTTTCCATCATTTTTCGCAATGATAAACGAGCCACCGCCCCATCCTTCGGCTGCGATAGAAGCCTGCTGTTCAGAAAGCTGCCAATTCTCATTATAACCGTCTGAAAGCAGCATTTTGATGTCAGCTTCATTCAAAACATCTTCACGAATGATGTCAAATTCATCGGCAATTTTTTTTCGGAAAGGTTCCGCTGTTACCTCAACAGGAGCATCTTTCAAATACTTTTCCGGGTGCATGATCTGCTCAACACTTTGGGGCAGGTTAATAAATAAATCATTTACTGCCTCAAACCCGCCCTTCAGATAGTGATAAGCAACGAAGTCATAACCGTAAACATAAGGGAAGAGAAGTGAATCCTGGAAATATTTCGGAGCATTATCATAAACATTGCTTGATGGTGAAGAACCTGACTGATCACGGTAATTTCCGATGATCGATTCGGCATCGATCAGACTTTCGGTCAGTGTGGCATCACCTTCGATCAGTGCGTTAATAATCAGGCAGGTTTCTCCATGATCTTCACAAAAATCATCATCATATTGAAGTGTTTTTGAAAACTCCGGATGATTATACTGAAGAAAGTGCGTATATTCATGAGAAAGCGTGAGAGCGTTTTCATAAGGTGAATCATCTTTGATCAGGTACATTTGATTTTCTTCAGGATCATAAAACCCGGCGATTTGTTCAGTATACATGTCGAGATAAAACTGCCTCAGGTCAAAATTTTTGGGAGCAAAGCCGAGAACATTATAAAGAAGCAGTTCATCGGCAAGTTCTTCGTCACTGACTTCATCCAGCTGATCGATCAGATATTCCCGCAATTCTTCTTCTGATTGGTAGGTTGGGGCAAGCTTTTCTGTTGATTTTAGACCTCTTACCTTTTCAGTTTCATCGATGATCTTCTGCTCTGCTTCGGAAAGTCCATCGGAATTATTGATGTCTACAGAAAATGTGTCCGGAGTGTTTTCATCAAGCCTGTCATTTTGAGTATCAACTGTATAGTTTTCGACAATTCCGCTTTCAAAAATCTCATGAAAAGTATTTTTATCAGCATGTGATACGATGAAAAAACTGGCTGCACAACATGAAATCATGAAACAGCCGCATAACGCAGCGACTGCAAGAATGACGATCAATAAAGTTTTATCCTTTTCACTCATAGATACTTCTCCTTTTAATCAATCATTGTATCTCTATATTTTATCGCATATAAAACCAATTCACTTGTTGGATTTATTTTTCCTGCTTTCTTAAACAGCCTGCTGCCTTCCTCTTTATCTCCCCGCAGGATGGCTGCCCAACCGCGATAAAGTGTCAGAATTTCATCATGTGAATTCCGTTCGTACTGAGCATCTGTGATCCGGATTATATCATCAGCGTAACCCAGCCGCAGAGCTGTATCCAACATCTCGCTTCGGTAGTTTATAAATCGCTGTGGAAGAGACTTATCTGCTGCGATTTCAAAAGCATCCCAGGCGCCTTTTTCATCACCGTATTTATACAGTGCTGTACCGAGATTGTATTGAGCAAAGGCATTATCAGGCAGCATTTCACTGTCTGTTTTGAATTTTGCCAAAGCCCGCTGTATGTTCAACTCTTCATAATAATTTTCGGACAATGCTTCGCGAATTTCTTCATCAAATTCTGTCGGATAAACGAGAAAATATGATCTCTGAAACGGATACCAGCAGGACAAAAGCTCATCTTCAGGAATTTCCAAAGAGTTTCCGTTTCGTGTATCCTGATAGTAAAAAGTACCTTTCTGTGAGTTGTATCCAAGGAGCATCTGATAGGTGCCGGAAAAATGGTCGTCGCCGGGCCAGAAATAGAGAGATGATTTTTGTTGAACAAAAATAATTACAGGAATGTTCCTGTTAAGCAGCTCAATCAACAGGTCCCGATCTCCATTGTCACGAGTTAAAGTCGAAAAATCCGGGTATGTCTCAGAAATATAATTTTCCATATCAGAAAAGCTGATGAATGGATCGAGAGAATCCGAATGTATCTGATCTGCTATGTGATATTGATTTTCGACGATCCCCCAATAGCGCATCAAAGCGCTGAGAATAGCAGCTCCGTCATTATACAGGTCGGCATGTTCAAACACCGGAGGAATTAGCCGAATATTAACGTCATCTTCAATCTGTCTTGCCCCGGAACTGATCGCATAATTCAGGTTGGGGTCGAGGTATTCCCATTGGGCAACCCTGTCGTATTCGGAGGGAGTAGGTGTCTGCCTTAAGTCAGCAAGCGGATCTGCCTGAGTGATCGCTGAAAGATTTTCCAGGCTTTCCGCAAACAAAACATCTTTATCCGGCAACTCAATAGGGGTATAGGTTTGGCGGGGTTTTGGCTGTTCATGATACATGCGTGTCATGCTGAAAAACTCCTTGATACCGTTCCAGGTAAAAGAGCCCGCAGCAAACAAAGGCTCTGAGATGATCTGACGGATTCCGGGAACCTGATAACCGGCAATGATCAGGATAATGACCGCCAGAAGAAAATATAATATGAATTTGCGGAAAGAGATCCTTTTTTCATCATAGAAAAAAGGTTTATATCTATTTTTCATTGTTCCGAATCGAAATCAGTACACCCAGCAATATGATCAAAACGAGAACTACACTGCCCGCGAGCACCCCGTTTGTACCGTTTTGGTTTTCAAAATAATCACGGATGACATTCGGAAAATTTGTCGGCAGTTCGGTAGGAGTAGGCGTGATTGTCGGGGTAAATTGGGGAGTGGGTAGTGGCAGAATCGACCCTGAAATGTCCGACCAGAATATAATCACCACAAACGCGAAGATAACCAGAAGAATCAGCAAAAGGAGAATCATGAAATACCTTTTATCTGTAATATACTTCGACATATTGACTCCCTTTATTTAATTGAAACTTGCCATAACTTCTTTTGCTGCATCTTCAGGGCTCATCTGATTTTTGATGACCTGCAAAACAGCATTATTGACCAGCGGGACAAGTTTGTTCGTGATTTGATTGCCTGGAACGAGCATCCCGTTTTCGCTCATCTTTTCAACGATCTCACGCTGAGGATCTGCTTCCCATGACTTGTGTTCACCGCTGCGAACCGGCAAATAACCGGATTGCGCTGACAGCTCATCATTTACGGCCATATCGCTGAAATATTCTGCAAAACGGGTGACTTCTTCCTGATAGATCGGATTGTCTTCAATCAGAACGAGGTTCCAGGTGTTGATCAGCGGATACTCGGTGACGTTATCACTTAATGGCAACGCCAAAACTGAAATTTCCGGTGATTGATAGTGACGGAAAGATGAAAGCTGGGAAATGATCAATGAAATCGTGCCTTCATTAAAACGCTGCCAAACCTGCCCCTGATCCACCAGCTGCGCAATCGAAGGAGGAAATGCGCCGTTTTGTCCGCCTGTCAAAAAGAAGTTCAGTGTTTCCGTGAGTTTTTGTTGATCCAGATAAGGCTGCCCCTGTTCATTGGTAAGTTTTCCGCCCAGACTCATGTAAACGAATAACCCGAACATCGACGTAGAAGAAGAGGGCGCAAAACCGATCGGGAGCCCTCTGGTCAGTATATCGTTCCAATCTCCCAATTCAGGCCCGATCTTGGATGGTCTGTAGGTAAGAACATAGGCATCGGCTAAAACCGGAATGCTATAGGTTACAGAATCAATTGAAGAGGATTGTTTGGCAAAATTATACCAGCTATCACCGTCTTCAAATACTGAGGTATTGATCGGCTGCAGAAGACCTCTTTGAACAGCTGTTTCCATATCGTTTCTTGACAAGAGAGCCAGCGAAGGCAAAACATCTGCGGCAATGTGACTTGCCGAGGTTAGTGTGTTGAGCATGCTGCTGTCACCGCTCGTTGCTTTCACCCGGAGTGTGATTTCAACGTTTGGATGATCATTCATGTATTGCTCTATGATTTTTTCAAGAGCATTACCCGCTTTACTGTTATTTTGTGACGGGTCAAAGGCCGGTGGGATCCATAGTTCGATCAAATAGGAGCTGGGAGTGGGAACCGGTGTTTCAGTTACTGTTTCTGTTCCTCCCTCCTGTCCGGCTGCGGGCGTTTCAATGATTACAGCGGACATCGACTTGTTTTCTGCTGATGCAGATTCAGATACCGCGGGTTCTGAGTTTTTCGTCAATCCTATCGAATTAAAAAAATCATTAATTGAATTGTTTCCGCTTTGAGCGTTGCTGCAGCCGGAAAAGATTATACTGATGATTATCAAAATCGAAAATAGAAGAATTTTATTCATTTTTTCAGGGGAATGATTGTCTGCCATTTTTCTCTCCAACATCTCTATTATAAGCGATTTGAAAACATTTCAGTTATTATTTTAGAAATTTCTTTGATTAAAACAAAACAGGAAGGCAGCACCTGCCTTCCTGTTTTTGCTCATTGAAGAAAAAATCAGGCTTCTTCTTCCTTCTTGCCCTTTTCAACAACTTCCGGTTCATCTGCGCCGGCAGCTTCTTCTTCGCTGCCGCTATCTTCCTTGACGCCGGAGATGGAGACGATCACGTCGTTGACATCATCAAATACCGTGACATCATCAGCAATTTTCATATCGCTGATACGGACCATATCGCCGATGCGGTTGAGGTTGGAAATATCGATGACAAAACGTTCCGGCAGGTGTTCCGGAAGAGCTTCAACTTCGATATATTCTTTTTCGTGGAGAACGATACCGTTGTAGTTCTTGACAGCCGGAGCAGTTCCTTCGAGAACGGTCTCGATGCGGGCGCGGATTTTTTCGGTCCTGGATACAGCCTGGAAGTCGATGTGGATGAACTTATTGCGCAGATAATCGCGCTGGCGTTCACGAATCAGGGCTGCATGATCTTCGCCGTCAATATCGATGGTGACGATGGAAGACGGGGTAAGGCCAATCATGGCACGGGTAACTTCACGGGCATCCATAACGATGGCGATCGGTTCAATGTGGTGACCATAAACAACACCGGGCATTTTCCCTTCACGGCGCAGCTGGCCGACCTTTTTACCGGTAACGTCTCGCTTTGTAGCTTTAATAACAACTCTTTCCATTTTTCTTCCTTCGGGCGCCTCTCACGGCCATTATGCCGTTACCTTCACCCTTTTAAAGATATAAGATATCGTTTTGTTTCCAAAACGAAGTTTATTATAATGATAATTATTAAAAATTTGGATGATGTATGACAAATTTTCCCGATCCAATAACGTAATGTTGGATCATGAATTTCGGTACATACCGTAATTTTCTGCAATAAATTGTATTACTGATTCATCTTCGATTGTGAATATGGTTGTACTGATATAATCATCATGATAGCTGACGAAAAGACAGCGGTGTGGGGTAATTTGTTCAAGATAGTGGTAAACCCATGTTCTTCTGTCGTATGTAATATTGTAATAAACAAACTCCTGAAAATACATGGCGTCCAAAAGATATGCAAAGGGGCGTGTATCATTTTTTACAACGATAACATCAATATTATTCTCCCTCGAATATTCAATTACTTCTTTCGCCCTTGCTGTCAATGGATCGATCATTCTTAATTGACAGGCGCCCGGGTTATTCAGAGAACTTTCCGGGTCATTTATTTCAGCTAAAATGTTATTGGCTTTAAATATGACCCCGAATATTAATAATAATATTGCTCCGCTGACAGAAAGTAATGTTTTTCTGTTGCATTGACAGAAATTCGGAGCATTATGTCCTTTATTAAGCAATAGATCGTCAGTATAAAAGTATAAAATCGGCAAAGCAGAATAACTGAAGCACAAGAACATTCTTGTTTGAGAATGTAAAACGGAATGCTCCGTAAAACGTAACGTTTTTGTCATGCTCATTAAGCCCAAAGCCAAAAAAATATGAACAGCGAGCATGATCGTCAGTTTCCATTGTTTTTTGAGAAATGAATATATAATTCCTGCAATAAAAGCAATCAAAACGATCATCCAAATGCCTGTAAAAGTAAAATCTTTGAAAAGTTCCGGAATATTTCGTATATTGTACATTAATGTTTCAAAAGAGATATCATAATACAAAGGACGATGCAGTGAAAAATCCGGATTGATGCTGTAAAAATTTTTGATCAGCAAATAGATGATCCCGCAGCTGAGCAATGCGGTAAAAATGTATAAATGCTGTTTTAGGCTTTTTTTCTTGATGTTGAACAGATAATTCAGAAATCCAAATGACGTGACCATAATTGAAGTGGGGGTCATGATCGCCCCGATTCCGGCAATGAATGTTCCGATACCTGCATAGGATCTACGCCTTTCATCGTTGAGGAGAATCGTTCCGATGACGGCAAAAGGAAAACCGCTGACAAAACTGCGTGGGATCGATGTGATAATATCCCATTTCCATCCATGGGATAAATACAGCATCAGCGTAATGCAGGACTCTAACTTGAAATTATTTTTATAAAGGAGATATGAGATAAACAAAAAGGGAAAGAACCCAATCATTGCGGTGGAAGCAGGTACTGCGTATTTCAGCGGAATTTTCAGCCAAAGAAGCGGGGCGGCGAGAAAAGATTCAAACATGCTTCCATATGATTGTCCCCAAAAACATGGTTCCGGCATAATAAAATGGGAAAATGCAGCCGCGCCGTTCCACATCAAAGCCTGGTCTTCGTCAATAAACTCAGCGTTATATTGTAAAAGGATGAAAGCTCGATACAGAATTATGATTGTCAGAATCAGAATGTAAATTGCAACAGGCAGGAGCTGAGGTTTTCTTTTCTTTATTCCATCTCCGCTCATAATGTGCCGAGCCTTCGAAGATATGCCAGATAGATCATTACCGAACCGGCTGTTGCTGCATTGAGTGATTCAACCTGACCGGTCATGGGAAGCGCAGACAGTTCATCACAGGCTTTGCGTGTGAGCTGACGCAGGCCCTCCCCTTCGTTACCGACAACAATGCCAAGCGGACCACCCAGATGTTTCGGCTGAACCGGAGTTGAGCCATCCCCACCTTCAAGACCGATGATCCACAGGTTTTCTTCATGGAGAATGTCGATGGCCTGAGACAGGTTCATCTGTGCAATGCGTATATGTTCCGTTGCTCCGACTGACGCATGAACCACGGCCGGCGTTACACCGGCAGCTTTTGCCTGTGGCATAATAATGCCGTGCATTCCGACAGCTGCAGCAGTTCGTACAAGCGTGCCGAGATTCTGTGGATTCTGGATCATGTCCAGTAAAAGAATGAACAGGGGTTCTTCGCGTTTTTTTGCGGCAAAAATGATCTCATGGATATCAGAATAGTGGTATGGCGCTGTCTCCAGCGCCACACCCTGATGGTTTTCCGAAAGGTTATCCAGTTGTTTCCGTGGAACTTTGGTGACCGGCAAGCGATATTTTTTTGCCAGATCACAGATTTTGGCAAGCTGCCCTTCAATTTTTGCTCCATCGGCAATTTTCAATTGGAAAGAATCCCGATGGTGGGCTGAAAGAACTTCATAAACCGGATTTCGCCCGGAGATCCACTCCTTCATCAGGCATTCCGATACCAGAGGGAGCCCTCTTTGCTGTCTTCGATGGTGATGCCCTGTTCACCGAGTTCTTTGCGAATCTGATCGGCAAGCGGCCAGTTCTTTTGTTTCTTGAGTTCGAAGCGCAGGTCGACCAGCATCTGGATGAAGGGATCCGCAGACTGACCGGAATCTGACTTTTCTTCTTCGAGAACAAGTCCAAAGACGTTGGCAAACTCACGAACTTGATTCTGGGCCGGATCGAGCTGTTCCTGTGATGCACCTGCATCGCGCATGGTGTTGATCTCACGAACCAGTTCAAAGATGGAGCCCAGGGCGCCGGCAGAGTTGAAATCATCATCCATGTTGGTGATGAACTCTTCTTTGACGGAAGCGATCTTCGCGTTGAATTTTTCCAGTGTTACTGCATCTTTAATCTCAGTTTTTGGATTTGCCGGCTTCAGAGAGCCTTTCATGCGATCGACTGCCTTTTCAGCTTGAGAAAGTGTCTCTTCACTGAAAATGATAGGATTGCGGTAGGCTGAATTCAGGATCAGGTAGCGGAAGGAGTTCGCGCTGTGCTGTTTGAGAAACTCCTGGATGCTGATGATGTTGCCGATGGATTTAGACATTTTTTCGCCATTCAGCCGCAGCATGCCATTGTGCATCCAGTAACGGGCAAAAGGTTTTCCGGTGTAACATTCACTTTGGGCGATCTCGTTTTCATGGTGCGGGAAGATCAGGTCATTGCCGCCGCCGTGGATATCGATGGAATCACCAAACAGATGATGGTTCATAGCTGAGCATTCGATGTGCCAGCCGGGACGACCCGGCCCCCATGGACTGTCCCAGGAAGGTTCCCCGGGTTTTGCTGATTTCCAAAGTGCAAAATCCAGCGGGTCTTCTTTCCGGTCATCGACTTCCTTGCGGAATCCAGACCGCATATCGTCAACGTTGCGGCCTGAAAGCTTGCCGTATCCCGGGTCTTTGCGGACACGAAAATAAACATCTCCGTCGAGAGGATAGGCGAAACCCTTGTCAACCAGGCCCTGGACGATTTTGATAATTTCATCGATTTCCTGTGTCGCTCGGGGGTTGAATGTCGCCGGTTTTATGTTCAGGTCTTTCATATCCTGTTGGAAATCATCAATATATCCCTCTGCAAGTTTGAAGGGATCAACGCCCATCTCGTTTGCCCGTTTGATGATCTTGTCGTCCACATCTGTGAAATTCATCGCAAACTGAACATCATAACCGCGATATTCCAGATAGCGGCGGATGATGTCAAAGACCATAGCGGACATTGCGTGACCGATGTGCGCTTTGTTATAGACCGTCGGACCGCAGACGTACATTTTGACTTTTCCCGGTTCGAGGGTTTCCAGCGGTTCTTTTTTGTTTGTAAGCGTATTATATAATTGAATGCTCATCGTCTTACTCCGAGTTCCTTTTCATGCCGGGCAAATATCATTCTGCCTGCGGCGGTTTGCAGAATTTTCGTAACAACTGCGTCGATTTGCTGTCCAAGGTAAGGACGGCCGTTTTCGACTACGACCATTGTACCATCTTCCATATATCCTACACCCTGATTGATCTCTTTTCCTTCCTGAATGACATTCACGATCAATTTTTCACCGGGCAGCAGGATCGATTTTACCGCATTGGTCAAATCATTCACATTAAGGATGCGGATCCCCTGAAGCTCTGCGACTTTATTCAAGTTGTAATCATTGGTGAGAATCGGACAAGCAAGTTCTTTTGCAACATGCATCAGTTTTGCGTCTGCTTCCCGAACATTTTGTATATCAAAATCGACTATAGAAATGGAAATGAACTTGTCCTTTTGCATATTTGAGAGCGTTTCCAATCCCCTGCGTCCGCGCTGGCGGCGCTGTGCGTCTTCTGAATCCGCAATAAACTGAAGCTCCTGAAGGATAAAGTTCGGGACGATCAGTGATCCCGGGATGAATCCGCAGTGAGCAATATCGGCGATCCGTCCGTCAATAATCACACTGGTGTCGAGCAGGGCAGTGGCTTCATGTTCTGAAGCCACTTCGGCAATTTGCAGCTTACCATTGGTAACGCGGTTCGCCAAATCAACAAAAGCTTCCATTCGATAGCTAAAAAAGATTGCGCAAAGAATAAAAAAGAGCGTTACAACAATAATGGGTAAAAATTGGCCGAACAATCCCGGAAGCGCAGAAAACGGAATTGCAAGCAAACCTCCGCATATTGAACTGATGATTATAATGATCATCACAAGCAGTAAATAAGTAAAGTTCGAATTTTTAATCTTTTCAGAAAGAAAGAATAAAAGCTTATCTGATATCAGTGTGAGAACGATCCCGAGAAGCAGCGACAACACGACCAATGCATATTGCGGGAGCAATGTTTTCAGTGAAGTGCAGGAGCAAATGCCAAAAAAAATCATCCCCGAAAAGAGTACATTCAATACAATCAAAAACCTGTTTTTTTTCATGTTACGGCTCTCCTCTCGAAAGGTGCTGATGATTATTTTAATCATCAAATCTTCGACTTTCCAAAATTTCAAATGCTTATTTCAGAAAATCTTATATAATATTGTAAATGATAAAATTAATTTATTTCTGAAAACGGATAAGACAATGTACAAATTCTTTCCGTTTTTATCCTAAAAAAGCAGGTTGCGTGAATGAGGTTCTTATGATCGATAAAATTACCGCTAAAATAAGAAGATTTCCATTTCAGACCGGGATTGCCGCTGGAATCCTGATTTGCCTTCTTTGTGTAGGATTCCTCAGTCTGTTTCGTGATCATGGGGAAACACTGGCCGGAAATGACGAGATTATCCAGCAGGATTACCTCCGGATGAGCATAAACGAATATACTCGTAACAATGACGAACTATTAGCGGATTGGCGTTACAAACACCTTGGCAGAAAAGCAGGAGAAACACTAAAACTTATGGCGGCAGATGAGTCAATTCCGGCACAGCAGGTCGTTTCTTTCGCAAAAGCCATCGGACAGGCAGATAAGCTTTGGGGTACAAATGATATAAATCCAACTAACGGAGGAACTCCTGCGAATCCCAGAAAAGGATTGTCCGGTTTCGGTAAAGTTTTGCTGATCCTTCTGGGACTTGTTATCATAGCTGCCGGCGGGCTTTATGTTACTTCGCTGATCAAGACTAAGAACAGGCAAAAACGCCGTTCCGAGGTGAGCCCGCTCTCAGATAATGAACCGCTCAATATGATCACTCCTGAAAAGGCACAGTCCCAACAAAGTACCGCACCGGATACACTCTTTGATCTGGATTCACTGTTCCCTCATGACAGTGAGCAGCCGGCCGCTGAGGATAAACAGCAGGAGCAGGAAAACAATAGTCACGAGAATACAGATGAAACAGAATCGAATGTGGAATTCGACTCATCAGGTACACTGATTCATGAATTGAATATCGGCGCTGATGATGAAGCCAGTCAGGAACAGCATCAGGAGAAAATAGAGCTGCCGACCGAAGAATACTTTGAAGAAAATGCTCCTGTCGAGGAAAATGAGGATGCTCAGACTGCTCACGCAGAGCAAAACGAAAATGATGAAGACAGTGAACCTGAAGGAGAACAGTCTCCGGTTTCGGAAATCACTCAGCCCGGGTTGGAGTTTGGGAAAAGTGTTCATATGATTGATGAATCAGATTCATCCCCTGCCGGAGAAGATAGTTTTAATGACAATGATACTGAAGATCATATTGATCAAAATGATGAAAAAAACGAAGATACTCCCTTTGGCAAAGAAGAGATATCACAGGATGAAAAAAATGACGGCAGTGATAATTTGGTAAATCTGAATGAAAACACGGACATTGAGATCTCGAATTCTGATGCCGAAAAGCCATTGATTGAAACTGATTCGGGCAGTGATCCTGAAAACGAGGATGAATTGCTGAAGCTCATTCGTGGTTCTTCTTCTGCTCAAAACGAAGATGATTCATCTTCTGCCTCTGAAAAAGCTGCCGTAGAGGAAGAAGCGGATCCTGTTGTAATTGATTCGACGGAAAATGATGATTCTCTATCGCCGGATCAGGATGAAGAAACAGCAGAGTCTACTGACGATATTTTGATCCATTATCAGTCAGTATATCGAATCGGGAACGATATGTATGATGAAGTCTTTTCTATTGACCAGGGTGACAACTTCCGCGGTGAATGTGGAATTAGTATTGGTGAGACACTGAATAACACCGAACCGAAAGCGGTAACTGCTTTTGAAGTTTGGCTGTTCGATAAAGATGACATCCATACTGCCACCTGGTACCTGATGAGTGATTTCGCTCTTGACAATGAAGGGATCAGTAAGCGGCTTGAGCAGCGCGGAAAATGCGACCGGATCCGCAAGCATGATGTTTATGTACTTGAAACGGAAACGTTGATTGTTGAAATCAAGGTTCTTGAACTGGAATACGGGACAGAGATGGAAGAAAAGAACAGTTACTTCACGAATGTTGTGTTTGATGTGATTGCTCGGCAGAAATCCACGGGTGGGAATGGCGACTAATCTATGATCAAAACGACTGCTATCTTAATTTCCGAGCTGAAAGGGTATGTTAACCCCAAAGCGAAAATCGGGAGAATGGTGGAAAACGGTGACCTTTTTCCGATCATACGCGGGATATATGAAGATGATCCGAAAACACCTGCAATTTATCTCGCCGGCAGCATTTACGGACCGTCCTATATATCCTTTGAATACGCGCTCAGCTATTACGGACTGATAACAAAAAAAGATTGGCCGATAACCTGCGCTGCTTACGGAAAACGGAAGGAAAAGCTCCATGAAACCATGTTTGGTACATTTACCTACAGGGATATCCCGAAGGATGCTTATCCAAAGGAGCTGGTTTTGCATAACGAAAACGGTTACTGTTTCATCATGGCTTCACCGGAAAAGGCGCTGTGTGATACTTTGTATAATTCTGTTCCTGCTTCGAACCTGAACGAATTGAAAGATTTACTGTTTGGTGAGATCGGTATTGGAAAGCGGAAAATTTTCAGGCTCGATCCGGCAGTTATCTTCAGTATTGCAGATCTTTACGGGTGCCGGAACCTGCACCTTTTGAAATCATTTTTGAGAAAGAAATATGGACGCAATTATACTGCAGCTTTCAAAGACAATACAAAATAGCCCAAAAAAGACCCCAAAAGAAGCCGGATATCTTGCCTTAAGAGAAATCGTCCTGTCGGGGTTGAGCCGCAGCGGGTTTCAGAAACAGCATTTTTATCTGCCGTCATTTGATAATTTAACAAAAAATAAACTTTACCTGAGTTTTCTTGATCAGAAATTGCAGAATGACGAGTCGTATCGGAATTTTCTGCCATTCGTGGATATTGAATTAAAAGCTTCAGGCGTTGAGGCTCAAATCTCGGAAACTGAAAACGGCTTCATGATCAGCACAGATGATGCGGAATGTGAAGTATTGATCATCAGGGAAGATTTCGGTTTGCAGCCCGCTTATTCCTATCAGCAAACTCCCGTTCCCTATGAGATCCGTTATGTCAGCGAAATGAATGAAGGAACGTACAGAAAAATAGAGCTTTTGATTAATGAGAAGATAAACGGAACAAAAGCGGAGGGAAAACAGAGACCCGCGAAATCTTCAGGAAAGGGCAAGCGGAAGAAGAAAGAAGAGAACAGCGTTCAGCAGCTGAGCCTGTTCGATTTCTGAAAGCAAGAGGACAAATCAACCGATTGGAGATTTGTCCTCTTGCTTTTTATTCCTGCTCTTCCTCGTTTTCTTCTTCCGGTCTGTTGTTTTCAATGTCCAGAATAACGGCTTCTGCTTCAGGCACTCTATCCGCTGGTACAGCCAATGCGATTTCACCGAGAATTCCGAAATTCAATCCCAGACTTTTCCCGAGCGATTCTTTCAGCTGTTTGCAGGGGATACCACATTCTTTCAAAAGACCGCTGATGATATCTGCCTCAACCTGGTTTTCAGCCCAATAGACGATTTTTTGATCTTCCATGATTTTTACCTCCGTAAATCTATTATATCCGAAAATAATTATGACATTTATATCTTAAAAATAATGACACTCAACGTATACATTTTTCGGGAAATGATGATATCATAGTATATAGTAAACGTTTGCAAAGAAAGTCTTTGCATTTAAGGAGAATATATAATGGAAAAAGTTCGTGTTGGTATCATCGGCGCTGGCCGAATCGGTCGTGTTCATTCCAAGTCTCTGACAAACAACATTCCCGAAGCTGAACTGGTTGCGATTTCCGATAAATTCGTTGAAGCCGCAAAGAAAGCTGCAGAAGAATTCGGTATTCCGAATTACTATGACGATTATCACAAGATCCTTGAAGACCCCACGATCCAGGCTGTCTTCGTTTGTTCTCCGACAAATACCCACGCTGACATCGCTATGGAAGCTGCTAAAGCCGGAAAGCACATCTTCTGTGAAAAACCGATCGACACTTCTGTCGCGAAGATCCTTGAAACCGAAAGAGTTGTCAAAGAAGCAGGCGTCAAAATGCAGATCGGTTTCAACCGCCGCTTTGACCATAACTTCCGCAAGATCCATGAACTGGCAAAAAACGGTGACCTGGGTGAGATCCAGATCGTTAAGATCACTTCCCGTGATCCGGAACCGCCGTCAGCCGAATATGCTGCCGCATCCGGCGGTATGTTCCTGGATATGACCATCCATGATTTCGATATGGCTGCCTACCAGGCCGGCAGCCCGGTTGAAGAAGTTTACGCAGTCGGTGCAGTGACTGTTGACCCCGCCATCGGCGAAGCCGGTGATATTGATACCGCCATCATCACCCTGAAATTCGAAAACGGCGCCATTGGTGTCATCGACAACTGCCGTCAGGCTGTTTATGGCTATGACCAGCGCGTGGAAGTCTTCGGCACCAAGGGTGCTGCCGCTGCCGATAACGATACGGAAACCAATGTCACTGTCAGCACCAAAGAATGTGTCTCAAAAGACAAACCGCTGTTCTTCTTCCTGGAACGCTACATGCAGTCATTCGGTGATGAAGTCCGTGAATTCATCAAAGCGATTCAGAATGGAACTGATGTCCCGGTCGGCATCCAGGATGGTCTTGCCCCGATCAAGATCGCCCAGGCTGCAAATCTGTCCATGAAAGAACATCGCCCGGTGAAGTTGTCGGAAATCAAATAAATAAGCTGAAAACTGAAGAGTGAAAGGTGAAAATTGTTTTCACCTTTCACTTAAGGGAACCTCTAAAAACTCCCGGGCGGGGGTATGGGGGCGGCAGCCCCCGGAAACCTCCCAAGGAGATTCAGAGAAAAAATTCTCTGAATCTCCTTGGGACAGAGAAAAATTGATGTTTTTAGAGGTGCCCTTAATGGTTTCATGTAAAAAAATAAAAAAATCGGAGGGAAATAAATGGCCAATCGAATTCGTATCACGATGGCACAGGCAATCGTAAAATTCCTTGATAATCAATACGTTGAATTTGACGGAAAAGAAGAAAAATTTGTTGACGGGATCATCGGGATCTTCGGTCATGGATGTGTGGTCGGTGTCGGCCAGGCATTGGAACAGGGCGGCCATAACCTCCGCTTCTATCAGGGTCATAATGAACAGGCAATGGCTCATGTGGCGATGGGGTTCGCAAAACAGAGCAACCGCCGCCGCATCATTCCCTGCGTCTCTTCAATCGGTCCCGGCGCTATGAACATGGTTACTGCCTGTGGGACTGCCAGTGCAAACCGTATTCCGCTGCTTGTTCTCCCGGGTGATACCTTTGCGACCCGCCAGCCGGATCCGGTTCTGCAGCAGGTTGAGTTCTATGACAGCTATGCAAAGACTGTCAACGAAGCTTTCAAAGGTGTTTGCCGGTACTGGGACAAGATTGAACGCCCGGAGCAGGTCATGACAGCCATGATCCATGCTATGCGTGTGCTGACTGACCCGGCTGATACCGGTGCTGTCTGTGTCTGCATGCCGCAAGACGTTGAAGGTGAAGCATATGATTATCCGGAATACTTCTTCCGCAAGCGTGTCTGGCACATGGATCGCCGCGGCATCAATGATTCTCAGGTGAAACGAGCAGCTGACATGATCGCAGCCGCAAAGAAACCGCTGATGATCTGCGGTGGTGGTGTCCGTTACAGTGAAGCCTGGGAAACCTTCCGACAGTTTGCTGAAGATTTCAACATCCCCTTCGGTGAAACGCAGGCCGGGAAGGGCGTTATCGACTGGCGTCATCCGCTGAACCTCGGTGGCCTGGGCGTAACCGGCGGTAAGGCTGCCAATGTGATAGCAAAAGATGCGGACCTGATCATCTCTGTCGGTTCCCGTATGACTGACTTCACAACCAGTTCCAAGTGGGCATTCCGGAATCCGGATGTAAAGATCCTGACCATCAACGTTGCTGCTTTCGATGCAATCAAGATGGATGCAGAACCGATCATTGGTGATGCCAAAGTTTCAATGGAAGCAATTGGCGCTGAACTGAAGAAGCGCGGTTACAAGACTGCCTACACAACGGAATATGCTGAAGCCAAAAAAGAATGGGATGCCATCGTTGATGACTGGTATTCCAAGCCGGATGTTGATGGCGTTCTGCAGCAGACAAGAGCGCTGGGTGAAATCAACAAATTCATGGATCCCAAAGATATCGGCGTCGGTTCTGCCGGGTCACTCCCGGGTGATATGCAGCGTCTCTATCGTCCAGGACTTCCCTGCACCTATCATATGGAATATGGCTTCTCCTGCATGGGTTACGAAGTCAATGCGGCTGTCGGTGTCAAGATGGCATGCCCGGAAAGCGAAGTTTATACCTTCCTTGGTGATGGTTCCTTCATCATGTCACACAGTGAGCTTTATACAGCGATTCAGGAAGGCATCAAGATCAACATCATGGTCTTTGATAATTCAGGCTGGGGCTGCATTGAAAACCTGCAGAACAATCAAGGGACAAAGACTTTTGGTACAGTCTTCCGCTACCGCAATGAAGAAACCGGCCAGCTCGATGGTCCGATTGTCCCGATGGATATTGCAAAGATCGGTGAGGGGTATGGCGCAAAGGGGTATACCATTCATACCGCAGAAGAACTGAAAGCCGCGCTTGAAGATTCTAAGAAAGAAAACCGTGTCTGCGTCTTTGATATGAAGGTTGCTCACGGCAGTATGACCCCGGGTTACGAAAGCTGGTGGCGTGTTGGCGTCGCTGAAGTTGCCAATGACCCGAAGGTCGTTGAATGTTGGAAAGACATGCAGAAGCACATCGCTGAAGCACGTGATTACTAAAATTTCGTATAGAGGTAAATAATGCTTGATCCGAATAAAGTAAAGTTGGGGATTGCCCCTATCGGTTGGACAAATGATGACATGCCGGATCTCGGCGCTGAAAACACCTTTGAACAGTGTGTCAGTGAAATGGCGCTGGCCGGATTCAAAGGCACGGAAATCGGTAACAAATATCCGAAGGATCCCGAAGTCCTGAAGCACAAGCTGGATGTCCGCGGGCTTCAAGTCTGCAATGCCTGGTTCTCCTCCCTGCTGACCAGTGAACCCTATGAAGTGACCATTCAGAACTTCATCGCTCACCGCGATAAACTGAATTACCTCGGCGCGAAGATCATCGGTGCTTCCGAACAGGGCAACTCCATCCAGGGGAAACTCGATGTGCCGATCCTCGGTCCTGACAAACCGGTTTATACCGAAGAGCAGTGGAAGACCGTCTGTAAGGGTTTCAATGAGATGGGCGCGCTTGCACGTGAAAAGGGCATGTACCTGACGATCCATCACCATATGGGCACCGGTGTCCAGACTGTTGAAGAGATCGACCGCCTGATGGATGAGACCGATCCGGAACTCGTGTACCTGCTGTTCGATTCCGGTCACCTTTCCTTTGCCGGCATTGATCCGCTCCCGGTCCTGAAGAAATATATCAAGCGCATTAAGCACGTCCACCTCAAGGATCTGCGCCTGAAGGTCTATGAAGAAGTCAAGAAGCAGAACATGAGCTTCCTGGATGCGGTCCGTGCCGGTGTCTTTACGGTTCCGGGCGATGGTGATGTAGACTTCACCTCTATCTTCGAAGTCCTTGCTGAAAACAATTATGAAGGTTATGTCCTGGTTGAAGCTGAACAGGATCCGGCGAAAGCCAATCCGTTTGAATATGCAGTGAAAGCCCGGAAATATATCAAAGAAGTTGCTGGTCTGTAATTTTTATAAGGAGCAATGAGTATGAGTAAGATTAAAGTTGGTGTCGCCGGTTACGGCGTTATCGGTCAGCGTTTGGCTGACGGCGTCGCCCGACAGGGCGACATGGAACTGGTCGGTGTTGCGGACCTCGCCCCAACCCTTTCCATTCGCGCACTGAAAGAACAGGGTATGCCCTATGACCTCTATCTGGTCGATGGAGCAGACAAAGCTCAGTTTGATGCCTGCGGTATCCCCGTTTCCGGAACATTTGAAGAATTGATCGACAAGGTCGATATCATGCTGGACTCCTCCCCCGGCGGTGTCGGTGCAAAAAACAAGGAACTTTATGTCAAGCATAACACCAAAGCCATCTTCCAGGGCGGCGAAAAGAATTCCGTCGCGGATGTGTTCTTCCATGGTTATGCCAACTATGAAAAGGGTGTCGGCCAGAATTATCTGAAACTGACCTCCTGCAACACCACCGGTTTGATCCGCTCCGTTGACTGCCTGGATCGTGCTTATGGCATTGAAAAAGTTGCCATCACCATCATCCGCCGCGTTGCTGATCCCGGTGACTATCACCGCGGTTTGACCAATGCCCTGCAGATGGACAAAGCTCCGTCCCATCAGGCTGTTGACCTCATGACCATCATGCCGCACATCGAAGCAACCGGTATCCTTGTTCACACTCCTGTCACTCACGGTCACATCATCACCGTCGTTGCCAAAGGCAAACAGAAGATCACAAAGCAGATGGCTCTCGATGCATTCCTGACCCATGACCGCATTCGTGTCGTCACCATCGATGAAGGCTTCAAGGGCAATGCATCCTTCTTCCGCTATGCCCGTGACCTTGGCAACCGCCGTGGAGATATGTACGAGATCGGCCTGTGGGCTGACAGCATCGTCGAATCCGGCGATGACATTATGTATGCTATCAACATCCCTCAGGAATCCGTCACCATTCCGGAAACCATGGACGGTATCCGCGCTGCCTGCAACATGGAGACCGATCGCCTGAAGGCCGTTGCCGAAACCAACAAGTATCTGGGACTGGGCAAATGGAAGTAAAGATGCGTTCCCTTGAGGGGATCGATCTGCGGGGAAAGAAAGTTCTTCTCCGCCCGGACATCAACTCTCCGGTCGATCCCGTCACAAAGAAAATCGTGAATGATAACCGGATCGTGAAAACGATCCCGGTTATCAAAGAATTGCTCGAGAAAGGTGCTGCGATTGCGATCATTGCCCATCAGGGTGATACGCTGGATTATCAGAACCTGGTCGATATGCATGAACACGCTGAGCGGCTTTCTTCTCTGCTGAACCAGCCCGTTGAATATATTGATGATGTCTGCGGTCCCGCGGCGATTGCCCGTGTGGAAACGCTGAAAGCCGGTGAAGTGGTCATACTGGGGAATCTTCGCTATTTAACAGAGGAGGTCTCGACATTTGAAAAAGATGTCAAACAGACAGCTGAAGAATACACTCACTGCTGGGAAGTCAGGAAACTGGCTCCGCTGTTTGACTTTTATGTCAATGAAGCTTTCTCTGCCGCGCACCGCAATTCGCCTTCCATGGTTGCATTTCAGGAATTGCTGCCAACTGCTGCAGGTCCGTTGCTCTTCAAGGAATATGAAGCGCTCTACAACGTGCTGCACAATGCGGAAAAGCCTTGCGTCTTCGTGCTGGGCGGCGCCAAGATCTCGGATGCCTATGGAATGATGCGCCCGGTTCTGGAAAACGGAACCGCGGACGCCATCCTGACCACGGGTGTCACGGGGCTGGTGATGCTTTATGCCTCCGGTGTCAACATCGGTGAGAAGACGCTGAAGTTCCTGAAAGATAAGGACTTGCTCGGGTTTGTGGACGATTCGAAGAAATTCCTGGCGGAATTCCCCGGAAAGATCTTTATGCCCGTTGATGTCGCCTACGAAAAAGATGGTGAACGGGTGGAAATCGATGTCGCAGATATGCCGGTCGACAGTCTTTACCCGGATATCGGTCACAAGACCGTTGCCGCATACAAAGAGATCCTGGATAAGGCAAAGACTGTTTTTGCGAATGGTCCTGCCGGTGTCTATGAAAACCCGATGTTTGAATATGGCACAAAAGCTGTCTGGACTGCCATCGCGCAAAGCCCTGCTTATTCTGTCATCGGTGGTGGAGATACCATCAGCTCCGCAACGAAGTTCATTGATCTCAACGATATCAGCTATGTCTGTACCGGTGGCGGCGCTATGGTTCGCTTTATGTCCGGGAAGAAGATGCCGCTGATCACGGCAATGGAAAAAGCCTACGAACGTGATAAGGGCAAATAGAAGGAAGAATTTTGTATAAAAATGACGATTGCATTGCTTCGAACAGCAATGCAATCAGTCAGTTAAGAGGTGAACAGAAAAGTTTGCCGAAAGGAAAAGAAAAATGCAATCTCGATTAAAGAAATTGGCAACAGAGATCCGCATTGCGCAATTGGAAGAGTTCAAAGCCCGTGGTTTCGGTCATATCGGCGGAGCTCTTTCCATTACGGATTGTCTGGCCGCGCTTTACGGCGAAATCATGAAATTTGACCCGAAAAATCCCCAGTGGGAAGATCGGGATCGTTTGGTCATGTCCAAGGGTCATGCCGGTCCGGCGCTTTACGCGACACTGGCCATCATGGGATATTTCCCCATGGAAATGCTCAAAACGCTGAATGCCAATGGTACTCACCTGCCGAGCCATTGTGACAAGAACCTCACTCCCGGGATCGATATGACGACCGGTTCTCTGGGACAGGGCGCTTCCACTGCTGCCGGTTTGGCATTGGGTCTGAAAGCTCAGAACAAAGATTGCCGTGTTTACCTGATCCTTGGTGATGGTGAAAGCCAGGAAGGCCAGGTTTGGGAAATGGCTTTGTTTGCTCCTCAGCACAAACTGAATAATTTCATTGCCTTCCTTGACAATAACAAACGCCAGCTGGATGGATATACTTCCGAAATTTGCAGCATTGAACCTGTTGACGAAAAATTCAAGGCTTTTGGCTGGTATACACTCCGCATTGACGGATCTGATCCGGACAAAATCGTTGAAGCAGTCAATGATGCCAAAGCGAATCAGGGTGACAAACCTGCAATGATCATTCTTGACACTGTCAAGGGTGCGGGTGTCAAAGCGATTGAAGATACAAAGCTGAATCACCACCTGAATGTTGGTGATGAAGCTGATGGTTATATCGCAGAGCTCAAGGCTGAAATGGAATAAGAGGTGCCAGATGTTCAAATGCATTTATAACGGTGAAAAAGAAAAAGCTGCCGGGAAGAATGTTTTCGGCGCTACGATCAAGAAAATGGTCCAAAACGATCCGAAAGTCGTCTATCTTGATGCAGACCTCATGAATTCCATCGGTACCTTCGGGTTAGATAAAGACTACCCGAACCAGATCGTTGAAGTCGGTATCCAGGAAGCCAACATGATCGGTGTCGCGGCCGGCATGTCTGCGGCCGGGATGAAGCCGATCGCTCACACCTTCGGTTCCTTTGCAGGCCGCCGTGTCTTCGACCAGGCTTTCATGTCTGTTGCTTATGCAAAGAACAATGTCGTCATCATCGGTTCCGATTCAGGTATCAACGCTGCCTATAATGGCGGTACCCATATGCCGTTCGAAGATATCTGCCTGTATCGTGCCGTTCCGGAAGCAACCGTGATCGATACCACTGACAGCGCCATGCTCGGTTCCATTCTGCCGCAGCTGGTGGAAAACAAAGGGCTGACATATGTCCGAATTTGCCGCAAAAACTGTGTAGCTGTTTACTCAGAAGATTCCACCTTCGAGCAGGGAAAGGCCAACGTTTTGCGTGATGGCAAAGATGTCGCTATCATTGCTGCCGGTTATATGGTTTCTGAAGCGCTGAAAGCTGCCGAAGAACTGGCAAAAGAAGGTATTGATGCAGCTGTGATCGATATGTGGTGTATCAAGCCGCTGGATGAAGCAGTCGTCCTTGAATATTCAAAGAAGTGCGGCGCTGTCGTGACTGCCGAAAATGGGAACGTTGTCGGCGGACTTGGCGCGGCTGTTGCAGAACTGCTTGGTGAAAAACAGCCGACTCCCATTTCCATGGTCGGTATCCGTGATCGTTTCGGTCAGGTTGGTACAGTGGACTTTCTGGCAAAAGAATATGGCTTAACCGCCGAAAAAGTTTGCGAAGAAGTCAAAAAGACAATTGCCCGGAAATAATTAACATTGTGCAGTGTCCCGGTAAAACGGGGCACTGCAATCAGTTGGAATTGATGTAGATTATGGGTGAAGTCACGATCAAAGACATAGCGGAATACACAGGTGTTTCTTATGCCACTGTTTCGCGAACCCTGAACCACCTTAGCGGTGTGAGTCCTGTCACCCGGGATAAGGTTCTTGCTGCCGCAGAAGAGCTTGGCTACAGGCCGAATATTCTCGCGCGCAGTCTGAAAACAAACAAAACCAATACCATTGCCCTGCTGCTGCCCGATATATCCAATCCCTTTTTTGCTGACATTGCCTATGCAGTGGATGAATACGCTTCCGAAAACGGCTATACGACGATTTTGTGCAATACCCATTGGAATGAGGAAAATGAAGCAAAACAGCTGGAACATCTGCAAAATCAGCGGGTGGATGGCATCATTTACAAACCGGCCGGGAAGGAACCGCTCGACCTTTCACGTTTGTCTATGCCAAGCGTTCTGATATCGTGTATTCCCGGCGAAAATGAATCATACATAGAAATTGACAATTACAAGGGCGGACGAATCGCTGCGGATCATCTTGTAGAATGTGGTTATCGTCACCTTGCTTTTATCGGCGGTACCGAAAACAGTCAGTCCAATGGGATCCGGATCAGCGGATACTGTGACCGACTGCTGGAACTTGGCAAATCAATCGATACGGATCATATCCTTTACGGCGGATTCACTCTTTCCAGCGGATATACGATGGCGAAACAGTTGTATGGCAAATATCCGGATGTGGACGGAATTTTCTGCGGGAATGATGTGATCGCGTTGGGTGTTTTACAGTATTTAATGGGGAATAACAAGCAGATTCCTGAGGATGTCGGTGTTATCGGTTTTGACGATATCCTGTTGGCTGGACTGCCGCAGATACAGATGACAACGGTTGCCCAACCGAGAAATCAAATGGGAAAATTGGCAGCTGAAATGCTTATCAGCCAGATTCAGGATAAAGATATTCCCGAGCATCATATTATGCTTGAACCAAAATTAGTGGTAAGAAGGAGCACACGGAAATGAAACAAATATTTGCGATCGGCAAAGAACAGGTTGAAGTTGAGATCCCGGATAACAATGTGATGGATGTACTTCACGCAAATCTTCCGGATATTCCGTTGGATGAGCAAAAAACTATAAAAAATGCGCTTGAAAATCCAATCGGAACTCCGCGTTTGAGCCGAATCGTGAAACCTGGAGAGAAGGTAGTCATCGTGACCTCCGACATCAGCCGTCCGATGCCATCCTACAAAGTTCTTCCTGCTGTTTTGGAAGAGATCAAATCTGCCGGAGTACCGAATGAAGATGTTTCGATCGTCCTGGCGCTGGGCAGTCACCGCGGACATACCGACGAGGAAAAGAAAAAGCTCTGCGGCGAAAAGGTTTTTGAAAATTATCAGATCCTTGATTCCAACGGGGAAATGGTTCACCTTGGTTACACTGCCAATGGGACACCGGTCGACATTTTCAAACCGGTCGCGGAAGCGGATAAAGTGGTCTGTCTGGGGAATATAGAGTACCATTACTTTGCCGGTTACAGCGGCGGTATGAAAGCTATCATGCCAGGCGTTTCCACCCGGGAAGCGATTCAGAAAAATCACAGCCGCATGGTGGATCCTGCGGCAACTACAGGGAAGATAGAAGGCAACCCGGTACGTGCGGACATTGATTCTGTCCGTGAGTTTGTCCCCGTTGCATTCATCGTCAATGTCGTATTAGATGAGCATAAGCAGATTCGGCATTGTGTTGCCGGTGACGTGATTGAAGCTCATCGTGCCGGCTGCAAGCTGCTGGATAAAATGTACAGCCTTCCGATCCCGAAAAAGGCGGATATCGTCATCGTTTCGGCAGGTGGTTTCCCGAAGGATATGAACCTTTATCAGGCTCAGAAGGCGCTTGACAATGCCGGCAAAGCCATTCGTGATGGTGGTTCCATCGTCTGGATCGCTTCGGGCATTGAAGGCCTGGGTGAAAAGCATTTCGAGGACTGGATGCTGAATCATGAAAATCCTCTGGACATGATCCCTCATATCGAACGGGAGTTTGTCCTTGGCGGTCACAAAGCCGCTGCCATTGCTATGGTTATGAAGCGGGCAAAAATTTATCTTTACACCGAATTACAGCAGGATTTTGTGGAGAAATTACATTTTAATTACGTGGCTGACCTGCAAAAAACTATCAATGACCTGCTGAAACAGTACGGCGGGAACGCCTCTGTCCTGCTTATGCCCTACGGCGGCTCGACACTGCCCGTACCGGAAAAGTAGAATGTAAAATGAAAATAGTAAAAAATACCCGCCAAAATAATGACGGGTATTTTTTTACCTATAACTTAACAACTGTAACATTTCACATCGAACATTTTGTTTTAGTTAAAGGGATCTCGGACAAAAGCTATAGCATCTATCGGGTATTCACCCTGCTGACCTTCCGGGACGGTAATCGTTACCTTGAATTTGACCGGGCGTTCATAGTAACGGTCGGTGTTATACTGTCCGATCAATACCCAGCTTCCTCCGGCAGGAATGTGCATCTGTACTGTCTCAGACCCTGCGACGGTCTCCAAAATCGTGTTATCTGTTTTCACCTGAATTTCAGCGTCCAGTCCGCCTTTGCTTTCCGGAATAAAGAGATAAATGCTGTAGGAGCCAATCGGCCAGGGCTCGAGAGAGTTATATTCAATGGTGCATTTCTGTTTCGGGTTGATAATCAGCTGATAAGAATCGTCCCAGGCTGTGCTGACAGTTTCTTTGAATTGGCTGTTCCCCGCGCTGATGGAAGCCTGGGTATCATCCATGATATACCGTGTCCCTGTTGACGCCGGAAGTGCATTGAGCAAACCGAGATCCGTTATCTTCCGCGGGACGATCATGATCCTGTCGGCAGCGACATAGCTGTATTCATCACGAAAACCCCAGGAGGTGGAGACGTTCAACACATCCCGGGATTGTGGTATATAGTAAATTCCCAAACTGCGCCATGTGTCGTAATTTTGACGCGGGTCATATTGACTGGTCATAAAGGTGACGGACGAAGTGCCTGTCATGGGTGTCAGCGGCTGGCTGCCGACCTGAACCAGAAAATCAAGATTACCGCCGGAACTGTAATAAGTGTCCATTACATAAATTTCGTATAGCCCCTCTTTAAGCGGCTGATCCATGTAATAACGGATGGATCCATTGTTCACGGTGGCGAACCATTCACTGTCATAATTCGATGTCAGTCTGCCAAGGTCCTGGACAATTTGACTTGAACTGGTCCAGTAGATGCTGTCCAGTGAGGGATTCACCTCTGCGCTGTTTTTTGCGGAAAGGATCACCAAACCTTCCGGCGCGTTGGGAACTTCCGGATCGAGAGAATTGCCGCTGGCGATCCAATAAGTTGAAATCGGTCCTGGTGTCGGTGTGGGAGAGGGTGTCGGCGTATTTGTAGCCAGTGGCGTTACTGTCGCTGTTGCGGGAATTGTGGGTGTGGGTGTGACAGGTGTCGGTGTATTTGTTGGCCAGAAGGTCATTGAATTGCGGATTTGCGGTGCGTAAAGCCACCCCATGTAAATGACAATGAACAGTGTCAGCGCACCGACAAATATGCGGGAAAACAGTTCAGAAAACGGAATTGCACGCTGTTTTTTCTCTTTTTTGGGTTTTTCGTCTTTTGGCGGCTGTTTTCCCGTCAGCGGTAGATTTGGCTGAGAGGGCGGCTGCGGAAGTTGGGAAGGCTGCTGATAGTTTGGATGGTATTGGGGAAAATTCTGATTCGGACGCTGCGGAGCCGGAGGCTGCCACTGGCCGGGATTGCGCTGATTATTGAAATTCGGATTCATATTGTTCATTTCATACCGTCCTTATCTGCAGCTAATTATAACATTACGCATTGAAAGCGTCACATTTGAGGAAAAAATAGTGGATTTTAAATGCTGATTTGTTCCTGACTATGACAATCATCAGGTATAATTAAATTCAGGTCAGTTTACTACATCAAGGAGAAGGTAATGCGTACGTATTCTTTTGCTGAGTATCAGGATGCTGCAAATGAGATCAAAAGTAAAATTTCGATCACACCGGAAATCGGGCTGGTGCTGGGGTCAGGGCTTGGCCCACTGGCTGATGAAGTGGAAGGCGCCAAACCCGGTGAAGCTCCTGTTGTGATCAAATATAGAGATATTTCCGGCTGGCCGGTTTCCACGGTTTTCGGTCATAAAGGACAGCTGGTGATTGGGAAGCTTGGCGGGCGGAATGTCATCGTTCAGCAGGGACGAACCCATTTTTATGAAGGTTACTCCTTGCATGAAGTCACCTTTGCTGTACGTGTTATGAAGATTTTGGGTGTAAAAACACTTGTCGTAACCAATGCCGCCGGTGGTGTGAACGTTTTCTTCCACCCCGGGGACGTCATGCTAATCACGGATCATATCGCACTGGCCGGGATGGCAGGCAACAACCCGCTCTGCGGTCCGAACATGGAAGAATTCGGTACCCGGTTCCCGGATATGTCTCAGGCATATGACCGTGAGTACGGCAGGATGGCAAAAGCTGCTGCAGTCAAACATAACATCGACCTGAAAGAGGGAATCTATGTCTGGCTCAGCGGGCCTTCTTTTGAGACCCCTGCTGAAGTCAGAATGCTGCGATCATGGGGCGTTGATGCGGTGGGTATGTCCACAGTGCCGGAAGTGATCATCGCTCGTCACTGCGGTATGCGTGTTCTCGGTTTTTCCGGTATTACTAACAAAAACAGCGACAACGGTGAGGTGCAGACCAATCACGAGGAAGTGATGGAAGCTGCCAAGACCATCGGCCCCAAGATCATCACGATTCTCAAAGAGATTCTTCCGAATCTATAAGCACAAAATACGCGGAGATTGGACCACTGTATTGATTTTGCAACAACAGCAATCCAGTCTCCGCGTATTCAATTATCCCATTTCTAATTTCTAATTTCTCATTTCTAATTTTCGTTACAGTTGTTTCAACTCCACCGGTGTGCCGATTTGTCTGGCGAAGGTATAGATCTTTGCGGCATCTTCAATATATTCAGCGCGAAGATAAGCCTCTGCAAGATCCTTCCCGACGGCTACCACGCCATGGTTGGCAAGCAGAACGCCGCCCTTATCCCCGATGGTTTTCGCTGCGCCGATACCGACTTCCGCTGTGCCCGGCGTGGCATAATCTGCACAGGGAACTTCACCACCAAGGAAGAAATAAGCCTCGATCAGGGTTGCGGGAATTGACATGTGGTTAACCGCGAAGGCAGTCCCATAGGGGCTGTGAGTATGGAAGACCGCCCGGATATTCGGATGAGCTTTGTACATCTCCGCGTGGAGATGCCACTCAGAGCTGGGCTTCCCGTCAGAGAGGACAGTTCCGTCAAGCCGCATTTCTACGATTTGCACGGCTTTCATAGTCTCGTAACGCACACTGGTCGGAGTGATAAGCATGATATCCTCTTCCGGAATATAGGCGCTCATGTTGCCGCTGGTTCCGGCAAACAGCCCGGCGAGAAACGCCTGCAAGGACTTGTCAACGATCTCCTGTTTCAGTTCTTCAATTTTCGTCATCTTGCCTCTTCAATTCTCTCCGGGACTGTCCCTTCATGGGACTGTCCCGATTCTTCATTCTTATTTCTTATTTTTTACTTCTTATGGGAATCTCTAAAAACTCCAATTTTTCTCTGTCCCGAGGAGATTCAGAGAATTTATTCTCTGAATCTCCTCGGGAGGTTTCCGGGGGCTGCCGCCCCCATACCCCCGCCCATTAGTTTTCAGAAGTGCCCTTATTTCTTATTTCTTATTTATCTATACCACCATTTCGTATAGCCCGAGCTCGCCTTTCTCGAAATAACGGTTCAGGTCATAGGGCGAATAGATTCCTCTGTCTGTGACGATGCCGGAAATCAGGTGCGGCGGTGTGATGTCAAAGGAGGGATACCAGCCTTTGACGCCCCGGTCAGCTGTGCGGACACCCATTGCCTGCAGCGGGAATTCCGGATCACGCATCTCGATCTTGATGGAAGCTGCGTCGGGATGGCCGCGATCCGGTGCGCCGGTGACGAACATTGGCACACCCATATATTTGGCAACAATGGCTATCTGACGTGTACCGACTTTATTGACCACATGCCCATCCATACAAATGGCATCTGCGGCACAGGTGAACACATCTACGCCTTCTGTTTCCATGTACCAGGCCGGCATGTTGTCAGTGATAACGGTTGTATCAAAACCCATGTCATGGCAGACAGTAGCGGTCAAACGTGCACCCTGAAAAAAAGGTCTTGTCTCCGGACAAACCATTTTAAAGGTCTTTCCCCGCTGCCTGGCGACACGGAGCATCTGCCCGACGATAGTTTCCGCAAAGCACTGTGTCATGACCGTGCCTCTGTCCGGGATCATATCCACCAGATATTCAGCGATTTTGGCAACTTTCGCATAACGGATGTCGTTGGATTCGACGGCATAGTCACGGACAGCGAGGGCTGTATCCTTCCCTTCATTCAAAGCCTTCTTTGCTGCTTCCAGACAGCCGCCGGTAATGAGAGCCATGCGCTTGACAGTTGTCGGACGTGCATGAGAGATGTTTTCCGAAGCTTTTTCAAGATAGTCCAGTTGATCGGTTTTCGGCAGATCACGACATTCCCATGCCGCCAGCGCCATTCCCATGGCGGCAGCGGTAAAAGGTCCTGCGGACTGTGTGACCATATCCCGGATAGCCTGTGTGACTTCCTGATGGGTTTTGCAGACAACGAAGGATTTCTGAGCCGGATAAATGCGGCGGTCGAGGATCTTCACTTTGCCGTCCTCATACCAGGCAATGTTTTCATACTGCAGCATAAATGCAAGATCTTTATCCTGTCGTTCCATCGGCTCCCTCCTCAATAAAGCATCTTTTGAGCAGCGCGGGCGTCGAACATCACCTTTTCGCGATCCATGGTCAGAAATTCGCCATTCTCATAAAGAATCTTTCCATCGACCATGGTCATGCAGACATCAGAGCCTTGAGCGGAATAACAGATCAGTCCGACAGTATCATTGTTCGGGAAAAGATGCGGTTTATCGAGGTCAATGGCGATGATATCTGCGGCATTCCCGGCTTTCAAAGCGCCGGTATCCGGCCGTCCCTGCAGTTTGGCGCCGTTGAGAGTAGCCATGCGGAGCGTATCGGTACATTTGGTGACGGTGGAATCCTGCATATATCCCTTATGGATGATGGAAGCCAGGTGCAGTTCCTCAAACATATTCAGGTTGTTGTTGGATGCCGCTCCATCGGTACCTAAAGCGATGTTGATGCCGGCCTGCTGCATTTTCACGATAGGGGCAAATCCGCTGCCGAGTTTCATGTTGGATGAAGGATTGTGCATCACGCTGACACCCTTTTCCGCCATCAACGCGATATCCTCATCACTCACCCACACACAATGGGCAGCGTAAGCCGGAACATCAAAGATACCGAGGTCCGCAAACCACTGTGCCGGTGTTTTGCTATATTTTGAAATACATTCTTCATGCTCGCGTTTCGTTTCGGAAAGATGGATATGCATGCGGGTGCCGCGTGTCTTCGCTGTCTGGGCATGTGCCCGGACGACAGCTTCCGAACAGGTGTATTCGGCATGAATCGAATCATCAATGAGTATGCGTCCTTCTCCGGCGCCGTTATATTCACTGAACAAAGTGTCTGCTTCCAGTTTCCGAACCATGGTCTCATAAACATCAGCCGGGTCAAAGGATTGCATGGGCCGGCAGATGTTGGCTTTGATGCCGGATTCGAGACAAGGCAGGACCGTGGCTTCATTGATGAAATACATATCACAAAAGCTTGTAGTTCCTGTGGATATCATTTCCAGCAGAGCCAGTTCTGAAGCCGCACGGATGCTTTCGGCAGTGAAGCGGTCTTCCACCGGCATCATCTTCTCAAACAGCCATTCCTGCAGCGGGAGGTCACTGCCGAGACCGCGCAGCATGGTCATGGCCGCATGACAGTGGGTGTTGATGAGTCCGGGCATCAGCAGCTTGTTCGTATAATCCTTTATAACATCGTAGCTGCCTTTCGGTTTTTCTTTGCCGATATAGTCGATTCTCTTTCCGTTAACGCCAAGATATCCGTCTTTGATTTCGGAAAAACCATCGTCTTCCGTGATCAGAATATTTGCATGTTCAAACAATATCTTCATACCATACTCATATTTTTTATGGGAACCTCTAAAAACTCTTAAACTTATATTCTCATTCACAGTTCAATCGTTATGGCGCGGGAATCTAATTGATTTTACTCGGAAAATAACTTTTCCGCGCCATGGTTTTCGGGGGCTATGCAGCCCCCATACCCCCGCTCATGAGTTTTTAGAGGTTCCCTTATTTCTTATTTCTTATTTCTTATTTAAAAAACTCCCCCTTGCGGGGGAACATTCATTCACAAATAGTCAAATCTGCCAGCTGCTCAGGTATTTTTCCTGTTCCGGAGTCAGTACATCGATCGAAACACCCATGGTTTCCAGTTTCATTCGTGCAACCTGATCGTCGATCTCGACCGGTACCGGCATCAATTTCACTGGAAGCTGACCGCGGTGGTCGGCAACATAGCGGGCGCAAAGCGCCTGGATGGCAAAGCTCATGTCCATGATTTCTGCCGGATGTCCGTTGCCGGCGGCCAGGTTGACCAGACGACCTTCTCCGAGAACGTAGAGCCAGTTGCCGTTGGAGAGTTTATAACCCATAATGTTCGGTTTCATCTGTCTTGTTTCGACAGCGATTTCTTCCAGCTTTGCTACATCAACTTCAACATTGAAGTGTCCCGCGTTGGAAAGCAGAACACCGTCTTTCATTGTATAGAAGTGATCTTCCGTGATGACCTGGTTGCAGCCGGTGGTGGTGACGAACAGGTCACCGATCTTTGCTGCGTCCCTCATCGGCATCACTTCAAAACCGTCCATCACTGCTTCGATAGCTTTCACCGGATCGACTTCTGTGACGATCACCTTGGCTCCGAGTCCCTTGGCGCGCATGGCAGTACCGCGTCCGCACCAGCCGTAACCGGCTACGACCACATGTTTGCCGGCGACGATCAGGTTGGTAGTGCCGTTGATGCCGTCAAAAACAGACTGGCCGGTACCGTATCGGTTATCAAACAGGTGTTTGCAGTTTGCATCGTTGACATCAAACATGGGAAACTTCAGCTCACCGTCGCGTTCCATGGCTTTCAGACGGATAATACCGGTGGTGGTTTCTTCACCGCCGCCGAGAACCTTCTTTTCGATCTCGGGATATTTGTTGTGCATCATGTTCAGAATGTCACCGCCGTCATCAATAACGATGTCGGGTTCAGCCTTGACGACCATCTCAATGCATTCGTCATAAAGCTTCGCATCCGCTCCATGAAAAGCGTAAACGTTCAATCCACCTGCTGCGAGAGCTGCTGCTACATCGTCCTGTGTGGAAAGCGGATTGGAACCGGTGATGTGCATCTCGGCGCCGCCGGCTGCCAGAACGCGGCACAGATAGGCCGTTTTTGCTTCCAGATGGATGGAAAGACCGATCTTTAAACCCTTGAAAGGCTGATCTTTTTCAAATTGCTGCTGAATGCTGCGAAGCAGCGGCATGTTGCGGCGTACCCATTCAATCTTGTCGTTACCTGACGGAGCGAGATTGATGTCACGAATATAACTCATAAAAATCCTCCAGTATCTACTGTTTCACACATTGTCACTGCTGATCGATTCAATCGTTCAACATTAATAGAATCATAGCATAAGAATGGAAAACCGTCAAAGTCAATTTTTGCACAAAGGTGATTAAAAAAACAGGAGCTGCCCTTTTGCAGCCCCTGATATGAATTTGATGAAAAGTAACTGTTCAGAACCTGGCGACGCATCACGAGATACAGCCTTGCTGTGCGGGCTTCGCCGCAGCATCAGAGCAGTCTCCGTGTGCTCCGTACTGAACAGATACGATGAAAAATTCTCCTATTCAGCAGCAGCCAAATCTGTCGTGAGGAAAGTGATCAGAGCTGTGTTCAGAGCATTAACAGTGGTAGGATCCTCGCCATAGAAATTGTAGGAATGACCAAGATTGCTGACCGTGATAACAGTGGAACCAAATGCATCGGCCGCCATCTGTGATACCGCGGGATTGACAATGTAATCATCAGTCGAGTAGATCGTCAGAGAATGACCGCTGTATTTTTCCGCAGCCATCTGGGCCATATCCTCGCCATATTTTTCCAAATCGGTGAAGAACTCGTTGGAAAGCAGCTGTTCGCCGAATGCCCCGGGGAAGGGATACATCTCGTCACTGTCTTTAATGGCTGCCTTCATCATGTCATAATTTTCCTGACCGCCGAACATTATGATCATATCCGTCAGGCTGACAGCGGGAGCAACGAATGCGACAGAATCAAAAGCGATCATGTCTTCGATCAACATCTGGCAGACGATGCGTCCGCCCATGGAATACCCCATAACGCCGACTTTCGAAACACCATAGGTTCCTTTCGCATAATTGATGACATCCAAAACGTCTTTGCACATGTAAGACATGGCGTTCAAATGATAATCTTCAGTGGATGCACCGCAGCCGGCAAAGTCAAGTTCAGCCACCAAAATTCCGTTTTCGGCAAGACCGTTTGCAACAACGTCATAGCCGCCCCATTCATTGTGATTGCCGTGGTGACCATGGATCAAAACAACGACAGAATCAGTAGCGCCTTCCGGCAAAAGGAAATAGGCAGGAATATCAGCCTCTCTGCTGGAGGACGGAACAGAGGTTTCAAGGTAATCCGCATCCGCAAAAACAGCGTTTGCAGCAAATACAAACATCATTAAAGCACATAAAACAAGCAACAGTTTTTTCATTGAACTTTCCTTTCCGGGTGTTTGTCATATCCCTGATTCAATTATAACCAAATAATTGATTCTTTCATTTCTGAAATGAAAAACTATTGAAAATAGATTATAACTTATGACATATCAGCGCCGAACGAAAAAATTTCTGATACGAAAAATAATGTTGTAAATATTTTTTCTGTTTGTTTTTCTGAAAAAACATATAATATTAGAAAAGAATCTGTGAAGGTTCCAGTTACATACAAATGGATGGTCAGATGCAGCCGAACGAAATTGAAAGAATAATTGACACTTTTCTTCTGAAAGTTCAGAAACCGGGCCGTTATGTGGGCGGTGAATATAACGCAGTGATGAAAGACCCTGCTGAGGTTGAGACCCGTGTCGCTCTGGCTTTTCCGGATATTTATGACCTTGGTGTTCCCAACCTCGGTTTAGCCATTTTTTATGATCAGCTGAACAAAATGCCTGATGTCTGGGCTGAAAGGGTTTACCTTCCCTGGGAAGATATGGAAGCGGAGATGCGCTCTCACGGAGTTCCGCTTTATACGCTGGAGAGCAAAACACAGCTCAGCGACATGGACATCATTGGCATTACGATCCCTTATGAAAGTCTTTATACGAATGTACTGACGCTCATTGACCTTGCCGGGATGCCCGTATTTTCTGCGGAACGGGATGAAAACTGTCCGCTGATCATTGCCGGAGGACATTCCACCTTTAACCCTGAACCAATGTCACCCTTTATTGACGCATTTGTAATCGGTGAAGGTGAAGAAGTGTTTCCTGAGATCATCCGCTGCTATCAGTCATGGAAGAAGAGCGGAGAGCGGAAGGAAGTCCTGCTCGAAAATCTGTCTGTAATTGAGGGCATTTATATTCCTTCATTTTTTGAACCAAGCTACAACGAAGACGGAACTGTAGCAGCCATTACCGCAATCCATCCCTGTACCAAAAGCCGTATCAAAAAACGCATTCTCCCGGTGCTGCCTGAACCACCTGAACGGTTTATCGTGCCCTCGATCGATGTTGTACAGAATCGCGTTGCTGTGGAAATCATGCGCGGGTGCAGCCGTGGCTGCCGTTTTTGTCAGGCAGGTTTTATCACAAGGCCGGTACGTGAACGTCCGGCTGACATGGTGGTCAGGTCACTTGCCAAAGCGCTGGACGACACAGGCTATGAAGAGGCTGCGCTGCTTTCGCTTTCTTCATCCGATTACCGCCCGATACAGCAGCTGGTGACTGAGCTGCATGACTTATATCAAAAACGAAAATTAAACATTGCACTTCCTTCGCTGCGTATCGACACGGTTTCCGTAGATATTCTGGAACAGCTGCGCGGTTCCCGTGCCGGCGGGTTTACCCTGGCTCCGGAAGCTGCTTCCGAAAAGATCAAAACCACCATCAATAAATATATTACTGAAGAACAGCTGCTGAAAACTGCTGAAGTGATTTACGGACGGGGATGGCAGACAATCAAGCTTTATTTCATGATCGGACTTCCGAATGAAACCATGGAAGATGTCCAGGCAATTGCTGATCTTGCGATCAAAGTGATCAAGATCGGGCGCAGACTGCTTGGGAAACGTTCACAGCTGAATCTCGGAGTGGCGACTTTTGTTCCGAAGCCGCACACACCTTTCCAATGGGCTCAGCTGGATGACCCTGATGTTGTCGCGGATAAACAGGCATTGCTGAAAAAGGCGCTGAAAACACCCGGTATCAAAATCAGCTGGTCCGAACCTGAATCGACTATGTTTGAAGCCTGGAGCACTCGAGGTGACCGCCGCATGTCAAAAGTGATTTATCGTGCATGGCAGCTGGGTGCGAAACTGGATGCCTGGGCTGACCACTATCGCAAAGAAGCGTGGATGCAGGCTTTTGAGGAAAACGGGCTGTCTCCGGAATTTTACGTTCACCGAAAACGCGAGGCAGACGAGATATTCCCCTGGGATCACATCGACACAGGTGTAAGTAAAAAAGTCCTTCGCAGGGAATTTGAAAACAGCCTCAGCGGAGTGCTGAGGCCGGATTGCCGTACCGGATGCTATGGATGCGGAATCGTTCAGGCATTTCATGATATTCAACCGGAAACAGAATCCGTCCGCTGGTTCTGTCCGCTGCCGGAAAGGAAATGAGCATGGAAAGAATTCGCATTACCTTTGAAAAAACCGGTGCGATGCGTTATACCAGTCATCTTGATCTGCAGAAAGTATGGATTCGGGCGCTGCTTCGCGCAAAGCTTCCTCTTGCTTATACGCAGGGCTTTCATCCGACACCCAAAATAGCTTATGCCTGGCCGCTTCCGCTTGGCTGGGGAACACAGGGCGAGCTGATGGATATCTGGCTGGATGATCCGGATGGGAAGGAAGTGGATGCAAAAACATTTATTTGTGATGTAAACCGCTGCATGCCGGCAGGTTTGAAGATCCTTGAGATAGAAAAACTGCCTTACAGTGATCCCGCCTTGACGATCATCATTCAGAGCGCTGTTTATCTGATAACATTTCCTGACAGGATCAACCAGGATGTTCTGAACAGCAAAATAGATGCATTAATGCAGCAGGAGACGATCGAGCGGGAAAGACGCGGAAAAATTTATGACATGAAACCACTGGTCGAGAACTGGACAGTTTTGCCCGATCCGGATAGCGGAGCCGTGCTGAAAGTTCAAATGGCAGCCAGGGACTCTGCCATGGGTCGTCCGGACGAATTGGCGGCAGCTCTGGGCTATGATCCTTTTACTGTCAATATTGTGAGATTAAAATACCTTCTTAAATTGTCATAATCAATTTTGAAACCGTGGTAAAATATTGTTGTTTGCGCCTATAGTGAAGTGGATATCACATTACCCTCCGGAGGTAAGAGCCTGAGTTCGAGTCTCAGTAGGCGTACTTGGATTGGGGG
>JAFRIR010000020.1 GCA_017432685.1 Flexilinea sp. | reverse complement strand
GGTTGCCCGACGCACCGCAATGTGTCTATTTTTGACTTACAGCTGAATTGGGATGCACTCATCCTTCTCATAACATTGAGGGTGCAGAGGGAACCGTCTCCGCTGTCACGGAAAAGGCGTCGATCAGCTGACAGATGGGGACGGGTCCCCTGAGTCGAAGGGGTCAGATTCTGGAGGCTCGTGCGAAGCATGAGCCGGAAGGATCTGACCCCGCAGTCTCGGGAAATCGGGGACGGGTCCCGAAGGGGCCTGTACCTTGGGGACTCGGCGTCCAATTGCAAGAGGTAAATCCGTCCTCCCCGGGGTACAGGCCCGCAAGCGGACCCGTCCCCGTGTGCGGATCATTTTGGTGTTTGACAGAAAGCGGAAAATGAGTTTAAAAAAGAGCACAAAGAAACATTCCTTGTACCCTTTTTCTACCTACTTTATGCAATCACTACTCGAACCACTGACTCCATTCATCATACATTTTCTCAACTTCAGATTCGGTATACCATCCATTATTTATCATTCTATTATAATGATGTATAGCACTTTCTCTGGTATCAACATAATATTCTCCCCCACCATAATATTCTTTCATCAAATCAAAAAAATGATTCAATGCATCTATCCAAGTTCTTACATGTTTTTCCGCCGGAGCAGGATCCAGCGGCATCTTCCCGGCAGTGTACTGTTCAACGACGGGAGCATTGGAGCCGGGGCCCATAAAATATTCACGGGCGGATTCAGACCAGAACATAATGTAGTCCTGAGCGCCATCATCACCGGTGACCCAGCAGCCATACTGATCGGAATTGCACCAGCGGTCATTCGCCAGCTGGTCAGCGTAAACGGAAACGGTAAAGACTGCCAGGCAGAGCATGGCCAACAACACGACAAAAAATGATTTTTTGTTCATAATTTTCCCCTTTCAGTGGTTAATCATTTGGTCCCATTATCTCATCAAATCAAAAAAAAAAAAAAAAAATAGATGACATTTTCGGAAAATATGTGACTTTTATCAGGGTTGTCATATGTGACTGCGGGCCGGTTGCCCGACGCACCGCAATGAGTCTTTTTTTGACTTACAGCTGAATTAGAATACACTCATCCTTCTCATAACAATGAGGGTGCAGAGGGAACCGTCTCCGCTGTCACGGAAAAGGCGTCGATCAGCTGACAGATGGGGACGGTTCCCTGAGTCGAAGAGGTCAGATTCTGGAGGCTCGTGCGAAGCATGAGCCGGAAGGATCTGACCCCGCAGACTCGGGAAATCGGGGACAGGTCCCGAAGAGGCCTGTACCTTGGGGACTCGGCGTCCAATTGCAAGAGGTAAATCCGTCCTCCCCGAGGTACAGGCCCGCAAGCGGACCCGTCCCCCTCTTTTTAACGCACTTTCCGCACAGGGGACAGGTCTGTGTGCCGAACTGAGCTCCGGTTTGTCATGGTCACGACGGCACGCAGACCCGTCCCCGTGTGCCCTTGCACTCAAGCGGGGTCAGATCCCTCCAACTCTTCGCTCGTGCTCCGCACTTCGCGCGAGTCTGCGGAATCCGACCCCGTGCTTTGACAACTTGCAGGAATTGTATTATAATTATGGCAGATAGCAAAGGGGTGCCGCCGGTAACGGTCCGGCCTTCGTGATACAGCTTAAGAAATAGCCATTCGCTCAGGCAAGAACAGGACGGCTATTTCTGTTTAATATCCTTTTGATCTGACGATCTGTCGCGGCCGATCCGGTACCCCAGCGTGAAACTGGCGATACACAGACTGATCACGGCTATGAATTCGCTCAAAGTCAACATAGGTTCCCCTCCTTTCCGGTCAGTCTCGATGCGTATTGCATCAGTTCTTCCCATATACGGAGGGGCTAAACAGTCAGTCCCTCCGTATAAGCCGGAAGGCCAGTCCGTCCACCATATCTGGCAACACCCATATTGATTATATCATACTGTAAAAAGAGGGGGCAGATCCCTCCGATGTGCGCCTTTACTCCTTAATCCTTAATCCTTACTCCTTACTCCTTACTCTTTATTCCCTGTTCCCCTATTTTCCCTTTTGCCGTTATACTTAACGCCATGAACATACTGGTTTTTAATTGCGGGAGCTCATCGACCGGGTTCACCGTATTCCACGAAACAGGAAACGGCGAGCCGGAGATCCCGGCTTACGGGAAGGCACGGAACGTGGCCACAAAAACAAAAGCCGAGCCGGCGCTGGCGTGGACCATCGGCGGCATTCCCGGGAAAAAGGTTTGCGATCTCTCCTCCCACCGCCGGGCAGCGGAGGAGATCCTGACCCTCCTGCGAGAGCACGACATTCCCATCGACGCTATCGCGCACCGTTTCGTCAACGGCGGGGAGCGCTTTCAGCAATCAACCCTGCTGGATGATGCAGCGCTCGCCCAACTGCGGGAGTGCCTGCCCCTGGCGCCGATCCACAACCCGAATTCCTACAGCGTGATCGAGGTCTGCCGGGAACGGCTGCCGGAGGTCCCGCAGTACGCGGTCTTCGACACCGCTTTCCATGCACAAATGAGCAAAGACTTCACCACCTACGCCATCCCGCGGGAGGATGCGAAAGCCAACGGCTGGCGAAAGGTCGGCTTTCACGGACTTTCCTATCAATATGTCAGCCACCGAGCTGCGGAACTTCTCGGAAAACCTTATGAACATATGAAACTGGTGATGTGCCATCTGGGGACCGGCGGTTCATCGGTGTGCGCGTTCCGTGACGGTCACTCCGTCGATACTTCCATGGGTTACTCGCCCACCGCGGGGCTGGTGATGTCCACCCGCAGCGGCGACCTGGACCCGGAAATCGTGCTGGAGCTGATGCGGAAGGGGATGAGCACAGAGGATATCTCTGAGTACCTTAACAAAAAGTCCGGGCTGCTGGGGCTCTCCGGATATTCCTCCAACCTGGGGGAGATCATCGAAGCGGCAAAGGGCGGGAACAAAGACTGCGAGCTGGCGTTTAATGTTTATGTCAACCGGCTCCGAGCCTATATCGGGTCATTTCTCTTCCTATTAAATGGAGCGGACGCGCTGGTCTTCACGGATGACGCGGGGGTGAAATTCGCAAAAATGCGGGAGGCGGTCTGCCGGGATACGGACTTCTTCGGGCTGAAACTGGATCCGGTAAAGAATGCAGCTTATGATATGAATAGTGAAGCGTGCATCAGCACAGCGGAGAGCCGGGTGCAGATCTGGGTGATCCCGACGGACGAAGAGCGGACGATCTATAACGAAATAAGAAATAAGAAATAAGAAATTAGTTGCCGGTTACCGGTTGCCGGTTACCGGTATTAGGAAATTAAGAATTAAGAGTTAAGAGTTAAGAAATAAATGAAGAATGAAGAGGGAAGAATAAAGGTGTCAGGTATCAGGCTTCAGGTTTCATGTGTTGGAAAGGTGGTTCTTCAACTTTGTATTTTGATCATTTTGGTTTTTGGTTTGGGGCTGCAGACGTCACTGGGGCAGAATGCGGAGGTCGTGACGGACGTGATCCAACGGATGGAGCTGACTGAGACGGGAGTTACAGAGAATACGGGTGATACTGCAGGAATGGGATCCTCCGACGGCACGGGATATTCCGCAGAGACAGATTCGGCGAACAGCTCAGCATATCCCACGGGATCGGGATCGACTGAAAGCATGGGGGATTCCATGGCAGGCGGGATCGATGTAACGGCAATTACGGGAACATCGGTGACCGGTGCGGATCCCGACGGGAACGGGATGGAGGTGCTGTGCCTGCCGGGGGTCTACCTGATCGCGCCGGACAGCTGCAACCCGCTGGGACCGTCGGAATATCTGACAAATTATGTGGAAGAGGGAGGCGTCTATCCGGAACCGCCCTTCACCGGGAAAAAGATCGACCCGGCGCTGATGGATGTGCCTTATCAGTATGCCCGAATCAATGTGGACAACTCGGAAACGATCTATCTCTATAACTCCCCGGAAGAGGCTGCCAACAGCACAAACCCGGTCGGGAGCATCTCCTCCGGCGCCATCCGCTACGTCTCCTATACCGACGTGGTCGACATCGGCTCGGGGCACTATGTGCACTCCAAAGGGCGGGACCTGTGGCTGCGTGCCTCACCGGCAGCGGTTTCCACCTCCACACTGGGACGGACCTTCACCAAGACCCCGGAATATGACTTCGGCTGGATCGTGGAAGGATGCAACCCATACCTCGAAATGGACTATAACAAAGGGCTGAACACGACCGTCTATTACAACCGTGAGGACGTGGTGAACTGCTATGAGACCGTCGAGACTAAAGACACCACCTGGTTCCGCATCGGCGAAAACCAATGGGTGGACCGCATCCACTTCCGCGCGGCGCACATCAACACCACACCGCCGCCGGAGATCCCTTCCGACCGCTGGATCGAGGTGGATCTGCTGGAACAGGTGGTGATGGTTTATGAGAATTATGAGCTGATCTATGCCTGCATGGTCGCCACAGGAATGAAACCATACTACACGCAGCCGGGGATCTTCCAGATCTATCAGAAGAACGAATCCGAAAACATGACCGGCTCGTTTGAGACGGACAAATCCGACTATTACTGGCTGGAGGACGTGCCCTTCACGATGTACTTTGACAAGCTGCGTGCCTTTCACGGAGCCTACTGGCGGGCCTGGTACGGCTACGAACAATCGCACGGATGTGTGAACATGTCCAACGGGGACGCTCACTGGCTCTATAACTGGGCAAACGTGGGCGAGTGGGTCTATGTTCATGACCCATCAGGGAACACCCCGACCGATCCGGAGCTCTATCAGGAAGGAGGAGCATAACAACAAAAGCGGGAATTTACCCCGCTTTTGTTGTTAAAAAATAAAGAATAATGAATAATGAAGAAAGTCGTGAAGCAACACCGAAATTTCTCATTTCTAATTCCTAATTTCTCATTTATGACATTTCAGTCATAATCTTTATCGATCTCCGCAGGGGATTCTCCGCGTTCGAGGCGGGTAAGGGCCTCGTTGGTGTCGGGCGGGAGCTCGCGGCCGGAGTTTTCCTGGATAGTGCGCATCACTTTGCCCAGCATCTGCGGACTGTCAGAACCCGCCGCCTCTTCGCTGATCTTCTCAAGGCGGGCTTTTTCCCCTGTCGCGACACGGACAGGGCGGATCCTGCGGCGGACGGACCCCGAACCGCAGTCCGGGCAGCGCACCGAGGCCGTGTCATAGTCGGCGTAGGAGAGGAACAGGCTGAAGGGCTTCCCGCACGCGGAGCAGATATATTCGTAGATCGGCATTTTTTAATTCCTTATATTGATGGCACTTTTAAAATCCCTTGAAATTTTATCCTCATTCACAGTTCATTCATTATGGCGCGGGATTCAGTAACATTTTTTCTCGGGGAATACCTTCCCGCGCCATGTTTTCCGGGGGCTATGCAGCCCCCATACCCCCGCTCATGGGTTTTTTGAGGTCCCCTTAATTTTGGTGACAGATGGGGACGGTTCCCTTTGCACCTGACGGTGCGCCGGGCAACCGGCCCCACTGTCACCTCATGGCTTTCATCTAATCATCTTAGCTCTATTTTACTTAATACATCCATAAATTAAATTATAATCAAGGGAAGGGGATTAATGGCATGGAAATGGAAACTTCAAAATATTTCATCGAAGAGCCGAAACCGCTGATCCTGATCATCTCCGGTCTCTCCGGTTCCGGCAAAGATACCGTCATCAATCGGCTGAAGGAAATTTCGACGGTCGATTTTCATTTTGTCGTCACCTGCAACACCCGCGCCAAACGCGAAGGGGAGATCGAAGGGAAGGATTATCACTTCATCTCCCGGAAGAAATTCCTGGAAATGATCAAAAACGGTGAGATGCTGGAGCACTCGGAAGTCTATGATGACCTGAAGGGCGTCCCCCGGTTCGAGATCGAAAAAGCCCTGCAGGAGGGGAAGGACATGATCCTGCGGCTGGACTATCAGGGAATGCGGAAGGTCAAGGCGGTTTATCCAGAGGCCGTCACCATTTTCATCATCCCGCCCGATGCCGACAAATGGCTCACCCGTCTGCGTGCCCGCAACACCGACAGCGAGGAGTCACTGACGGTGCGCATTCAGACCGCGGTCAGCGAACTGGAACATATCGATGATTTTGACTATGTGCTGGTCAATGATGAGATCAATCACGCGGCGATGGACCTGCTGACCATCCTGCGGGCGGAGCACATGAGGAGCAGGAATCGGAAAGTAGTGGTCAGCGGGAAATAAGAAATTAGAAATAAGAAATGAAGATGTAAGTTTGAAAAAAGGATTCAGGATTCAGGGGTCAGAATACTGATTTTCATGACAAATTGATGAATCCGAATTCGGAGCATAAGAATGAAGAATGAAGGAAAGAAGAGGTAAGTACAAGGTAAGATGAGTGAAGAATACAGTCCTGAAGAAACGATGCAGGAAGAGATGACGGGGGAAGAGAAGGCGAGGCAGCAGCGGATCCCGTTCCAAATGATCCAGGGAAAGCCTTATGTGACCTGGTGCCTGATCGGGTTCACCGCGGTCGTTTACCTCGCACAGGCGATCAGCAAATGGCGCTTTGGCGTGGACATTCTCATGGCATACGGGGCCAAGAGAAGCGCTTACATCACCTACCGTCACCAGTACTGGCGGCTCATCACCCCGGTTTTTCTCCACGGCTCGATCACGCATATTCTCTTCAACATGTACGCATTGTTCACACTGGGGCCTTCGCTTGAAAATTATTACGGCCACTGGGATTTCCTGCGGTTTTACCTGATCAGCGGCTTCACCGGAAACGTGTTTTCCCATGTCTTCGCGCCGAACACTGTTTCCGTCGGGGCATCCACGGCTCTCTTCGGGCTCATCGGCGCACAGGCAATGTTCCTTTATAAAAACCGACGCATCCTGCGCAATTACAAGATGGCGCTGCGCAACATCGGCTTCGTGCTGGTGGTCAACCTGCTGCTGGGACTGAGCGGCGGGATCGACAACTGGGGCCACCTGGGTGGTCTGGTCGGCGGCACGCTGCTGGCGTGGATGTGCGGACCGGAAATGGCTTTTGTCCTTGATAAGGAGACGCAGAAGGTGAGCCTGGTGGATACGGTCCCACGCTCCAGACGGGAAATCTCCTGCGCACTGGTGACGGTTTTCTTCGCAGCGCTGGCATTCGCGCTGCAGGGCAGATGAAATCCTCCCGCTATATCATCATCCATAAACATCGGGGAGCCGCCGGGCGCGGTTCCCGTTTTCTCTCTTTCCTGAAAGGGTTCGGGCTGACGCTGCTGGCGCTGATCCTGACCGGGCTGACCGGTCTGGGACTGGCGTACGCGATCTTCACACAGGGACTGCCCTCCCTCGACTTGTTCCGGCTGACCTATGAAGCCAAACCGGGACCGACAACTTTTTACGCCCGGGACGGTGAAACGTCCCTGTTCACGCTGGCTTATGCGGATTTTGCTCCGCAGGAGCTGAAGTTGTGCGCGGACGACGGAGAGGGTTGTTTCCCACGGAAGTTCCTGGAAGCAGACCGTCTCACCCGGAAAGAAGGAAAATCCATCGCAGAAGAGATGGTCCGCAAGGTGTATGCGGATTTCATCCGTGAGTCCCGTCACCCGGACTTTGCCGCCCGGGCGCTGAGCGAACAGATCCGCAGGACATATGGCGATGAACAGATCACGGAGTGGTATTACAACACCGCCTGGTTCGGCCAGATGGCATTCGGACTGGATGCGGCATCCCGGCTTTACCTGGACAAACCCGGCAGTGCACTGAACGATGCTGAATGCGTCCTGATGAGCGCGGTCATCAACGCTCCGATGCTGAACCCTATCGACTCCAAAGGAGCTCTGCGGGATTTTTATCTGAACCAGCTCGCCGCGCTCGGGCGGGCAGGACTTTTCAGCGAGGATGAAACGAACGAACTGGCCCACAGCAACTTCATCATCTTCGAACCTCCACGCTACATCAACGGGATGGAGCCGGACATCATCACCCGCAAGGCGCTGGATGCTGTCATGCACCTTTACGGACGGGAACAGGTCGAGCGCGGCGGTCTGAAAGTGGTCACCACGGAAGATGCTGCGTTGCAGGCATATCTGAACTGTGTGACCTCCGTCGAAAACGAAGCGGAGAACAGCGCCTGTCCGCTGAGCAGCGCCTATACGGATGACGAGCGTCGGGCTGCCGCAGAAGCGCTCCGCACCGCCCCGGCTTCCATCGCCGTGCTTGACACGGAAAGCGGTGAGGTGCTCTCAGAGCTGGAAGCCCAGCTCAACAATGAAAACCGACGCGTTTATAACACATCCCTGCAAACCTATCCCATTGGCAGCGCGATGAATTATTTCGCGGCTGTCACCGCTTTCAGCGGCGGGAGCGCTCCTTCCACCCTGTTGTGGGATCTGGAAGACGCCTATGACCTCTCCCGGGAGGGAGAAGAAGCCCGAACTGAGAGTTTTCACGGGCCTGTGCAGCTGCGGGAAGCGCTGAACAGCGATTATCTGCGGCCCCTCAGCGCTCATCTGCAGCGGTTCGGCAGCGGCGCCGTGCAGCGCACTGCCGCTCTGTTCGGACTCTCCAACAGCCATATGCTGACGGACAGCGAGGCGCTTACTGAGGGCGGGAGCTATACGGCTGAATCGCTGGCTTACGCACTGATCCCCTTCGCCACACAGGGCGAGCAGACCGGTTCCGACAGCGGCGGCGCCATGCACCCGGTCAGCATCCTTTACATTGAACACGAAGACGGGACGGTCGATGATCCACAACCGGAAACCCGCAAGTCCCTGATCGCGGAAAACCTGGCATATCTCGTGCATAATGTGTTTTCACAAGACAGCAGCGGGCTGCGGCTCTCTGACCGGCCGGCTGCCGTCAAGATCAGCGCCGTCAACGGAGAAAGCAGCCGCTGGGTCAGCGGCTATACGAAAGACCTGAGCTGCGCGATCCGGCTTGCCGACCCGAAAACCATCTCTGCCTTTGTGGTCGACACCGACCAGGTCCAGGCAACCTCCGAGATCCTGTGGCGGTCAGTGATGGAGTTCGCACAGCAGGACACCCCGGTTTCGGGATGGGATGTCCCCGCGGGCATTTCCCAGGTGCGGATCTGTCTGCCCTCCGGGAAGCTGCCTACCTCCGTGTGCCGGGAGACCATGACGGACGTCTTTCTGCGCGGGAATGAGCCCTATGAATTCGATGAATTTTATGTGGAAGTGCCCATCAACCGGGAAAACCGTATGCTGGCGACCCGTTACACGCCGCCGGAGGACGTGGTGAACGAGATCTTTCTCAGTTTGCCCGCGAATGCTGCCGAGTGGGCAGCGGCAAACGGGATCGAACAGGTCCCGACCGCCTATGACCCGATCCGCAGCACGGCACAGTCCGGAGCAGTCCGGATCGAGAGTCCCACTGCCTTTCAGACCTTCGGCCATGAAGAGAAGATCGACATTATCGTGCGGCTTGCCCTGAACCGCAGGGCTGAATCGGTGCAGGTGAGCCTCGGCTCCGGGATGTTCCCAAGCGAATGGCAGGAAGTCTGCAGCGGCAGCGCGCTCGATAACGGACAGTGGAAGCTGTGCACACTGGATGGGGCCGATCTCGAGCCGGGGCTTTATTGCCTGCGGACGGCTTTCATGCTGCCGGAGCAGGGGTATCAGGCGGGGGAGAGTTATTTTATAATGAAAAATGAACAATGAAAAATGAATAATTATTGTGTCGCTTCGCGACTTTAATAATAAAGGTCACCTCCAAAAACTAATGGGCGGGGGTATGGGGGCGGCAGGGTTATAGCCTGCTCCGAGAGGAACGGGCTGACGCCCGATTTATATGCGGAGCAGGAGCTTCGCCCCACGAAAAACTCCCGAGGAGATTCAGAGAATTTATTCTTTGAATCTCCTCGGGACAGAAATGAATTGACTTCTTTAGAGATCCACAAGGGAATAAGGAATAGGGAAGATGGAAGAGAAGAACGGCGGAAATAACATGAATCGGGTGGCGAAGTCGGCGCTGGTGCTGGGCTGTGCCATGATCTTTTCACAAATCTGCGGGCTGCTTTCCAAGGCAATTTTAGGCTCGACTTTCGGCGCCAGCGCGGAAGTGGACGCTTACCTCGCGGCAAACCGTCTGACGGAGACGATCTTCAACCTGATGGCGGGCGGCGCCCTGGCCAGCGCCTTCGTGCCGACCTTCAGCGCCATGCTGGACAGAGAGGACGAGAAGGATAAGGCCTGGCTGCTGGCCTCCCGCATCGGGAACTGCCTGTTCCTGGCGCTGCTTTTCCTGTGCACCCTTGGCTTCATCTTTGCCGAACAGGTGGTGAAATATATCCTGGTCCCGGGCTTTTCCCTCCACGACCCGGAGCTGCAGGCGCTGACGGTCAAGCTGCTGCGCATCCAGCTGCCTTCGGTACTGATCTTTGGCATCAGCGGACTGATCATGGGCATTCTGAACACCAACGGAAACTTCCTCTTCCCGGGACTGGCCCCGGCAATGTACCAGGTCGGCATCATGATCGGTGTCACGGCGCTGGCCAAACCCTTCGGGATCACCGGGGTGGCCATGGGCGCGGTGCTCGGGTCGCTCCTGCATTTTCTGATCCAGTTTCCTCACCTGCTGCGCATCAAGGGGGCGAAGTATTATCCCTCTCTCGGGCTGAAGGACCCCAACGTCCGCGAGATCGTGAAACTGATGATCCCTCGTCAGATCGGGGCGAGTGCGGTCCAGCTGAACTTTCTCGTCGACAATTATCTGGCCTCCTTCCTGGCGCCGGGCTCCATCTCCGCGCTGAGCTGGGGACTTTCACTGATGCTGATGCCCCAGGCAGCTATCGCCCAATCCGTGGCGACGGTCTCACTGCCGATGTTCTCCGTACAGGTCGCCCGGGGAGAAACGAAGGAGATGCGCTCCTCGCTGGCTTCGGCCCTGCGCCTGGTGCTGATGCTGGCCATCCCCGCCACCGCGGGGCTGGTGATCCTCGCCACGCCGATCGTGCGCGTGGTCTTCGAGCGGCGCTCTTTCACCCCGGAAATGACAGACATGGTCGCCTGTGCCCTGGTCTGGTATGGGGTCGGACTGGTGGGACACAGTGTGGTTGAGGTCATTTCCCGGGCGTTTTATGCCATGCATGACACCAAAACCCCGGTGTTCGTGCTCTTTGCTTCCATGGCGCTGAATATGCTGCTGAACATCGTGCTCTCCAAACTTTTCGGGGCGCTGGGGACCTGGCCGCACGGCGGGCTGGCGCTGGCCAATTCCATTGCCACCGCGTTGGAAATGTGTGCGCTGCTGTATTTCATGAACAAAAAACTCGGCGGACTGGAAGGAAGCCGCATTTGGGACGGCGTATGGCGTTATGGAGCCGCCGCGTTTGCCATGACCGCGGGGCTGCTGGCGTGGCTGCGGTTCGTCCGGGCGGGCGCTTTGGTCACCGTCGCGGGCGGATTGCTGATCGGTGTCGGGATCTATTTCGCCGTCTGCGCTGCGCTGAAGGTGGAAGAGCTGGGAATGATTTCCAAAATAACAAATAAGAAATAAGAAATAAGACATAAGAAATAAGTGATCGGTGGTCGGTGATCGGTTCCGGTTGGTGATCACTGATCACCGACCACTGACCACCTTTAAAAACAAAAAACCGGAAGGTGACTTCCGATTGATTGTGCGCTGGGGGGGAATCGAACCCCCACGGCTTGCGCCACATGGCCCTCAACCATGCCTGTCTGCCAGTTCCAGCACCAGCGCATACAGGAATTATTATATTCCTTCACTAATTCCTGTCAAGTGATTCACAAAAATTTGATTACGTCAAGTCAGGGTCCGTTACAGTTCACGGATCCGCATACAGGGACAGTCTCCCCGAGCAAACCTGTGAATGGTAACCGGTGTCCTTAACTTACTTCCGGGGCCCGGTACTTGTGGGATCAGCCCCATAAACTTCATTTCCGTTCGAATCACTGACGTAATTTCTGCCTGTACCATCATCTCTTGGACGCCATTCGTATGTACTTGATGATGAATTGCCCTGACCGTCCGTTTCCACGATCGTTCTGGTCACAGGCACTGAATTTTCATAAGCATCCCGGGTGAAGTTTTCGACATAGTCAATATAGCGGATCGAAGATCCGTCTTCGTAATCTTTTCCTGTAGTGATAACGATCGTTTTATCATCTTCGTTAATATCATTTCCAATGGCAATGCTTTTCGATTTGCCACCATGAGAATAGGCATATTGGTACCGGACGATCAGCTTACGGATCGCTTCAGAAATACCACCGGAATTTCCGACCCCTGTCGCCATTCTGCCGTCTCTACAGTTATAACAGTAATCCACGACATTTGTGTAAGGGGCAGTCGAACCACCCATGAAATAGGCACGTGCCTCTTCGCTCCAGAAATAGATATAACTCTTCGAGCCGTCTGCTTCCGTGTTGTAACAGCCGTATTTGTCCATGTTGCACCAGTTCGCATTGCCATCCTGGTCGGCTGAGACCGCTGCGGCAAGGGCAAGGAACATCAGTGCAGCGCAAAGAACTAAAAGCATATACTTCTTCATAACATCCCTCCTATGAAAGACGATTTTTATAATCATTATACACGAATAAAAAGATTTTCAACATGACATATGTACTGAAAAAACCATTTCAAAAATCGTTGTCATAATTCCACAAATTATCCTCACTTTTCCAAGTTTCAACTAAGGTTGGGAGGCTAAAATAATATCATTGAAACAAAAACAAAGGGGAATTATATGGATGTTCATTACAGACATGAATGGAAGCACGAGATCACTTATGTGGATCTGCTCTCCATTCGGGCCCGTCTTCAGGCAGTAGCACAGCCGGACACACATGCCATCGGCGGCAAATACCTGATCCGCAGCCTCTATTTTGACAACCTGAATGACAAAGCCCTGCGGGAAAAGGTCGATGGCGTCAACATGCGGGAGAAATTCCGCATCCGTTATTACAACGGAGACCCTTCCAAAATCATCCACCTGGAAAAGAAGAGCAAGCTCAACGGGCTCGGCACCAAATATTCCGCCCCGCTGAGCATGGCGGAAGCCCAATCCATCGTGGACGGAAAGATCGACTGGATGCTGCAATCACCACATTCACTCATTCAGGAGCTTTACTGCAAGATGCGTTATCAGGGGATGGCGCCGAAAACCATCGTGGACTACACCCGCGAGCCCTTTATTTACGGGCCCGGCAACGTCCGCGTGACATTTGACTACAATATCCGCACGGGACTGAGCTGCACGGATTTTCTGAACCCGAAGTGTGTAACGATCCCCGCAGGAGACGCGCCCATCATCCTTGAGGTGAAGTGGGACGCCTATCTGCCCTCCATCATCCGGGACTGTGTGCAGACTCCCGGCCGACGTGTCGCTGCGTTTTCAAAATATGCGCAGTGCAGGATCTATGGATAAGTAGTAAATAGTAAGTAGTAAGTAGTAAATAAACAAGGAGTAAAAAATGACTTTTTCTGATATTTTCAAATCAAGTTTTCTTGACAATGTGACGTCTGTCAGCGTGCTGGACATGGTTCTGACCATGGCGCTGGCGTTTTGTTTGGGTATGTTCATCTTTTTGATCTACAAAAAGACTTATTCCGGCGTGATGTATTCCTCGTCCTTCGGGGTGACGCTGGTCGCGCTGACCATGATCACCTCTCTCGTGATCCTCGCAGTGACCTCCAACGTGGTGCTTTCCCTCGGTATGGTCGGTGCACTTTCCATCGTCCGTTTCCGCACAGCCATCAAAGAACCGCTGGATATCGCCTTCCTGTTCTGGGCGATCGCGGTCGGCATCGTCCTGGCAGCCGGCATGATCCCGCTGGCAGTGTTCGGTTCCGTCGTCATCGGCATCATCCTGCTGGTTTTCGCAAACCACAAGGACAGCTCCAACCCTTATATCGTCGTGCTGAACTGCAATGATCACGCTTCCGAAACAGCGGCTGTGGATTACCTTAAGAAAAACACAAAGAAATGCACCGTCAAATCCAAGACCGCCCGCCAGGGGAATGTGGAGCTCAGCATGGAAGTGCGGCTCAATGACGACAACACCGATTTCGTCAACACGCTTTCCCAAATCGCCGGTGTGCAGAGCGCAGTGCTGGTCTCTTACAACGGGGACTACATGGGATAAAAGGAGCCGGACGTGTCTACCGATAAACATATCGACCGCATCTGCATCATCATCACTTTGATCGCGCTGGTGATCACGGTGCTGTTCATGAATGGTGAGAAGCTCGGTATTGCAAAAATCATCGATGAAGATGCGGAAAAATATTCGGACCTCGCGAACTTCACCGCCAACGATCAGAACGGTGAGTGGGAAAGCGAAGACGCGACAGTCATCACGCTCAACGGTGAAAGCGCCACGGTTTCCGGCAAAGGCGCCTATGCCAACGGGGGCACCGTAGTCATCACCAACGCCGGTTATTATGAAGTCTCCGGGACGCTCAGCGACGGGTACATCAGCGTGGACGCCTATGACTCTTCAAAGGTCTGGATCAAACTGAACGGTGTGAACATCACCAGCTCCGACAACGCCTGCATCCGGGTAGAAGAGGCGGACAAGGTCTTCCTGACCCTGGCAGAAGGCAGCGAAAACTTCCTGACCAGCGGCGCGGAGTTCAGTGAGGCGGCGCTGGCAGAAGGCACCGGCGGAGCGATCTTCGCCCGGGACGACCTGACCATCAACGGGTCCGGTTCGCTCACCATCGTCAGCGGTTACAAGCACGGCATCGATGCCAATGACGACCTGATCCTCACCGGCGGCGCCATCAGCGTGACCGCACCCACGGACGGACTTCACGCCAATGACAGCCTGCGCATCATGGACACGGACCTCACGATCAATGCGGAAGATGACGGACTGGTGGTCTCAAAAGAAGGCGGTTACCTGGTGATCGAATCCGGAAACATCAGCATTACTTCCGGTGACGATGCCATCCACACTGCCGGTGACATCACCATCAGCGGCGGAGTGATCAACATCTCCGCGGGGGATGACGGCATCCATTCCGATACCAACGTGCTCATCAATGACGGGACGATCAACATCGAAAATTGTTATGAAGGGATCGAAGCGATCACCATTGATATCGCAGGCGGTGACATCACCATCAACCCGACCGATGACGGCTTGAACGCCAACGGGGGCAGCGATGCCTTCGGCATGATGGGCGGCGGATTCGGACGCGGCGGCTGGGGACAATCAACGGAAACAGCAGCCGAAACACCGACCGCAGCGGCTGAAGAAGAAGACGAAGAGACCTGGGTGCGCATCAGCGGCGGCAGCCTCACCATCATCAATGAGGATGCCCGGGATGCCGACGGAATCGACTCCAACGGCGATCTTTACATCACCGGCGGAACGATCCGGGTCAGCCTGCCCGGCGGTGGTTCCAATAATTCCATCGACTATGGTTCTGAAAGCGGCGGCAAAGCGCTCATCAGCGGCGGCAATCTGGTCGCTGCCGGCGGCGCTATGATGGCGGAAAACTTTGATGAAAGCTCCGAACAGCCGGTCATTATGTATAATCTCACTGAGACCGTGGAAGGCGGGACGGAAGTCCTGGTACTGGATGCGGATGGCAATGAGATCCTCAGTTATACCCCGCCGCAGAGCTTCAATTCGATCTTCCTGAGCTGTCCGGAGATGAAAGTCGGAGAAACCTATACGGTCATCATCGGAGAAACCGAAGAAACGCTGACACTGGACAGCGATGCGGTCACTCTCGGCAGCGCCGGGATGGGCTCCATGGGCGGCGGATTCTTCCGCGGCGGTGGAGGTGGTATGGGCCGGGGCGGCAGAGGCGGAGCCTGGGGAACACCCACGGTTACAGCGGATGGTGAATCCGCTGAAAGCACCGCAGAGCCCGGACAAATGCCACAGGGCGGTCCCGGCGGGATGATGCCTCCGGATGGACAGATGCCCTCCTTCGACGGGACGTCGATGCCCGAATTCGACGGCGCCATGATGCCGCAGGGCGGTCCCGGCGGGATGATGCCGCCGGATGGACAGATGCCCGCCTTCGACGGAACGTCCATGCCCGAATTCGACGGCACCATGATGCCGCAGGGCGGTCCCGGCGGGATGATGCCGCCGGATGGACAGATGCCCTCCTTTGACGGAACATCGATGCCTATGCCCCCTGACGGAGAAATGCCCACCTTTGACGGAACTTCAATGCCCGAAGGCATGACTCCTCCGGACGGAGAAATGGGGCACGGCGGATTTGGCGGTCAGATGGGCGGACCGGGGTTTGATCAGCAGCAAGAGACCGAAGAAGAAGAGGAAGAAACGGTCATCTCAACGAAAAAAGCTCTCTCCGAATATGATGAGAAGACCTGGATCCTCCTCGGAACCTCAGTCATTGTCCTCCTGGCAGCGATCCTCTTCGCCCTGAAGTTTAAACGGTAATAAAACGAAAAAAGAAGATTTTGTCATTAATGACAAAATCTTCTTTTTTAAAAATTCAACACGAAGGTGACTCAACCATAATGCCCTTTACAGGAAATTATCACAATCGCTTCTTCCTCAACAGCATAAACAATTCTGTGTTCCTCATTGATTCTTCTGCTCCAAAATCCGGACAACTTGTGCTTCAATCCTTCAGGTTTCCCTTTTCCCTCAAAAGGATGGCGAAGGATATCAATTGTTAACTCGTTAATCTTTTGTGCTATCGCTTTATTTTTTGTCTGCCATTCACAATAATCTTCCCAGGCATCCGCATCCCATTGTAAATTCCGTTTAGCCATAGGATCAGTCCATAATCAGATCATGTTCAACAAGATGAAGCTTTCCGGCTTTATAATCATCCATCTTTTTTTCCAGGTACCGAATATTTGCTTCACTATAAAAGGGGTCCGGATCCAACGCCAAATCAAAAGGTATCCTTCTCTCTCTGTTCACTGCTTTTGCAAATATCGTAAAGGCAGCAGTCATTGATAAACCGAGTTCGGAACAAACCCGTTCCATACCTTTCTTCGTATCAGAATCCAGTTTAAAATTCACACTGACAGCTTCAGACATAATATATCTCCTTTTTCTTTATATTATACCATTATTTCTATAATTAATATGTCTGTTTACTTTATGATACACAAGTCATCTGATACAACTGTACCGATACCGAGACACCCATATCAAAGGTGCCTGTGCATCTGTCCTAAATATTTCTTATTTCTTATTTCTAATTTCTTATTTCTCAGAATCCCAGATCGTCATTGACCAGGATCACGTGGATGCGGCCGGCATGGCGGGAGAAGCGGGTGATGAGGAATTGGCAGCAGATGGTGTCCGGTGATTTGCAGTCCATACAGGCGCCGGTTTTGGAACAGGGCGTGCTCAAACCAAAGCGCTGGGTGTTGATGGGGGCTGCCACGTTGCGGGCCCGCTTCATGGCGCCGTCCCAGTCATCGCAGACCTTGTTCATCCCGACGATCATGACGACCTTGCGGGGACCCTGCGCAATGGCGCTGACCCGGTTGGCGTTGCCGTCAATGTTGACGAGGATCCCGTCCTGGGAAATGGCGTTGGAGCTGGAAAGGAACACATCCGCATCGTAAGCAGCCAGCATGGCAGCGCGCTTGTCTTCGTAAGCATCCCGGTCAATGAAGTTATAGTTTCCTTCTTTGATGGCATCCACCAGACCGATCTCATGGACGCTCATTCCGCCGCCCATGGTGACGGAGCTTCCCTCGGGAATCAGGGAAAGGGCGATCTGTTTCGCTTCTTCTTTTGACGCGGCATAATAGCCGCTCATGTTGCGGGATTTCAATCCTTTGATGACCGTCTGCGCCAGCAGCTCATTCCGTTTAGTGATATTCTCATTCATTTTCATCCTCCTGAATTTACCGTGTCATAATTATACAATACGAAATATAATTCTTCAAGCCTGAACATATTTCGTTCCCCGTCCGCTTCCAATCTTTTTTATATAACCGGATTCCAATAAAGAGTTCAGAATACGAATTGCTTTATCCTTGCTCCATCCAAGTTTTTCAGCGATTTCTCTGCTGGAAAGCTGATTTCTGTTACTTAAAAGATCAATGACTGATTTTCCGTCCGCTGTAATTACGAAATCAGTTAGTACACAGGGCAATACAACTTTGACGGAATTGTCAGTAACATCAAAGGACGGCTTAATAACTGAATTTTCATAAGCTTCTATGATTCTTCTAATCCCGGTTCCAAAAACCTCAATGAAATGCAATCTAAAAAATACATTTCCAACAATTGGATTTCTTAGATTTGAGATATAGCCATTCAGGTATTCTTCTCTTGTTATTCCTTTCGGCAATCCGCCCGGAGAAATAATTTCCACTTTGTCCCCAAACATGGAAATTCTGATGTGTGAGTTTATATCCCATGTACGATGAACAAGAGCATTAGCCAGAGCTTCACGAAAAGCGGTCTCCGGAATGTTTTGGATCGTTTTTCTTTCGAACCCTTCAATTCTTTCATATTGATAATAACGCCGGTACATGGAAATTGCGAGATCATATTGTTTTAATACAGACATTTTTGTTAAGGTTTCTCTGTCCAATATTTCATTGATCGAATTTCCAAATCTCGCAATATCGATCCCGCTGAATTGATTTTCATCTGCAAAGAGAGCAGCTGCATTATTGAATTTTTTGTCTTTATTATAAAAACCAAAGGTTCGCAGAATATCATCATTGAGTTCTGTGATATCCAATATTGATTTTAATTTTGACTCAAAATAAATGAACTGTAAAGACTCCATACCACAGGGAAGTTCCTCAAAATAAAGATTTTCTCCCTCAAGCGTTAAGCGTTTCAATTCAATCTGATCAACTTCTATCGCTGCGGTTCCGCTTCTGCGGTATGCTTTCCCTTTATACAAGTAAGGTTTATATCTTCCTTCCGACACATTGAGACTGATTACATTTGTTCGGCGATTTATGCTGAATGAGAAATCAGGTTTTGGTGTAATATTGTCATTGATACGGTTTTCGATATCAAGACTGGCCTGATCCGGTTCCTCAATCCCAACGGATTTTCCGTCATCATCGACTCCAAACAGAATCGTGCCCCCTCCAAAATTGGCAAAAGCATTTACAGTTTTCAAAAAAGTGTTGGTTACCTGTTGTTTAAATTCAAGGTTATGGTTTTCTTTCATCAGACATTTTCCCCATTGATTCTTTGTCTTATTGTAGCATATTTGCAACGAAAATGCAACGATAAATTTATCGTTGCATTTTCGTTGCGTCGTAAAAAAATTCATGACGCCTCAATGCGTTCTGGACAGTTTCCCTTGAAATATGCAAACCAGAAGTGTATAATATTGAATATAATCAAAACTGTTCGTTCATGTATCAGGTTTTATAAAATATAATAATGAAAATGAATAAAAGTCAGCGATATAAACCGTTTTTAAAAGGACTTCGGGACGGGCTGCCGATCGGGGCAGGTTATTTTGCCGTAGCATTCGGGCTGGGGATCGCCGCGCAGCAAACCGGCATGACCCCGCTGCAGGGCTTTCTCATGAGCTTCTTCAATCATGCCTCCGCCGGAGAATATGCCGGTGTTTCCGCCATCCGCACCGGGGCGACCTATTTGGAAACGGCCTTGCTCATTCTGATCGCCAATGCCCGTTACCTGCTGATGAGCGCCGCGCTGAGTCAAAAGCTATCACCAAAACTCGGCTTCCTTCACCGCATTCTGATCGGTTTTGACATTACGGATGAGCTCTTCGGTCTGGCCATCGCCTACCCGGGATTCCTGGATCCTTTTTATATGTACGGCGCCTTCCTGACCACCACACCCTTGTGGGCTGCCGGTACTGCCACCGGCATTGCCGCGGGCAACATCCTGCCGGAAATCGTGGTCCATTCGCTTTCCGCGGCGATTTACGGCATGTTCATCGCCGTCATCATCCCGCCCTGCCGCACCAACCGGAACATCACCATCGTCGTTCTCCTCAGCTTTGCTCTGAGCTGGCTCTCATCCGTGATCCCGGTATTTGCTTCCGTGTCGGAAGGTTTCCGTGTCATCATCCTGACGCTGGTCATCTCCTCACTGGCGGCGCTGTTCATGCCGCTGCCGGAGGAAGACGTTAGACCTTAGACGTTAGACATTAGACTTTAGGAAGGGAAAAGGGTAACACACAAACATGAACCGTTCGATATGGATCTACCTGCTCGTTATGTCCGTGGTCAGCTTCATCATCCGCGTCCTGCCGGTGACACTCATCCGCACCCAGATCAAAAACCGCTTCATCCGTTCGCTGCTGTTTTACCTGCCCTATGCGACGCTCGCGGTGATGACCTTTCCGGCGATTTTGGCGATCTCCGAAAATCCGCTGTGCGGTACCGCGGCATTCGCCGCTTCACTGATCGTTTCCTGGTTCACAAAGAACCTCTTCCTCTCCGCCATCTTCGGCTGCGCCGCCGCATTCCTCACCGCGATTCTGCTGTAAACCCTGAGTCGGAGGGGTCGGATTCTGGAGGCTCGTACGCAGCATGAGTAAAGTGACAGTGGGCCGGTTGCCCGGCGCACCACAAGGGATTTGTCCTTACCGGGTAGTGAGATTGCATGGTGTCTGTCCATTATCTGGCGATGAGGGTGCAAAGGGAACCGTCCCACCTGTCACCTTTGTCAACCTGTCATGACAGATGGGGACGGTTCCACTGTCACTCATGCAAGCACACGGGGACGGTTACTGCGTTGTTGCGGAGCCAACACGCAGGAACTGTCCTCATGTGCGGTCAATGGCAAGCTATACACTCTCAAATCAGGCACACACG
>JAFRIR010000019.1 GCA_017432685.1 Flexilinea sp. | reverse complement strand
TCCGGTGTGGTGGAATGACTGGCCGATGATCATGTATACGTTTTTTGAGAATAACGTGGAAGAACTGGCAGGAAAGTCACTGGTTCCGTTCTCGACACACGGAGGCGCAGGTCTTTCCGGTTTTGACAAAAAACTACAGTCTGTCTGCAAAGACAGTCAGATCCTGACCGGCCTCGCCATATCGGGAAAAGATGCCCAGAACGACCAAGATAAGGTCCGCAGTACCGTCAATAATTGGCTTTCAAGCTTGGATTTCTAAGTCATTGATAATATCTGAATAAACAATTCTTGTTGTTTATAAAAACCGAAGAGGAGAATTATACCCTCTTCGGTTTGATATTTTTTATTAAAAATCTGAAGGGACCAAGTACATTGACCGTGATAAGAGTACCTATGTTATTGTCAAATCAGAGATCGCGGTAATGAGAGGGATTATCCCCTCTGGTTGCTAAGTATACTATCTTGATGCTTCAATATATACAAGAATTTTAGCAGAGTAATAATTATCCGAAACGGGTTTATTTCGTATTTCCTTTTTCCCTTATGAAAATGATAATCGTATCGAATGGAGTCTTAATTACCACTCCTTAATAATTTCAGTACTTCCCCGGTATCTCCGTCAATGCAGATCGACCGGTTTTCGATCTGTTTCGGGCAGATCGCCTCATCATAATTCAGACAGGCATAGACCGCATCCGGATCATCATTCACCATCTGCCAGAAAGGATATTTAATGATGACCGGTGTATTCGCCCCGACGCCGATCTCCATAAACAGGACATGTTTTCTTTCTGTACGGTTCAGGAATTCCGCATAAGCTGCGGAAGCCCGATACCAGCCCTCATCTTCCACGAAGCTGTCATCGGCACGCAGGTTCATGGTCACATCGCTGCCGTTATCCGGGCATTTCGGGATCAGCTCCGATGGCAGCCGCATGGTAATCTTCCGATTCGAGGGAACCTCAAAAATACCGTCAGCGTTCCGAATGAAACCCTCAGCCTCCATGGCTTTCATCGTCCAGTTTTCATTATCGTAAGTCTTTCGGTTGGCAGGATCCGTGCTCTGGAACAGGCCGTAATCCCCCTGTGTATAAAACAGGCGGGATCTGTCAAACCCGGCTTTTTGAAACTGATGATCCACATTCGTAGTGATCACAAAATAATCTTTGTTTCTGACCAATGAAAGCAGATCCTCATAGACCGGTTTCGGAGCGGAAACATATCGATTGAAATAGATATGCCGTGCCCACCATGCCCAGCGGGTCTCCTCGTCGGGAAAAGGATAGAAACCGCCGGAATATATGTCCTGAATACCGAACTTTTCCGCAAAATCAAAGAAATACCGCTCGAAACGTTCCCCGCTGTAGGTTAATCCCGCAGCGGTCGAGAGTCCGGCCCCCGCGCCGATCAGGACAGCATCCGCGTTTTTCAGTTCATCTTCAAGGCGGCGGATATTTCCCTCACGGGTCCCGGTCCCGAAACTGAACCCGGGCCGGAAATTCCTGACACCGCGGATCCCTCTGTTGATCGTTTCCAGATATCCGTTCTGAAGTTCATGATAAGAGTTCTTCATAGATCTTCCTGTCCTGATCCTTAAACACATTGAATATGACCCGCTCCATCCATCCAGGATGGTCCTTCAGCCATTCCGTCACCGTTTGAACAGCGATCTCCGCTGCCCGCCGGTTCGGAAAACGGAACAGGCCCGTAGAGATGCAGCAGAATGCTACACTTTTCAGCCCATTCTGCAGACAAAGGTCAAGCGAATTTGTGTAACAATCTGCAAGATCCCGCTCCAAAGCAGGCGTCAGTTCATGCTGGACGATCGGCCCCGCCACATGGATCACTTTCCGGCAGGGAAGGTTATAAGCGTCTGTGATCAGAGGGACACCCACAGGCTGTTCGTAATCCTCCCCGTATTTTTCCCTCAGCGTATCCATCAGCGAAGCGCATTCCGCCCGCATCTGCACTCCGGCATAGGTATGGATGCAGTTATCGATGCAGGTGTGCATCGGTACGAAGCACCCAAGCATCTGTGAATTTGCCGCGTTGACGATGGCATCGCAGCCTAATCGGGTGATGTCACCCTGCCAGATGGACAATCCATCTCTGATCTCCGGAATATCGGAAAGTCGTACGATCCCTTTTTCTTCTGCCCGACCGGTCAGATATTCATCCTGAACACGCAGCACTTCTTCCGATATCGGTCCGGGCATTCGGATATTCATCAGCGATCGGAGCAGCCTTTGTTTCCCTTCTGTATCGCAGGGGGTCTGCAGATCTGCATATTTTTCGGATTCTGCCTTGAATGCTTCCACGAGGAAATCAAGTCTTTGGTTCTCTGTTGTTATTTCATTCATCTGTTTGACCTCCTGTCTGTCATTCATCAATGGCGAAAAAAATCAAAAGACGGTCCTTTATTTGTCAGGCTTTGTTCGTTTATTCTATATTTTCAGGATCGATCCATTCAATTCAAAAGCAGCGGGACTGATTTCCACATCCGGGCCGTGTATAAGCTCGGTAAGCTGCAGGCATCCTCCGAATGCCCAGGAATCGATCCGCTTCAGACCGGTCCCGCAGATGACTTTTTTCAATTGACTGCATTCTTTAAAACAATACGGAGGGATCCTTTTCAGAGTATCAGGCAAGACGATCTCTTCCAATCCGCATCTGGTAAAGGTATATCCCCATAAATACAACAGATTCGGCGGGAGCGAAATGTGACGCAGATTAATGCATCCGTCAAAAACGAATTCACCAAAATCGGTTACAGAATCAGGAATAACGACAGTTTCTATTTCGGAATGTCCGGCAAAAAGCTTATCAAACAATATTGTGACAGGCTTACCGGAAAAAGTGTCCGGTATCACCACACTTTTTACATTTCCTTTATAACCGGTAACTGTGTAGGATTGTTCATCATAGTTTAATTGAAAAGTAAACTCCGAAGATGGGTGTAATTTTTCATTCACATTTTCATTATGGTCCATCTGTTTACCTCTTTATTACCGCATTTGCCGGGCAGATTTCCTTACAATTCCCGCAGTGAAGGCAGTGTTCCTGTTCTATCCTGAAGGGCAGTTTGTCTGAGATGATGCAGTTTTGCGGACAGACCGGCAAACATGAGCCGCAGCTGATGCACGCATCTGTGATAAAGTAACCTTCATGCTTCTTTTCCGAACCGCCAAATGAGAAACTTACTCTCTCAACCGGTTTTTTGGAAAGGTCGAACCACTCACCGGTGCCTTCGTAAATCTGAAAAGCTATCAGGGCATGCATGGATTCTTCCGTCGGGTAAATCTCGTACATATACGGATTTTTTGCGAAAAGTTCCGGAATCTTATCATATCCGAGCTCTTTCACTTTGCCTCGAACCGAGACTGCCACACTGTTCATGGTAGTTTCACCCCTGACAGCTGTCAGCGCAAGGTATCCCCGTTTTTTCAGCCTGTCATAGAATCCCTTCCCTTTTGCGGTGAGAAAAAATAATCCGTTTTTATCGCTGTCCATCATATCTATGGCCGCGGTCACAGGCAATCCATCATCATCAACCGTGGCGACTATGGCTGTATGGATTTTTTCGGAAATGTATGCCAGATACTCCTTCGCTTCCATTACATTTCACCTTTTCCCCCAAAAAAGTCCCCGAAATGATCTCCGGAGACTTTCCTGTATTATTCTCAGATTTCTTTCTATACTTTCTCGCGGATTATCTCCCGACGGGTGTCATCAACGACCTCTGCAAGGGTAATTTTCTTCATTTTCTCTTCCATTGCCTTCTGTATATCCGACAGCTTTCCCTTAATGGCTTTATGGATATTTCTCCCTACCGGACAGTCGGGATTCGGATTTTCATGGAAATGGAAGAGCCCTTCTTCATTTACACTGTCAACGGCTTTGTAAATATCAAAGAAAGTGATCTCCTCCAGTTTTTTTGCAAGCGCGATGCCGCTCTTCCCCTGGCTGATGTCGATGATTCCTGCCTGCTTGAGATCTCCCATGATATTGCGGACTATAACCGGATTTGCTCCTACGCTGCCCGCCAGAAAACTACTCGTTACCTGTGTACTGTCTTTGAAATAATCGATAGCGGTAATAATGTGCACCGCTATCGTGAATTTGCTTGTGATCTGCATTGACTTGGTCTCCTGCTTATAATATAGTCATAAACGCAAGACCTGTCAATGCAGATGTTACAAGATGGTTCATTTATTCTCTTACGACACTGATGCGCTGCTGAATATGATCGCCTTTTTCGATCTCATCAACCATAGCGATGGCATAGTCCGCATAGCTGATGATGCTTTCGCCGCGGCTGTTCAGCGTCAGTTCTTCTCCGGCAAGGATATATTTTCCGCTGCGTTCACCGTCAGCCTGGAAATCTCCGGCAGGGCTGATAAACGTCCACTTTACATCATCTCTTTCGCGCAGTTTCGCTAATTCCTCGCCCTGCGCCTTTGCCAGAGGCAGGAACATGGCAGGAAAGTCCGTTCCATCGCTCACAACAGCTGTGTGCTCCGGGTTTACATACAGACTGCCGGCTCCGCCAACGATCAGAAGCCGAATATCAGTACCGGAGAGAATGTCGCAAAGATGCTGGGATGTCTTGACATGTCCGGGAAGCTTATCCTCTTCCCATGCACCGAAACCGTCAACAACCGCGTCAAAACCCGCGAGGTCTTCTTTTGTCAGATCCATGATGTCTTTTTGTACATAATTGGAAGCCGCTGTTTTATTTTCC
>JAFRIR010000018.1 GCA_017432685.1 Flexilinea sp. | reverse complement strand
GTGTCGGTGTCTTCGTGAGCCAGGACCTCTGCACAGGTCTCGCGCAGCAGGTCGGCGGAAGGGCCGAAGGGAGTGAGTTTGGCTTTGATGCCCTGAGCGGTCTCATCGAAGACCGGTTCGGAGATCAGGCCCGCCACATCGCGGACAGAATGACCGTCTTCGGAATCAAGAGGAAGGTGATCAATAAAGCACTGTACACCATCGAACAGAGGAACAGCCGCACGCAGAACCTCCGGGCTGAATTCCCAGCCGTTGCCGGTCCCTGCCGTGATGCAGAGGATCTCGAATCCGCGGCTCCCGGCGTCCGGTGTCCCTTCCATGGGAAAGGGCTGGCGCTGTTCTTCAGACAGCGCGGTTTGGGTCATATTGGTTTGATTGGTCTTCATATAAACTCCTTATGGTTATGATGATCAATTCTCTGTAGAATTGATTTTCTAAGAGTTTAGCAAAGGGGATTTTAAATTGCAAGGGACAATAATGACGGTTGACAAACGTTCGATTTTGTGGTAGGGAGCACAACGAGACGTTTCTGCTGCTGCGGCGAAGCCCGCACAGCAGGGACGTATCTTGTTGTGCGCTTTTCGATAATTGACTGACGCAACACTCAGTCCTGTCCTTTTGTGGCGGCTTCGCGCCAACAAAAGGGCAGGCCAGGTGTGCTTTAAATTTCGGGAAAATTCTTTCTTGACGAATCAGAGAGGACATGATAAGATATTTAGACAAGTTTATCGTTTTGATAGACAAAACAAAAAGGAGAAAACTTATGAAAAAATTGCTTGTTCTTGTTTTAGCGCTCTGTGTGCTGTTCTGCACTGCTGCTGTTTCCGCGGATGGCAAAGTCATGCTCTATTCCTCCATGCAGGAAGACCAGCTGATGGCCATTGAAAAGGCGTTTGAAGCCAAATATCCCGACATCGACATGGAATACTACTATGCTTCCGGCGGTAAAGTGATCACCAAAGTCACCACCGAAGCCCAGGCCGGCAAGATCGAAGCCGACGTGATCTGGACCGGCGACCCCTCCGACTATGAAGAATTCAAAGCTGCCGGCTGGCTGCAGCCCTACTCTTCTCCGGAAGCTGATCACATTGCCGACACCTACATCGACGCTGACGGCTACTACACCGCTGCCCGTCTGGTGACCATGGGCATTGCCTGGTCCACCATCCTGGTCGATGAAGCGGATGCCCCGAAGACCTGGAACGACCTGCTCGATCCGCGCTGGAACGGACAGATCGTCATGACTGACCCTGCCCAGGCTTCCACCACCAAATACTGGATGGCTGCCATGATGCAGAATGAAAAGTACGGCCCGGCTTTCTTCGAAGCGCTGCGCGACAACGGCATCGAACTCGAATCCGGCACCACCGCGACCCACAACACTGTCGCTGCCGGTTCCTACGAAGTCGGTATCTGCCTGGACTACGTTTCCGCCAACCTGATCGCCGAAGGTTCCCCGATGGCCTTCCACTACACTTCTGAAGATGTCATCACCATGACCAGCCCGCTGGGTATCTTCAAAGACAGCCAGAACGTTGAAAACGCTCAGAAACTTTATGACTTCATCCTTTCCAAGGAAGGTCAGGAACTGCTGGTTGCCAACAACCTGGTTTCCGTCCGCGATGACGTTGAGATGAAGGTCGATACCTCCTCCATCGCCGCCATCAACCTTCCCGTTGACTTCAACGACCTGGCTGAAAACACCGGCGCCTATCTGGATCAGTTCAACCAGATTTTTAATAAGTAGTCAGTGGTCAGTGACCGGTGATCAGAACCCAGCAGTCAGTTATGATCTTTCTACTGACTGAAAACCCTGAATAATATGGTTAGGGGTGAGGATTAAAGGAGAAAAGAGTGTGGGCAAAGGATTACCACTCGCACTCCTTACTCCTTACTCCTCACTCCTTACTCTTTATAAGGAAACGAATATGGCAAATGTACGCTTTGAGAACATAACGGTCGGGTACGGCGACCACATGGTTCTGAAAGACTTTTCGCTTGAGGTCGAAAGCGGACAGATCGTCTGCCTGGTCGGGCCCAGCGGCTGCGGGAAAACCACCCTGGTCCGTGCCCTGCTCGGCCTGAACAAGCCGGAGACCGGTTCCATCACCGTCGGGGACAAGGTGCTGTTTGACGCGAAAAAACGCATCAATGTACCGGCGGAAAAGCGAAACATCGGTATTGTCTTTCAGGATTACGCGGTCTGGCCTCACATGACCGTGATTGAAAATGTATCGTACCCGCTCAAAAAACAACGCCGTCCCAAGGACGAGATCAAGCAGCGTGCCATGCATGCGCTGGAACAGGTCCGCATGACGGAATATGCCAACCATCTGCCCAGCCAGCTTTCCGGCGGTCAGCAGCAGCGTGTGGCGATCGCCCGTGCACTGGTGACCGATTCCGACGTGGTGGTGATGGATGAGCCGATCACCAATCTGGATGCGAAGCTTCGCGAAGAAATGCTGCTGGAGATCCGCATGATCCAGAAGCGTCTGGGTGCGACCATCCTTTACATCACCCATGACCAGCAGTCCGCCCTGCAGCTCTGTGACAAGATGGCAATCATGCAGCCGGACGGCAGCCTCTGCCAGTTTGGCTCGGATGAGAACATCATCCTGAATCCCGCCAACCGCTTCGTGTTTGAATTCATCGGTGTTTCCAACTTCATCCCGGTGACCTCGGATGGCGGGAAGCTCTGCCTGGACTGCGGTGAAAAGATCCCGCTGCCGAAGGAACTGGTTCCTGCCGGTGAAAACATCAGCGGCAAAGAGATGGGTGTCCGCCTGAATGACGTGGTGTTTGAACCGAAATCCCCGCTGCGCGCGACGGTCAGGAGCCGGGTCTTCCTCGGCAGTGAATATAACTACTTCCTCAGGCTCGGACAAAGGGAGATCCGTGTTCAGCAGGACATGCTGGCAGCCCGTCTCTATGGTACACCGGAAGAAGGGGAAGAGACCGGGATCACCTTCATCAACCCGCATTTCTATGACCCGAAACCGCCGGAGAAGATCGCTGCGGCGGATGCGGTTGTAAAAAAGAAGAAGTTCTCCCTCTTCGGGAAAGGAGCGTAAGCGATGGAAAATACCAACACAAGCGCCGCCAATGAGAGCGGCCGCAAACTGAACATGGACGCGATCCTGACAGCGGTATGTTTCGTCCTTCTGCTGATCATCGTCGTGATCCCGATCTTCATGATCATCTACAACGCCTTCTTCAGTGACGGAAAATTCTCTACCGAACTGTTCACCACTCAGATGACGGATCCCAAAAACCTTTCCGCCATGTGGAACACGGTCCAGATCGCCATCCTGACCACCATCATCGGTACGATCATGGGCGTGTTTTATGCCTGGCTGCTGGGACGTTCCGACATCCCGGCTAAGGGACTGATGAGGGCGCTGTTCAACATCCCTTACATGTTCCCGCCCTTCCTGGGCGCGATGGCCTGGGACCTGCTGCTGAACGGCCGCTCCGGCTATCTGAACAAGTGGCTGCGCACGACCTTCCACCTGACCAAGATGCCCTTCAACATCAATACGGTCTGGGGCATCGTTTTCGTGGAAGTCAGCTACTACTTCCCGTTCGTTTTCATGCAGGTGGTTTCCGCACTGGAACGCATGGACCCGACCCTGGAAGAATCCGCCCGTATCGCCGGCGCGAAACAGGGCACCGTCATCTGGAAGATCACCCTCCCGCTGATGAAGCCCTCCATCTCCGCAGGCGCCCTGCTGATTCTGACCACTTCCCTGGCTCACTTCGGTGTCCCTTCCATTCTGGGATATGCTCAGGGAATTTATACGCTGCCGACACGAATTTACGCGGTCATCTATAACTCGACCGGTTCCTTTGAGGGCATCCGTCAGGGTGCGGCGCTTTCCGTGATGCTGGTGGTCGTGGTTGCCCTGGCGCTGATTTTGCAGAACAAGATCCTTTCTACGGGCTCCTACGACATCATCAAGGGCAAGTCTATGCGCCCGACGCTCATCAAGCTGCGCGGCGCGAAGATCCCGCTCCTGATCCTGGCGATCTTTACCCTGGTCCTGATCGTGCTGGTCCCGCTGGTGATGATCTTCCTCATCTCCTTCATCAAGGCCTACGGTCTGCCGCTGAAGTTTGAAAACTTCACCTTTGCACAGTATCAGAAGGTCTTCAACATGAACGGTACGGTGGATTCCATCAAGAACTCTCTGATCCTTTCCATCAGCGCCGGCATCATCTCCATGTTCCTCGGAACATTGGTCGCCTACGTGGTGCAGAAGATCAAGCCGAAGGGCAAGGAAGTTCTGGAAATCATCTCTGTGCTGCCTTACTCGATCCCGGGTACCGTGCTTTCCATCGGTGTGATCCTGGCCTGGTCCGGCGCCATCTTCGGCATTACGCTCTATAACACGCTGTGGATCATCCTGATCGCTTACATCGCCCGCTACCTCTCCTTCTCCATGAAGACGAGCTCCGCGGCTTTGCTGCAGGTCCACTCTTCCCTGGAGGAAGCGGCCCGGGTCTGCGGCGCCTCACATACGGAGTCTCTCTCGGATATCACGCTCCCGCTGATCCGCCCGGCAATGGTTTCAGGTTTCTTCCTGATCTTCCTGCCGGCCATGCGTGAAGTGACGACCTCCATCCTGCTTTACGGTCCGAAGACCATGACGCTGGGTGTGAAGATCTACAGTCTGCGTGACGCGGGGATGATCCCGCAGGCAGCCGCTTTGGCCTCTGTGGCGATCGTGATCATCATCATCCTGAACACGATCGTGACCGAGATCACCAAAGAACGGAAGGGGGTTTAACATGGCTGATCAGGTTATCCTTCGCAATGTAACCAAACGTTTTGCCACCAAGACCCTTGGCGACATCGTGGCTGTTGACAATTTCAACCTTGCCGTGCATGAGGGAGAGTGCTTCTCCTTCCTCGGTCCGTCCGGGTGCGGCAAGTCGACCACCCTGCGCATGATCGCCGGGTTCGAAGACCTGACCGAAGGGGAGATCGAACTGTGTGGCAGACTGGTCTCCAGTTCCGCAAAGAACCTTTATATCCCGCCGGAAGAGCGGGGACTCGGCATGGTGTTCCAGGCTTTCGCAGTCTGGCCGCACATGAACGTCTTTGAAAACGTGGCCTTCCCGCTGCGCATCCAGAAGCTCGGAAATACCGAGATCAAAGAGCGGGTCAACAAGGCGCTGAAACACACCAGCCTGACCGACCTGGCTGAAACCTACCCGGGTGACCTTTCCGGTGGGCAGCAGCAGCGCATCGCGCTGGCCCGTGCCATCGTGACGAACCCGAAGGTGATGCTGCTGGACGAACCGCTCTCCAACCTGGACCCGAAGCTGCGCGAGACCATGCGCTTTGAGATCAAGGAGCTGCAGCGCGAGTTCGGCTTCACGATCATCTTCGTGACGCATGACCAGTCCGAAGCCATGGCGATCTCCGACCGCATGATGGTGTGCGACATGGGGAAAATCATGCAGATCGATACGCCGGAAAACCTTTATAACAAACCGGTGAACCGCTTCGTCCACAACTTCCTCGGCGAGTCCACCTTCATCAATGTGGATGTGCGGGAGGGCAAGGTCTACCCGAAGGGCGATGGCTCCCAGGCGATCAAACTGGAGATCCCGAAGGACGCTGCCCCGCAGATGGTGGTCGCCACCCGTCCGAACGAGATCGAGCTGCTTGCCGCCACGGAAGAGGGCTTCAAGACCCGCATTGAAAAGCGCATTTTCCTCACCGACCGAACCGAATATCTGGTGCCGGTGGGTGAGCAGCTCCTCAAGATCCAGACGCCGCACCGCGTGCGCTTTGCCCAGGGCGACGCCTGTGTCGTGCGCTTCGTCGACCCGATGTGGTACCCGATGGACGACGAAGAAGCTGAAAAGGAACGCGCCAAGCGGCAGCTGTTCTAAAGAATAAGAAATAAGAAATCAGAAATAAGAAATGTGCCGGGATTTCCGGCATATTTCTTAGTACGGCATATCACTGCACAACTGTCATATTTGCTCCTAAAATTGCAGTATAATTGCAATTTAAGGAGCAAATATGCTGAAAACGACCGGAATGCTGAATGATGAATTGATGGAATATTCGAATCCCGGAGCTGCGATCCGCCGGATGATGGATAATAAACGGTTATTTAAAGTCCGTCATGGTCTGTATGAAACGAACGCAAATATTCCCGGAATCTGCCTTGCGATCCATATATATGGTCCGTCCTATTTATCATTCGACTTTGCACTGTCCTATTATGATTTGATTCCTGAAGCGGTGACTCGCTTTACCAGTGCTGTGTTCAAAAAGCATAAGAGCAAGGAATTTGTCAATTCATTTGGAATGTACTCGTATCGGGATATTCCTGAAACCGCTTACCCATGGGGAATCGATTATCATGTTGAAAATGGGTACCCCTATATGATCGCGAGTCCGGAAAAAGCTGTTTGCGACAAGTTATATACAATTTCTCCTGTTCGGAATCGTACGGAGATGAGGACACTATTGTTTGAAGATCTGAGACTGGATCAGGAAAGGTTTATGATGCTGGATCACAACAGGCTGATTGAACTTGCGGAGAGTTATCAAACTGTCAATCATCGGATCTTTCGTTCTTTTATCAAAACGGAGTTTATCTATGCCTGAAATGATTGCGCAAATGTTGTCTCGATATGAAAATATTCCTGATTTTGGTAAGAAGAACCAAATTAAGGAAATCGTCCAGGAAATTGTGCTTTGTGGTTTGAGCCGTGCCGGATTTTTCAACCATGCAGCTTTTTATGGCGGTTCAGCATTGCGTATTTTTCATGGATTGGATCGGTTTTCGGAAGATCTTGATTTTTCTCTTCTGATGCCTGATGAAGATTTTGATCTGAACCAATTCATCCCTGCTGTTCAGAAAGAAGTAAACACGTATGGACTGCATTTTCATGTGGAAGAGCGTAAAAAAGGTTCAGATTCGGATATTAGATCGGCTTTCCTGAAAGGAAATACCAGAGAACACATTCTTTTGTTTTATGCTGATGAAAAACTGGCAAAAATGATCCATAAAGAAGATACGATCCGGATAAAATTTGAAGTTGATACAAATCCACCTGCGTATGCAGGTTATGAAAGCAGATATCAATTGCTGCCCATTCCTTATGCTATACGCTTATATGATCTGCCATCTTTGTTTGCAGGAAAGATTCATGCTGTTCTTTTCCGAGCCAGGCGGAATCGAATAAAGGGGAGAGATTTATACGATTATATTTATTATTTGTCTCTGAACGTGCCGGTAAACATTGCACATCTGGAATCGCGGCTTCATCAAACAGGTTCGCTTGATGAGACAGAAACGCTTGATTTGGAAAAACTAAAAGACTTGTTGTGTAAACGGTTTTCTGAAATTGATTATGATCAGGCAAAGGAAGACGTGCTGCCCTTTGTCATCCGTCCGGAAAAAATTGAACTTTGGAATGCTGATTTTTTTCGAACGGTAACGAGAGCATTAAGATCCAAATCGTGACCGTGTTTTTGTTTCCCGGGTTTGTAACGGGTGTCGGATTCTGAGTTGGAGGGGTCGGATTCTGAAGGCTTATGCGAAGTATGAGCCGGAAGGATCTGACCCCGCAGACTCAGGACCATAACGATAAATTGCAATTTCCCTGTTTGCTATATCCGATCTCTTTCCGACGCCTGTAAATATGATAAAATGAGTGTGGGCGCTGCCAGATATGGTGGATGGGCTCGATTTCCGGTGTCCTTTTTTTCGTCAAATGAGAAGAATTCAGGTATAATCAATTCCGCAGGAGCAGTACGTTTTTACGGCCGGACAGAGAAGGGGAGAGGCTGAGAACCCCGACGGAAACGGAAAGCGGAAGTCGCCTGCCGCAGATGACCGAAGAAAGTTTTTCGTGATCAGTGGCCGGTGGTCAGTGGTCAGAATGAGTAGAACGGTCCGGCACAGTCCGTTATCAGGCTGCAATGAGTGCGCGGGAGGTCCCGCGAACTGAGGTGGTACCGCGGAAGATTTTTGACTTTCGTCCTCATTCAGGACGGAAGTTTTTATTTTAATAGGATTCAGGATTTAGGATTCAGGATTCAGCCTTTCATTCCTCACTCCTAACTTCTCATTCCTCACGCCAATAACTGAAAGACAGGAGTTATCGCAGATGAGTAAAGAGCTGCCAAAGACGTATGATTTCAAGAACACTGAGACAGCAATGTATCAGTGGTGGTGGGATCAGGGTTATTTCAAACCCATCAATGATCCCAATTCTGTCAACCATGACCCGGATCACAAGCCTTATGTGATCTCCATCCCGCCCCCGAACGTTACCGGTGAGCTGCACCTGGGCCATGCCATGTTCGTTTCCATGGAAGACCTGATGATCCGCTATCACCGCATGAAGGGCACCCCGACCCTCTGGGTTCCGGGTACCGACCATGCGGGGATCGCCACCCAGATGCTGGTGGAACGTGCTCTCGCGAAAGAAGGCATTCACCGTCAGGATCTGGGCCGGGAAAAGTTTCTGGAAAAGGTCTGGGAATGGAAAGACAAATATCATGACCGCATCGTGGCGCAGATCCAGCGTCTGGGCGCTTCCTGTGACTGGGACCGCGAACGCTTCACCCTGGACGAAGGTCTTTCCAAGGCCGTCCGTGAAGCCTTTGTACGCCTCTATGAAGAAGGGTTGATGTACCGTGGCTCCCGCATCGTCAACTGGTCCCCGAAGCTGCAGACGGCTGTTTCCGACCTGGAAGTGGAATACAAAGACGAACCCGGCACGCTGTATTACTTCAAATATATGCTGGCGGATGATAGCGGCGACTACCTGCCGGTCTCCACGACCCGTCCGGAAACCATCCCGGGTGACTCTGCCGTGGCTGTCCATCCGGAAGACCCGCGTTATCAGAAGTACATCGGCAAAACGGTCCGTGTCCCGATGATCGGCCGTGAGATCCCCGTGATCGCGGATGAATATGTGGATCGCGAATTCGGTACCGGTGCGCTGAAGATCACCCCGGCCCATGACCCGCATGACTATGCCATTGGGAAGACACACGGACTGGCCGAGATCAACATCATGACCAAAGATGCGCATATGAACGAGGAAGCCGGGAAGTATGCCGGCATGGACCGCTTCGAATGCCGCAAGGCGATCTGGGCGGACATGAAGGAAGCCGGACTGGTCATCAAGGAAGAACCCTACCAGATGTCCATCCCTCACTCCCAGCGTTCCGGCGAAGTGATCGAGCCGATGATCTCCCAGCAGTGGTTCGTGAAGATGGAATCTTTGGCGAAACCCGCGCTGGAAGCGGTCCGCTCCGGTGAGATCAAAATCATCCCGGATCACTTCACAAAGGTTTACTACAACTGGCTGGAAAACATCCAGGACTGGTGCGTCAGCCGTCAGCTGTGGTGGGGACACCGCATCCCGGTCTGGTACTGTCAGGACTGCGGTGAGATGATCGTCTCCCGCACGGACGTCCATGAATGCCCGAAGTGTCACAGTCACAACATCGAACAGGATCCGGACGTGCTCGACACCTGGTTCTCCTCCGGTCTCTGGCCCTTCTCGACCCTTGGCTGGCCGGAAAAGACCCCGGATTATGAATACTTTTACCCGACTTCCATGCTGGAGACCGGTTATGACATCCTGTTCTTCTGGGTCGCCCGCATGATCATGGACGGCATTCACTTCACCGGCAAGGTACCCTTTACCGAGATCTATCTGCACGGTCTGGTCCGCGATGAACACGGTGACAAGATGTCCAAGACCAAGGGCAATGTGGTGGATCCGCTCATCGTGATGGACGAGCTCGGCACGGATGCGCTGCGTTTCACGCTGCTGGTGGGTTCCACTCCGGGGAATGACACCAACCTTTCCGTCAAGAAGGTGGAAGCCAACCGTAACTTCGCCAACAAGCTCTGGAACGCCGGACGCTTTGTGATCGGCGCTTTGGACAAGGCTCCCGCTCAAGCCGAGGGTGAGGTGCAGCCGACGGTCGCCGACCGCTGGATCTGGTCCCGCATGCAGGATGTGATCCGCGATGTGGAACGACTCTTCGGCTCCCATCAGTACGGGGAAGCCGGACGTCAGATCTTTGACTTCTTCTGGGGTGACTATGCGGACTGGTACATTGAGATCGCCAAGATCCAGCTGGCGGAAGGTGGCAATGTTGCCTTCAATACCGCCCGGATGCTCATTCGCATTCTGGACACCTGTCTGCGCCTGCTGCATCCCTTCACGCCGTTCGTGACGGAAGCCCTCTGGGGTCATGTGAAGGAAGCTGCCATGGACAAGGGTGAAGCCTTTGCCCCTGCGGGCGGCTGGGAAGATGCGCTGATCATCGCGCGCTGGCCGGAAGCCGAAGACGTCAATGAGGCTGACGCGGTGGCTCACATGGAAAAGACCCGCGAACTGATCCGCACCATCCGCAACCTGCGCACGGAGCGGAAGGTCGTCCCGGGCAAGCGCATCGAAGCTATCATCGCTGCCGGTGAAAATCAGGAAACCTTCGCGGACATGAAGCACATCCTTGCTTCACTGGCTGCGCTGGATGAAGAAAAACTGCAGATCGTGGATGCGGTCGCGGAAAAACCGGCGGACATGGTCTCCACGGCTGTTTCCGGTGTGTCGATCTACCTGAAGCTGCATGAACAGATCGATGCTGCTGCTGAAAAAGCCCGTCTGGACGCGGAACTGAACGAGATCAAGGGACAGGTGGACCGTCTCGAGAAGCTGCTCGCCTCTCCGTTTGCGCAAAAGGCTCCGGCTGCTGTGGTGGAGAAGGAACGCGGCCGCCTGGCCCAGTTCAAGGAAACCGCTGCCAATCTGGAAGAACAGCTGCGAAGTTTGTAGGGAAAAGTCATGAAAAAGATCATTTCTCACTTATTAACTGTATGGATGCTGATTATTCTGGCTGTTCTGGGTATCCCGGCGAACGCGCAGGATCACTTGTCCGATACGGCGGTCGGAAGCTGGACCCGTTCGGGTTATTATCTGGATGAAAATAATAATTTTCTCTCTGTAACCTGGATGGACGATGTGGTCGAACCGGGCTGGTATGTCGGGGTTATGATCGGTGATGTCATGACCGGCTGGACGATCCCTCAGGAAGGAAACACCCTGCATGGGAACCTGAACGCCTGGGATGATGAAAACACCGAGCCATATATTGTCACCGTTTCTGAAGAGGGTGAAGATGGGCTGATGCTTGCGGTCGAGGGCGGAGAAACTTTTCACTTCAAGCCGTATGACATTCCCGAAGCCACGATTTTCGTCAGCGTTAACACGGAAGGCCGGGGAAATATTGATTATGGTGAGGGGGAAGAAGCTCCGGTAATCGATCCTGAATATCCTTTCCAGTCTGCGCAGATCAACCTGGCAGAACCGGCTGACTATACATTCGTCGCCTGGACGGATGAGGAAAACCGGTTTGTGAAATGGACCAAAAACGGAGAAGATTTCTCTACAGAGGCACAAATTACGGTTCTTTTGGACGAGAGCGCAGATTTTGTTGCTGTCTTTGATCCGGTAAATCCGCCTGAAGGAGCGGAAATCAATTACCTTGTACTCGTAAACAAACTGAATCAGCTCCCCGAAGATTGGGAAGATGCACTGGAAACCATTCATACGGTCAATTCGCTCGGCGATGATGTTGAGGTGGAAACAAAAGCTTATGAGGCTTATCTTGCGCTGAAGGATGCACTGGCTCAGGAAAACGTATTTGTCGATCTGGATTCCGCACGCCGGAGTGTCGCCGTTCAGCAGGAGATCATGGACCATTTTATCGCAGAATACGGTGCAGATTATGCCGCAAAGACAGTCGCAGCGCCGGGCTTTTCCGAGCATCACACCGGGCTTGCCCTTGACCTGTACCTGAACATTGACGGGCAGGATGTTTATTACAACGAAGACATGATCCGCTACCCGGAAGTTTGGGCGAAGGTCCATGAAAAACTGGCCGATTACGGTTTTATTTTGCGCTATCCGGAAGGGAAAGAGCATATCACCGGTTACGGTTATGAGCCCTGGCACATCCGCTATATCGATGATCCTGTGATTGCGCGTGAGATCATGGACAAAGGGATTACGCTGGAGGGATATCTCGGCGTGCTTACCGAAACGGATCCGCTGATCGATTACGGCACATCCGAACTGTTCACGCGCTCTGAACTGGAGGAAGCTGCCGTTCAGATAAAATGTATGTTCGCCTCCTGGGAGGGTTGTGAACTGCACAGTCTGCGATATGCCGGAGATGAATCCAATACTGCGGAAAATCTGGCATGGCTGAATTCTCTGAATGACGGGAATGCGGTAAAGTGTGCGGAATTTTTAGCCGATTTTCATTCACCGGTTGAACCGGTGGGTGCATGGAACCCGGATCATGAGTATAAAGATTACCAGTGGTGGCTTGTTCAGAATGAAGAAGGCGGCTGGGAGATCCTCTCCTGGGGGTATTAAAAGCTGCTGATAAATTGCATCAGGGGCGGTTCCACTCCTGTGGAACCGCCCCCGATTTTTAACAACACATTTTGATTTGCCGCAGCTGCTCGACTTCAATGCAGCAGAACTCCCCGAAAAATTATGCCGGTTCAAGAAACATTATACGATTTTCCTCGTTTACTTTTTGCAATTTATCCTGATACCGTTTTTCATATCTCATCCAGAATGCAGCAGACATACCAAGATTTGTTTCAAGTTTTTCTGCGATCGAAGGAGTCAACGGAACATCTCCCTCAATGAGATCATACATGTAATATTCCGGCAGACCTAATTTTTCAGCCATCTCCTTTTCGGAAATACTGCGGTCTTCAAGCATCTCACTGATCAAACGTCCAGGGGGATTTGCACAATAATTTTCACTATGTTTTATGGACATAATTACCTTTTTTCTTTTTGGCATAAGCGTAGTCAGTGCATAATCGTCTGATTTTGTTGTCTTTATATCTGATCAACATATAACAACGTTGTACCCTCTGTATTTTATTATATATAATTATTTGAATAAATCAAGCATACACTGTTCAAATAATTCTGAGAAAATGCTGATTTATTCGTTATGAGTCAAGAGTGACCTGTTCTGTTGAATCGTTTACTATGAAATCTGCATTAATCTGTGGTTCCCTCGAAATAAATTATGTCGGTAAGGAGACTTTTTTTCTTATACTGATAAATATTCGTTCCTGAAAATGTTGTAAATCAACAAAGATCGTTCCGAAAAATGTAAACATATGAAAAAATATGGTATGATAATGTAAAATGTTTTGGTGGGATTGACCATAGGTATTTTCCCTTATACATGAAACAGATAAGGAATATCCTCGGACATGAAACGCGATTTATATGACAAACTTATAAGTTGGAAGGACAGCCCTGCCAGAAAACCTTTGGTTTTACAGGGAGCCCGTCAGGTAGGAAAAACGTACCTGGTTCAGGAATTTGGCAGAAATGAATTTGAAAAGATGATCGTCCTGAATTGCGACAAAGATCCGCGAATCAGGCAGATTTTCGAAAAAGACTTCCGGATCGAACGCATTCTTTCTGACATTGAGATTCTTTCGGGACAGGAAATAACTGCGGGAAACACATTGATTTTCATCGATGAGGTCGGTGAGGCGCCGCGGGCTTTGGCTTCCCTGAAATACTTTCAGGAAGACGCACCGCAGTATCATGTTGTGGTTGCGGGTTCTCTGCTTGGGCTGGCGATTCATGAAGGTGTTTCCTATCCTGTTGGAAAAACCGATGAGTTTTATCTTTATCCCCTTTCTTTTCCTGAATTTGTTCGGGCAAAACAGGGAGAGGCGCTTTATGAACGGCTTATGACCGGTTCGCTTGAGGATCTGACGGGATTGTCACAGTTGCTGAAAGATCTGCTGCGTGAATATTATTTCACAGGCGGAATGCCGGAGGTGGTCAGGGAATATCTGGCCGGCAGGCCTTATACAGATTTACGCAATATTCAGAAGCAAATTCTTGCTGATTATGCGTTGGATATCTCAAAACATGCCTCTACAGCTATTCTCGGACGAATTCATCAGGTATGGAATTCCATTCCTCAGCAGCTGGCAAAAAGGAACAGTAAATTCATCTATGGAGATATACAAAAAGGGGCAAGAGCCAAAGATTTTGAGCTGGCCATTGAATGGCTGCTGGATGCCGGAATTATCTATAAAGTACCCAGGGTCAGGAAGGCCGGTATTCCGCTGAAATTCTATGAAGATTTCAGTGCCTTCAAGCTCTATCTGCTGGACCATGGCTTGATGGGAGCCATGGTAGATGCACCGATAAGCGGAATATTACTGAATCAGAATATTTTTGAAGAATATGACGGTACTTTCACAGAGCAGTATGTTTATGAACAGCTTGTCGCCTCGTTGTCGACCGGTATCTATTATTATGATAGTGAAACGAGCAAGCTTGAACTGGATTTTCTTACGCAGGGGCAGCAGGCTTTGCTTCCGATTGAGGTGAAGGCGGGAGAAAACCTTCGATCCAAATCGTTGAAAACTTTTCATGAAGCTTATCCTCAATCCAAGCCGATTCGAATTTCCCTTTCTGATTATCGGAAACAGGATTGGTTAATAAATATCCCTCTTTATGCTGCCTGCAGGATCAAGGATTTCTGACCACAATAGACGGTTTCTTCTTCCACAAATAATCGGGACGGTTCCGTTGCTTCGGAACCGTCCCGATTCGTATTATTTGATCTCATCCCAGACGGCGGTGAAGGTCCAGTCGCTGCCCGGCATGGTGAACCAGGCGCCGGGGACGTAAGGATAACTGTGGTACACCTATTCGGTACGGAGCACACGTAGACTGCTCTGCTGATGACGCGAAGCCGGCACAGCAGGGCTGTATTCCGTGATGCGTTACCTGGTTATGAACAGTTACACTTCTTTCAAAGTTCGATTTGATCTAACGCAGATCGCTGTTACGGTCTGCTATTCATTTGATTCTGGATCAGGATCAGGAGCTGCAGCAATTGATAGAGATCATATTCCTGCTGCGGCTGGGAAATGGGCCGTTCCGGGGTGGGTATTTTGCCGGATTGCAGATAATTGAGCCAGACGCGGTAAAGCACAGGGTTGTCATACCACCTGTAAAGCCTGTCATAATAGCTTCTGACCAGCGGTGCCCAGGTGTGACCGGGATATTCGGTATAGAAATGCTCCATCTTTTCCAAAAAACCCTGATGCGGGAAAGGAGGAAGTTCTCCCGGATGTCTTTCCGGCGGGTTATAAGGTGGTATTGGTCCCGGACGGTACGGAGGGTATGGATCGTGACCGGGGTGGTCTCCGGGTTCCGGGCCGGATCCCGGAGCAGGAGGAAATTCCTGTGAAGGATCCTGGGTGGTTGGTTCAATTGTCGGCTCAGAGGTCGGTTCTGCCGATGTTTCCTGCGTGGATTCCGGAGTTGGATCCTGTGTTGGTTCTGCCGGAGGTTCCAGCGTGGGTTCCGGAGTTGATTCCTGTGTTGGTTCTGCCGGAGGTTCTTGCGTTGGTTCTGCTGTCGGTTCCGGTGTTAACTCCTGTGTTGGTTCCGGCGTTGGTTCAACAGTTTTTTCCAGCGTTGCGGAAAGATAGACACCGCCTCCCTTTGGTACCTTGACGTAAAATCTGCCATCTTCATCCTGCAAGAGGTCGGTTTTCGAACCGTCTGTGCCGTTATATGCGGCTGTAATTGTGTAACCGTCTTCGGTGTTCAGATAGACGATATCATCCTGTTTGGCGACATATTTGTCCCGGATCTGGTTCAGGATCGTCCCGAAAATACCTGTCGGTTTCAGGCTGCCCACGGAAGGGGATTCGATTTTGATGATATAGTTGATGGATTCTTCAATTTCCGTGGCGGCAGTGCCGGATGTGGTCTCGGCGATCGTTCCGTTTTCATCCGTTTCGATTTTCCAGACCGTCAGGACCAGATTGTCCGGTGTGGTCGTTTCGCTGACTTTGATGGGGGCGGAGTCGCCGGATCCGGATATTGTTCCTTCGACTAGGATGTCAACAAGAGAATCATTGTTCTGTGTTGTTTGATCGATAATGATTGCTGTGGTTTCACTTACAACATCTCCGCCAACGGTCAGATTGGCTTTTGCCGAATTTGTGATTTCAACAGCGGCATTTGCATTAGAAGAATTTGCTATAACATTCTCTCCTATTGAGATATCTACTGAACCTCCTGTTGCGTTGATATTAATTGCTTCACCCTTCGATGAAGTGACATTACCGGTCACATTGATTTTCGTCTGTGTCGTTTCATCGCCTGATGCTTCAGCATTGATAGTATTGCCTACGGTTGTTAGCTCGCCATTGATCGTAATTTCAGTAATTGCACCGATATTTTGAGATCCAGCATCCACACCTATATTTTCTGAAATCAGATTTCCAAAAATATCGATATCAATATGACCAGAATCATTACGAGAATAAATATTATAAGAATACCCATTTAATATAACATCACCAGAGGTCTCATATCCTATATTGATATCAATATTTCCGCCTCCTGTACCTCTTGTGTTATGAGTTGCAGTATCAATTTCACCAGTTATGATTATGTTTTCACCGGTTGGCATATTTTCAATTGAAGGGGCATTTCCAATATTGATTTGTGTATGATAATCTTCAGCAGACTCAGCGATGATATACCCTCGGGTCGTTATGTTTCTTTCCTGGTCAGGATCATCCTGTTTATATTGATTTGTAATAGTTAGTGTTTCATCACCATATATTCCCCAACCTGTTTGAGGATATTGTCCTCCCGTAAAAATTATTCCCTGAACAGTCAAATTTTCGCCCGTTCCATTTAACGTACCATCCCCTAGTACACCGTAATACCAATCTGTAAAAATGCCCTCTTCAACATTGAGTGTTCCACCATCTTGAAGCTGTATATAACTTTCACCAGTGTTTGTAACGCTTTTTGCGTTCACAACAGCAGATGAACCATTGACAGAAATCCCTCCGACTACATCTTTAACAGTAACGGTTGCTGTTTTATTCTCTTCAGATGATCCGTTTACACGAATATTGCCCTCTATATTTTCTGCTGTAACATTTGTTGTGCCATTGCCACTGACGAAAAGCCCGTTATCATTCCAATAATTATCGCCAGTATTATTATCATTTAAGAAATTGCCAAACGTTGTATTAACAGTACCTCCCTCATTGTTTATTATGATAGAACCGTGACCATCATAATGTTTGTACTCACCGTAATCAAGAGCAACTGTACCAGAATAATTGATATTACCTTCTATATTGAGATCAACAGAACTTCCTTCTTTTGCATTTATATTGATTGTTGAACCATATTTTTCTCCATTAATGTTAGTTCCTTGAGCTCCGAGGATAATATCCCCTTTCTGTTCAATTTCAACAGTGCTGTTGTTTTCAGTTGTTACTGTAATGGCATCGGCGTACTTTCCTTCTGTTTCAATCGTTCCTTCATGGTTGACTGTCACCTTGCTGCCGTCTCCACTTGCATTGATATTGATTGCGACAGGAATATTCTCGACAATATCACTTTCAAAATTGTCATAATTCAAATATTCGCCTTTTTGTCCCAATCCGATGACAGAAATATCGCCGCTTTGTTCCACGGATGCGCTACCTCCATCTTTGACTGTGACGCTGATTCCCGCGCTATCGGAGCCTTCGGTGGAAATATTACCTTCCACTACAACGGAAGCCTCACTTTCACCACCGCTGACACTGACCTCAACAGCAGGGCTGTCATTTCCTGAGGTACTTATATCTCCGCTTTGTTCCACGGAAGCGCTGCCGCCGTCTTCGACCGTGACACTGATTCCCTCGCTGTCGGATCCCTCAGTGGAAATATTGCCCTCCACCACAACGGAAGCTTCACTTTCATCGCCGCTGACACTGACCTCAACAGCGAGGCTGTCATTGCCTGAGGTACTGATATCTCCGCTCTGTTCCACGCTAGCTCTGCCACCATCTTCGACTGTGACGCTGATTCCTGCGCTGTCGGAGCCTTCGGTGGAAATATTACCTTCTACTACAACGGAAGCCTCACTTTCACCGCCGCTGACGCTGACCTCAACAGCGGGACTGTCATCGCCTGACGTGCTGATATCTCCGCTTTGTTCCACGGAAGCGCTGCCGCCGTCTTCGACCGTGACACTGATTCCCGCACTCTCGGATCCTTCGGTGGAAATAGTTCCTTCGTTTGTTACCTCGACGACGCTTTCACTGCCGCCGGAACTGATTTCAATCCCATCGTTATTTTCACCGGAAGTTTCTATGTTTCCTTCGTGTGCAACCTCGACAGTTCCGCCGCTTTCGGCTTCCACGGTGATTGCATTCTTGTCATCTGTGGAAATATCACTGATATAAGGATCATTTTCATTATGCCCGGCATTTACTTCACCGTCGGCGGCTGTTTCAACGATCGGTTCGATGGGATTCTCTCCATCAGCATATGCAGGAAGAAAAGAAATCAACTGCCGGAACACGAATGAGACGATCAGTAGAATTGAGAATACAGTTCTCTTTCCGCAAGACATAAAAACCTCCTGTCTTAACTGTCCAGAATCTGGCTACGCATCACGAGATACAGCCCTGCTGTGCGGGCTTCGCCGCAGCATCAGAGCAGTCTCCGTGTGCTCCATACTGTACAGATTCCTGCTGCCTTAAGAAAAAAAGTGCGCAAGCTCAGAGCCGGCGCACAAAAAACGCTGAGCTCTATTGCTGCCACACAATTTCTCGAGTCTCTTATCGGAACGCGAAAAGGGAGCCTGCGTTTTTATCGGGAGATAAAAACGCGGTCCGACATTGAGACTCGGCACAAAACCATATTTAATTGTGTGGCGGTTAAATTATACTATAAGATTGTTGATTATTTTCATTGAAATCCGAAAAGTGGAAATCTGTTTCAGCTCATGGGACAGCCGGTGACAGTCTAATCCAAGAGGACTGTCACTGTTCAGAGGGTTCCTTAAAGCAGTTTGTATTTCAAATTCAAATGCTTCTCTAATAAAATTATGCTAAAATTTAAACAGCAGGAGAAACAGATCATGGCAGAGAAGGATCTCAGAGAAAAAATCATAGAAGAATTCGATGATGTATTTTCCGATATCGTCAATGCACTTGTATTTCACGGAAAACAGGTAGTTCAGGAAAAAGATCTGGAATCCAGTCTGCCGCGCTCTGGCTACAAAGTGGATGGGACCTTTGAAGAACAGGAAAGGGATGTCAAAAAGTTCTGGAAAAGCGGTCAGATCCGTATTGCTGTATGGGGACTGGAAAATCAAACGGCTGATGATCCGGAATGTATTTTCCGAACCTTTGGCTATGATGGTTCAGATTATCGTGATCAGGTGAGACGGCGAAATGAGGTTCGTCGGGAAAATGCGAAACGAAAAAAAGAAGCTGAATCGGGATCCGTCTCTGAACTGCTTCCGATTCCGGACTTTTATCCGGTGATCACTTTAATTTTGCATTTTGGTGAGAAACGATGGAGCAGTCCTTTATCAATAAAAGAGTACTTCAAAATTCCTGATGAGCTTGAGGAGTATGTTTCGGATTATAAAATCAATGTGTTTGATATTGCGTTTCTGAGTGATGAGCAGGTGGCGATGTTCAAAAGCGATTTCCGCTATGTTGCGGAATATTTCGTAGAATCACGAAAGCAGAAGGAAGGACTTGAGCCGAAATTCAAAAATTCACTGGATCATATAAAACATGTGGAAGAGTTTGTGGAGCTCATGAACGCGATGACAAATTCGAAGCAGTTTTCGGATTTGCCGATTATTCTAAATGAACGGGGAGGTGAAACGATGTGGACCTATTTATTCGATGATGCCCGGAAAGAAGGCAAGGAACAAGGCGAAAACAAAATGGCAAAATTGATAGGGATCCTTCTCAAGCAGGGACGAACGGAAGACGCCAGTAAAGCCGCTGAAGATAAGGATTTCCGCGATAAACTTTATCAGGAATTTCAGATCGCATAATTAGCCTGTGCTCTCTCCGGAAATTGCCGGAAATCGTAAAAAATCCTGCGGAGCACACGGAGACTGGTTTATACCGGCTCCGTAAGGTGATAGCTTCTCCCATTTGATTCGGAATCAGACCCCCTTCGGGGATCTGACTCCGTCTTTGCAAAACGGAACCGGTTTTCAAAGAATATCATTTTCGATCATCAGAAGGAAATCATCTGCTGTAATCACATCAATGTTCGTTTCGTTCACTGTGAGATGTTCCGATTCATCCACTGTGACAATGAGGTTTTGTTTCGTCCGGTATGATTTTGCCAGAGCAGTCAATGATTCTGTTTCCCGCTTTCTTGTGAGCGGATCCTGAATGGACCAGGAGACCTGAACAGCCAGGGAATTTGATGGAACGAAAAAATCCACTTCATTTTTCCCTTTGAAAAAGAATAGTTCTTTTCCAAATTTTCGATATAACGCAATGGCTATCAGATTTTCCAGCAGAGCGGCATCACGATTCACTAAAAACAAATTCAATATTCCGTTATCCATAAAATAATATTTTGGATTGCTTTCTTTTTCTATACTTTTTGCTGCGAAATTCTGAATTGAAAAAATCAGATAGGCTTCTTTTGCATATGAAATATAGTTGATAACACTGGATTTGGATATGTCGACGCCTATCGTTTTGAGTGCATTATATAGACCGGAATAAGAAACTTCACGCATAACGGACTCTGCAATTTTTTTAAACAAAATACGCAGTGCGTTATCATTGCGGATGTCATTACGAAGAGCGATATCCCCCATATATATTTTTTGATAAATATTTCTCAAATAAGCCCGCTTATCCCTCATTCCGATTGATTCCGGAAAACCGCCATATTGCAGGTATTCAAAAAAGAATTTTTTCCGTTTTCCCTTTGCACGGGAACCGAGATCAGAAGACAGCTGTATATCACAGTCCTGCACTTCAAGAAATTCAGAAAAATTATATGGATAAACTTCTATTGGAAGGTATCTGCCGCCAAGAACACTTTCAATTTCTCTGCTCAACATTTTTGCATTGCTTCCGGTGATCCAGACATTTATCTTCATATCCGCACAGCGGCGTGCAAAATGTTCCCAACCTTCGATTATTTGTATTTCATCAAAAAAGTAGAATGATTTCTGACTGCTGAACTCATTCTGAACTTGAATGATGCTTTCCAAATCTTTAAGATTCATTTCCAGCAATCGTTCATCTTCGAAATTGATGTATGCGATTTGATTCCAGTCAATTCCCCGGGAAACAAGATCCTGAATGCGTAAAAACATAACAGAAGATTTTCCTCCTCTGCGGATCCCCATCAAAACGATGTTTGCTTTTTCTTCTGTTACGATTTTTCTTTTGAACAATTCCGATTCCCGGATCACCTCCCGATAATCCAGAATCACCTGACGTATAATTTCTTTCTGAATCATATCAACCTCAAATATTGTTCTCTATATTATACAATAATTATGAAAAATTGTATAATATAGAGAACGATATTATTTTAAATAGCTGTGGTTTGGTTACGATTCATAAGGTGACCGGGATGGAAAGAGAACGCGGCTGCCTGGCTCGGTTCAAAGAAACCGCCGCCAATCCGGAAGAACAGCCGTCAAGTTTGTAAGTGATATTATGAGAAAAAACTGCTTCATTTTGAGTCAGATTGTGCTATTCAATAAAAGAATCCGTCTTCTTCTAAAAATCTTTTTGAGATCCAAATAATTTTGTGAGGTAGTCCTCACTATCATTATAAATATTTACTATTTCAATCTTTTCCTCGTCAACATAGTAAATAATGTTATTGGGTGGCACATACAGTTTTCTGTATATTGTGTCATAGCCATACATATCGCTTATAGATTCACCCTGATATGGAAAAGATCTCAGACTGCGGATTCGCCTTTTTATCAGACTTTTGGCTTCATTTGCTTTTTTTGAACCAAATTCAGCGGAAACATATTCCACAATCCGATCGATTTTCTGAAAAGTTTCAACGGATAATATGATCTTTTTCATATTTTAATCTTCAATTCCCAACATTTTCCAGGCTTCTTCTTCCGGAATCCAGGAATTGTTACGATCATTTTCTTCCCGAATTTGATCAAGTTCTTTAATAAATTTATTGAATGCAATCTGCTTTTCCAGCAGATCCAGTTCTTTACGGCTGATAAGCACAAATTCTTTCCCTTCACCGGAGGTGAAATAGATTCGTTCATTTTCATGCGTGTCTTTGAGAATCTCGGTGCAATATTCCATTTCAGCTGTTTTAATGTTTTCCATACCTTTATCTCCTGAAATATATTATAAACCAAAAACAGATGACTGTTCAGGAGGTATCGGGATCGCCTTACTATCCTTCCAGCACCGTATCGTGATTTGTTCTGTAAAAAGTTGTGCCGGTTTCCGAATGCATTTCGAGAAGACCATTGTCGACAAGATTCTGCAGAATGTTCTTTCGCAAGTATGTTGAATTGCTGATCCCGAGATATTCGGCAATGTCCTGCGCTTTCCGGGCGGCAGGATAACAGTAAGATAGAATTTTCTCATCGTGTTTGGATGGGTTTCCGATCGGGGGATAAACGATTTCCGGATAAGTATTATCCACAACACCTTCCGCGTAGGTCAAATCAGGGAGAACAAGTGTGAAATGGTCAGATCTTGCGTAAATAAAAGGTTTGTGCCGGTCATCGGCAGACCGATAATCTTCCATGATTTTATCAAATCCGGTACCCGCTGCTTCCATAACATTGCATTTCACGAAGATCCCGCAGATCAATTCGTTCCTGCGTTTGGAGATAATCGAAGACAGGTCGTATGTCTTCCCAAAGCTTTGTCCCTGATAAAAACCACCGGGCGAAGAAATTTCCAATCTGTCTTTGAATAGGTCTATTTGGATCTGTGTGCCGTTCAGATAATAATCCCGATGGGCAATCGCATTGATAACGCCTTCAAACAGCGCCCGTTCCGGAAATGCATCAATATTGATGCGTCCGGAAGCCTGCTTGATGATCGAGTGATTCATCCTTTGCTTGAGGAAGGAAAGAATATATTCAATGGAATCAATAATATTTCCATGGAAATGATTGATCGTCACGATCCGTTCACTGCCTTTTGTGAAACCTGAAAAAACCGAACATTGCACTCCGGTTTTTTCACCGGTATACTCATCCTCAAACAGAACTGCTCCGTTTTTCAGATGTTTATCGGAATCAAAAAAGCCGAGCGAAGCCAGGGCTTTATCGGTCAGTTCTGCGCCGTTATTGTGAACGCTGTAAAAGTCAAGAAGTTTGCTGAAATTACTGCGGTAATAGAGCTCATCGGAAGGAAGAACGTCATATTGCGTTTTCCTGCTTTTGATACTCATTTCAATGATTTCTTCATAGGTCGCACCGTTTGTGAATCCATCCCGGCGCATGAATATTGACGGAACGTTGTTGTACCGCAGAACAACGGGCTTGATTTCTGATTCGGGAACAGTAACCTGAATAATGAAAAGTTCACGCCCATTATTGACATACCGAAGAAAATCGATCTTCACCCGGGGACGGGGGGAAAGGTTTTCGTTCAATCCTTTGTTGAAAAAGTTCCGTTCCTTGTCCGCATCTTTTCTGGAAAAACCGATCAGTTTATGGGTTTTGTCCTCAACGCCGATATAAAGAATACCGCCTTCCGCATTTGCAAATCCGGCGATCGTTTTCAGCCAGTTGATCGTATCTGTCTTGTTTAATTCGGCTTTACATTCCATATTGCGGCTTTCAAGCTCGACTTTGTTTGTGATTTCTTCTAAATACATGAAGTTCCTCTGTCTTACGATTCTTCTTTGTACTTCTGAAATTACTTCTATGTAACTTCAATGATTGATTCTATTATACTTCAATATTAACTTCTATGTAACTTCAATGATTACTTCTATTATACTTCAATTATACTTCTGTCAAACTTCAATAGTTATTTCAAGTTTCTCCGGCGGCGGTCATGCCCTCCGAATTCAGGAGAATGCGTTTTCCGCTTGACTTCATACATATCGGCATCCGCGTCCTTGATCAGCTGGAACAGCTGAGCAGCATCAGCCGGATCCCCTTTCGCCCGGCCGATGCACAGCAGGACATCCCTGCCCGGAATGGAGGAGTGGGGAAAAACAAATGTCTCTTTCTCATAAGCATCATCATTTGTGTCCAATACGAGAAATTCATCGCCTCCATACCGATAGCAGCGGCTGCCGGGGAACATTTCCTTCAAACGTTTCCCGGTTTCATGAAGTATGTCATCTCCCGCCAAATGTCCATAGATGTCATTGATTTCCTTGAAATCATTGATGTCGATCATATAAGCGGTCATATGCCGATGTAGACGGGATACAACGGTCCCCGTGTGTAATGGTTCTGTTGGTCGATGGAAATCGTCCACCCATTGGGAACGGCGATGAGCTGAAAAATCGCGTTTGCGATCATAACCGTGTTGATCGCTTTTTGCCAGCGGTTATGGAGGTGCATTTGCATGACTAATACACCGCCGGCAGCAGGCGTCAGGATGTAGTCCGCACACTTGGCAAGGACCAGTAACCATCCCGGCACATCCATTCGGCCGTTCAGATAAACACCACACCACTCCGCAAATGCCGAAACCGCGATCAGTACATAGGTCAGGTACAAATAGCGTTTATTTTCCGCTGAAATGCGGTTATTCTCATAGACAAGAATACACAGCACACCCAGTGAGATCCAGCATAATATGAGAATTTCAGTGTAGTATCCGAACAATTCCGTTCCCTTCCTTTATTTCTCGGCATAATGAACATTATGGTTGAAAATAATAACATTCAACTCTCACAGAATCCTCTCATAATCAGCCGCTGACGGCAAAATAATGACAGTTCTATGGTTATTCAAAAGTGCCGGCTGTGGGGCAGTATTATTTAGAGAAGAGACAGAGCGTGCTGGCAGTTTGGTCGCTGAACAGCAGTGCGCCGTTCCTTTTTGCCGCGAGAATGCCGCCGGTTTGTGAGATCCAGAAAACAATGATAGCGAGCGAGAGGATCAGCGCCTGCGGCCAGTTCGCTTTGAGAATCCGGAAGTATCGTTTCCAGTCGATTCCCGCGAATACCTCGTAATAGCACAGCAGGTAGGCCGGCAGGAAAAAGCGCAGCTCCGGTTCGTCAAAGATTTGCAGCAGCCCGGGGAGGCAGACTGCCAGGATCCATAATGCGTTCAGACTGAGGCCTTGTTCCCTGATCCGGATGAATATGTTGAATCCAGCGGTGAGCCACAGAATGATCGAAATGAGAATGGTAAGGACGGAAAAATCGTAGATATCTCTCACATACACCTGCCGGTAGACCGGTGTCAGCAGTGAGAGCAGATGGCGGAAATAGATGCCGGTCATGTCCAGCGGGTATTTCAGAAACAAATCGAAAATTTGAGATAATTTGAAATTTTCCCCGCTGATGTTTTCCCGCTGAATGATCTGCCATCCGGTCAGATCATCAAAGAGCAGCGCTGAACGGGGGTATATCTCAGAATCGCCGACATAGGTTTCGTACCGGGCCGTGGTCAGCCCCTTGAAAACCTCATTGTCTACCAGATCATAATTCACGAATGGAGAAATAATTCCCGTGTTGTGATTGTTGATGTAGCATTGCGGCAGGGAAAGGATCGCCATCCCGGCAAGAACGCTGAGACCGGTGATGAGAATGGTCCGTGCCCTTTTGCGGTTGATCAGGATAAATGCGATCAACACAATGAAGATGCTGTAAAGATAGGTGGTTCGGGTGTTGTATGCCGCATAAAGCAGTGCACCGGCGATAAGGCCGGTGTGGATCTTCAGCCCGGTTTTCTGTCCCGGGTTTGTTGTTCGCAGAAGGGCTATGGCGGAAATCAGCAGGAAACAGGCGATGAAATCCGAAAGCGGATACTGCATCAAATCACCCCAGATCCACATATAGACTGCATAAGCTAAAAGCGTCCGGATCGATTCTTTCCTTGAACGGATTCCTCTGCCCCGGATCGCACAGGGCAGTGAGAGAGAAAAACAAAGTGCCATGGACAGGGAGGCCAGAACACGCCATCCTGTGATTCCGCCAAAAAGCAGGCGGAAATACCCGAGCAGGACCGGGAAAAAATATCCGCGAACCGATTCGGGAAATCGCAGCATATAAATCGGATTCAATCCGTTCTCATAAATGACGTTGGAAAGTGTCCAGTAATATTTGGAATCAAAATAAAGTTCAGTGACGTTTGCATGGGCGGCATAAAGGAAAGCGGAGATGAAAATGACAGCAAAAACAAGCAGCCTGTAAACGCACCGGGAGGTGTTCGCTTTGTTTTTTGCTTCCTTGATTTTTTCTTTCACTGTCATCAAATGCCCTGATTTTTGGAATAGTAACTGTTCCGAACCTGGTAACGCACACGGGATACAGTCCTGCTGTGCAGGCTTCGCTGCATCAGCAGAACAGTCTCCGTGTGCTCTGTGTTTGATTTGTAATAAGTATAAACAACTTTTGAGCGCTCCGGCGTCATAATTCATTGACGGTCAGGAGTTTTCAGGTAAAATAATATCATATTTTCCGGCAGGAAGCCGGAAGCAGACACCGAAGTGTTTCTCTAAACCAAAATAATTATTGTGTACGATGAAGGCACACAGGCTTTTCAGAAGAAAAGTGTTGTGTGTTTTTATTTGTTTCAGTACGGAGCACACGGAGACTGCTCTGATGCTGCGGCGAAGCCCGCACAGCAGGGCTGTATCTCGTGATGCGTCGCCAGGTTCTGAACAGTTACCTTTATTTTTTTAAGACTGATAATATGAATAATTTGTCTGCGATTGGTAAAATTCGAAAAAAAAACACTGCCGTGATCATCATTTTGACCGCAGTGGTGATTCTGCTGGCGTTGTTATGTCTTTTTGTCGGTTCATCCCGTATGAGCCTGACGGAATGCTTCGCGGCGCTTGCGAAAAAGGGCAGCGCTGCAAAGATCCGCATCATCTGGAACATCCGCATCCCGCGGTTGCTGGCGGCCGTCATTGCCGGAGCCGGACTTTCTCTCTCCGGGCTCATCATGCAGACCAGTCTGAATAATTCCATGGCATCGCCCTCTACGCTGGGTGTTTCCAATGCCGCGGTGTTCGGGGCAAACCTTTCCATCATCGCTTTTGCCGGCGGTTTCCTTTCCACCGGCAATAACCTGACGAGTTATACCGTTGGTGCGAACCCTTATGCGACTTCCCTGATGGCATTTCTCTTCTCGACCTTTTCCATCCTGCTGATTTTGGGACTGTGCCGTCTGCGTTCCTTCCAACCCGGGGCAGTGGTTCTGGCCGGGATCGCTATCGGTTCCGTATGGACAGCTGCCACCACGGTGCTGCAGTTTTACGCGACCGACGTGGGACTTTCCGCAGCTGTTATCTGGACATTCGGTGATCTGGGCCGTGCCACCTATCGTACGGATCTCATTATGGCGGTGGTTGTGATCATCGGAACCGTGTTTTTCACGCTGATGAGCTGGAAATATAACGCTTTGCTGAGCGGGGATGCGGCTGCCCTCAGCATGGGCGTGAATGTGGACTTGCTGCGTTTTATCTCCATGCTGCTGGCTTCTGTCATTACAGCAGTCTGTGTCTCGTTTCTTGGAATCATCGGGTTTGTCGGCATTATCTGTCCGCACGTGACCAAACGCCTCCTCGGGCAGGATCACCGGGTGACGATTCCGGTATCGGCTTTGTCCGGCAGTTTGCTCCTGCTGCTGGCCGACACGCTTTCCCGCTGCCTCGGAAACGGCTCTGCTCTTCCGGTTGGCGCTGTCACCTCCCTGCTCGGCGCTCCCTTTTTCCTCTGGATCATCTTTTCACGAGAGGAGAGCCATATCTGATGCTGGATATCAAGAATTTGCATTTCCGTTATTCCCGGCGCTCCCCGATGGTGCTGGACGGTGTTGATCTGGAGCTTCGCCCGGGTGAGATCGGCATTGTGCTTGGGAAAAACGGTTCCGGAAAGACGACTCTATTCAAGACCATTATCGGCATCCATAAGCCGGAGAGCGGCACTTTGAAATTTGACGGAACGGATCTACTGAAGCTCAACCGAAGACAGCGGGCGGAAATCACCGCTTATGTGCCGCAGCGCATCCAGTTTGGCGCGATGACGGTTTATGATACGGTACTGTCAGGGCGTATCTCCCGTTTTGGATTGAATCCCGGCAAGCATGACAGGTTTGCGGTGGAACAAATACTGGATGATATGCGGCTCAATGATCTTGCATCCCGCAATGTGGAAAAGCTTTCCGGAGGAGAGCAGCAGAAAGTGGCGATTGCCCGGGCGCTGGCACAGGAGCCTCGCGTGCTGATCTTTGATGAACCTACCGGGAACCTTGACCTGGCGAACGAACAGCTGATCCTTTCAGAAGCCCGGCGGCTGGCGGCGGAAAAAATGATCAGCATTCTGATCTCGCTGCACGATTTAAATCAGGCGCTTGCTTTGGGAGACCGTTTTTTCTTTATGAAAGAGGGCCGGATCCGTTATGCGGGCGGACCGGAAATGGTGACGGAAAGTGTCATCCGTGAGATCTTTGACGCGGACGTGCGCATGATCGATGCGGATGGTTCAAGAATAATCGTACCTGTTCAGAACGGAGCACACGGAGACTGATCTGATGCTGCCGCTCAGCCGGCACAGCAGGGCTGTATCCTGTGATGCGTCACCAGATTCTGAATATATAAATTTATTGGAGGATAAATCATGAAAAATCAAAAGTTATTTTCGTTATTGGCTGCACTTGTCATGGTCATGATGTGTGCGCTCACTGTTCAGGCAGCGGATGAGGTCACGATCACGGATATGATCGGCCGGGAAGTGACCGTTGTGCCGGGGGTTTACCGGCGCGTGGTGTGCATCGGCGCCGGTGCCCTGCGGATGTACAGTTATATCGGCGATATGGCTCTGCTCAGCGGTGTGGAGGATATAGACAACACCTCCCTTGCCGAGCGTCCGAAGATGTTCGATTCGGTCGCCCGCCCTTACATGCTCGCTTACGGTGACAGTTTCACGGTTCTCCCTTCCTGCGGTGTGGGCGGCCCGAATGCGCAGGCTGCGGAGGCTGAAAAGATCCTCTCCTGTGAGCCGGACATCGTGATTTCCGAGTATGAAGATGTGGAGAAAGAAGATGCTCTTCAGGAACAGCTGGGAGTCCCGGTGATTACCCTGAAATCCGGTCCCGGAGCTGTCTTTGATGAAAACTTCTATGCTTCACTGCGCATGCTGGGCGTGATTTTTGAGAAGGAAGAAATAGCTGAAGCGCTCATTAATTTTATTGAATCCGAACGGGCAGAGATTGGTGCGCGGACTGCTGACATTCCCGATGAGGAAAAACCATCGGTCTATATTTGCGGGCTCGGTAACTGGGGCACCACCAATCATCTGATGACCTCTCAGAATTACATTTCTTTCAACGTGGCAAATGTAAAAAATGTGGTTTCCGGTCTGGACAGCAATGCCATTCAGCCCATCGAGGAAGAAAAATTTGTTGCTCTGGGTGAGGATATGGACATCATGATCATCGATGCCGCAGCCGTGAAAAATATCAAACCGCTGTTTGCCGAGTCACCGGATATGTTTGATACGGCCAAAGCCTGGCAGAATGGGAATGTCTATCTGGAAATGGCTTATAACGCGTATTATACCAACTATGAAATTGCGCTGCTCAACACCTGGTTCATCGCGAAATCCGTCTATCCGGATCGTTTTGCCGATGTCGACATGACAGCCAAGACCAATGAAGTGACGCAAATGTTCTTCGGTCAGGACCTTGCCGAACAGATCGCTGCTGCTCCCTCCAGCTTCGGCGGATACCAGAAAATCGACACGGAGACCTTCTTTAATTAGGCTATAATTACTGTATGTTCAGCACAGATGAAGTGATCCGATTCTTTGACCGCCTTGCCCCGGATTGGGACAGCGGGATGGTCCGGAATGTTGATGTTACAGCATGCATCAGTGACGATCGGATGTATCAGGTTGCCGGAATCAGGAGGAACGATGCCTGATCCTGAACTTATTTTCAGCGACCGGATGTTTTATGATGAAAACGTCTATCGGCCTGAGGTGACGCAGGACGGGGACGGGTTTTATCGCTGGCGTTATACCCTTGATAAAGTCCATGACCGCAGGATGTACCGGTTTTTGATCATATTTTGGGCGATTTTTGCTGTCTGTGGGGCGGTGCTGGGGTTTTTGCTGGCGAAAGTTCCACCTGAAATGATCCGACAGGATCCTTCCCGTTATCAGACATTGCTGATGCAGCGCAGGCTGCTTTATGCTGTTTTGGGCTATGCAGTGTTCTTTGCCGGTGGGCTGATCATCACAGGACTGGTGAGGCTGATCGAGGGAGGCCCCTCAACTTACTGGTACAGGATGAATGATGATTTTGTCCAGATAAAACCCTCCGGGAGAGGCTCCGGAATAAATTCTTTTGCGGATGTGAAACGTGCGGAGCTTTACCCGGATGAGAACGAGATCCGGCTCATTTCCCGCTGGGGCAAGTGTCCCCTTCTTGTCCGTGCGGAAGATTATGACCTGGTGAAGGACCACATCCTGGTACACTTGCCGAAAAATGCAGAATTTACCACAGCTGTCAGCAAGCAACCGATAACCGAAAATCGGTAACTGCGAATGAACAACTACCAACCATCAACTAACACGATTCCCCTGTTCCACCTGACGAATCTCATCGTTGGATGCGTTTTTGAGAGAATAGGTATCAAAGGCAGGTTCTGTCGGGATCTGAATTTCCAGGTTCTGGATCTTGTCGATCAAAGCTTCACCGTGTACCATCCGAAACTGAAAAACATGGCCGCCGACCGTCCGGTCCTTTGAAATGAAATGAATGTGCCAGCCCGGGGCGTTGATCGTGTCCATATAATCCGGAAAATATACACAGACCAGCGTACAGGGAAGCTCCCGGAAGCAGAAATCCTTTTGAGTTTTTTCCAGAATGTTCTTCAGCGTAACATGCTGAGAGCGGTAGGGAACCTCGGAGCGTGCATGGATCTCTTCAAAATATCCGTCGACCCTGACCATGTGCAGGCTGTTCAGTCCGAATTTCTCCTCAATGCGGACGTTCAGTTCGGCTTTCAGTCCGTCAATATCCAGTCCGTTTGTAAGCGTAACAAGGCGTTCCCGTTCCTGAAAAGCCACTGCGGCAAAGGGCACTCCTGTTCCCTCCGATATCTCTGAAATGGATCCGTTCACGTCCGCCTGATAACAATGGCCGTCAAGGAGGATCATCTCTCCGTTGACATCAGTGAAGGTTCCGAGCCCGGTATCACCATGTTTGAGCAGCTCCGACACAGTGATCACGGAACGGGTGTAGCCCATTGCCAGCGCCTGCAGCGTCGAAACCTGATACATTCTGTTTGTCAATTCCATGTCCATAGAAAACCTTAAAGAAAAGAGTCCGATAAAAACGGACGCTTTCGTCATAATCTTAAGAGAACTTCTAAAATCATCAATTTTTCTCTGTCCCGAGGAGATTCAGAGAATTTATTCTCTGAATCTCCTCGGGAGGTTTCCGTGGGGCGAAGCTCCTGCTCCGAATACAAATCGGGCGTCAGCCCGTACCTTACGGAGCAGGCAATAACTGCCGCCCCCATACCCCCGCCCGGGAGTTTTAGATGTGCCCTTAAATCTTTATTTTTCGATTTCTGCCAGAAGTTTGCCGGTCAGTTCATCAAGGGAGACGCGTTCCTGCGCCATGCTGTCACGTTCGCGGACGGTCACGGTGTTGTCTTCCAGTGTTTGATAGTCGACGGTGATGCAGAACGGGGTGCCGATCTCATCCTGGTAGAAGTAGCGTTTGCCGATGTTGCCGCGGTCATCCCAGACGACGCCCATCTTCGCAGCCAGCATCTTGTAGACTTCGCGGGCCTTGTCAACGATTTCCGGCTTGTTCTTGACCAGCGGGAATACAGCGGCCTTGTAAGGAGCCAGGTTCGGCTTGAAGCGCATGACGACACGCTTGTTGTCGGTGTCTTCCCAGTAGGCATCGCAGAGGGCCATCAGCAGCAGACGGTTGACGCCGACCGCCGGTTCGATGACGTGCGGAACGAAAACGTTCTTGTGATCCTGCGGATCCTGGTAGGAAAGATCCTTGCCGGAGTGGTCGATGTGCTGCTGCAGGTCATAGTTGGTGCGATAGGCGATGCCCCACAGTTCCTTGAAGCCGAACGGGAATTCATATTCCAGGTCGTAGGTGTCTTTGGAATAGAAGGAGCGTTCCTGATCAGAGTGGCGGCGCCAGCGCAGTTTTTCCGCACGGATGCCGAGGGTTTCATTGACAAAGTGGTACATGGCATCCTGCCAGGATTTGAAGAGCGGTTCCCATTCAGTCTTGTTCGGGTCGAAGAAATATTCGATCTCTGCCTGTTCGAATTCCAGCGTGCGGAAGATGAACTGGCCGGTGGTGATCTCATTGCGGAAGCTCTTGCCGATCTGGCCTACGCCGAAGGGCAGTTGGACACGGGTCGAGTTGATGATGTTATTAAAGTTGGTGAAGATGCCCTGGGCTGTTTCACCGCGCAGGTAAACCGGCATCTTTTCACCTTCCACCACACCGATGGAGGTCTGGAACATGATGTTGAAAGCCTTCGGAGGGAAAACGTCATTGCCGTCCGGGGTGGTGACGTGATGTTCTTCGATGTAGGCGCCGATCTCATCCAGACCCATACCGTCCACCTGGATACGTTCCACTTCCGGGTGTTTGTCGAGCCATTGTTCGATCAGGTGGTCGGCGCGATAGCGCTTGTGGGTGACTTTGTCTTCCACAAGCGGATCGTTGAAGGCGGTCACATGACCGGAGGCGACCCAGGTTTCCGGGTGGAGCAGGATCTGGGAGTCGATCCCGACCATATCTTCACGGGTGGTGATCATCTCATGCCACCACAGGTTGCGGATGTTCCGCAGCAGTTCTGCGCCCAGCGGACCGTAATCGTAGGAGCTGGTCAGCCCGCCGTAAATTTCGGAAGTCGGATAAACGAAGCCTCGGCGTTTGGAAAGGGAGGCAATTTTCTCAAGCGTTACTGAAGTATTTTCTTCCATAGGATGTTCCTCTGTTATAAAACTTCCTTCATTTTATCACAATCATCGCATGGAGAGCGGAATATAGTGAGCGGGCAGAGCAGGACAGTTTCGTTATTAAGTCGAATACCGCGATGTGATTCGGAAATAAAGAAAGGAAGCAAAAACTCTGCTTCCTTTCTTTATCTGACGGTGACGCATCACGGAATACAGCCCTGCTGTGCTGGCTGCGCATCAGCAGCAGAGCAGTCTCCGTGTGCTTCGTAATAAATATTTTTTCCGTTTCCTCAGATCAGGGACGCGACGCATTCCTCAACCTTTTTCATGTCGGCAGTCGGTTCAAAGCGGGCGACAACATTGCCTTCGCGGTCAACGACGAATTTGGTGAAGTTCCATTTGATTTCCGGATTGTTTTTATAATCCTTGTCGATGGTCTTCAGCAGCGCGGACATTGCCAGCGCGGTCGGTCCATGACCGAAGCCCTCAAAGCCCTTTTGAGACTTCAGGTATTTGAAAAGTTCGATGGCATTTTCACCGTTGACATCCGACTTCTTCATCTGCGGGAACTGCGTGTTGTATTTCAATGTGCAGAATTCGTGGATCTCCTCATCCGTGCCCGGTGTCTGTCCCTTGAACTGGTTGCAGGGGACGTCGACGATTTCCAGACCCTGATCGTGGTATTTTTCATACATTTTTTCAAGCGGTTCGTAGTGAGGGGTGAAGCCGCATCCGGTGGCTGTGTTGACAACAAGAACGACTTTGCCTTTGAAATCTGCCATGGAAAGCTGGCTGCCATCCGGCCGTGTTACTGAAATATCATAAAAACCCATAAGATAACTCCTTATATTACTTATTGTTAAGTAGTATACAATAATTCTGTGCAGTTAGGCGAAATTAATAAATTTCTGACTTAATGTATGACAAAAGACGATTCTGAACTGTAAGAAAAATAAGTGGAATGCAGCTTCCGGAACGTATAATTATTGATAGAGGGATATTTTGACCATGACAGACCTTGAAGAAGCACGGGCCTTTTTTGCCAACGATAAATACGCCACAGAAGCCACCGGAATCGTGATCGAAGCGGTGGGAGATCATTATGCCAAATGTTCGTTAAAACTCGATGACCGTCACCTGAATGCCGTCGGACACGTGATGGGCGGGGTCGTTTATACTATGGCGGACCTGACTTTCGCCGTCAGCGCCAATTTCCGGACGGAGCGTCCCACCGTCACCAACGTCGCGCAGATCAGCTACATGGAAGCCCCGGCGGGCGACACGCTTTACAGCGAAAGCCGTCTGCTCAGAGACGGAAAACACATCTGTTTTTATGAGATCCGCGTCTGGGACAACACAGGGAAGAATATCGCGGTGATTTCCATGAACGGATTTCACATATAAGGGCACCTCTAAAAACTAATGGGCGGGGGTATGTGGACAGAGAAAAAATGGAGTTTTTAGAGGTTCCCATAAGGATGAAAAGTGAAAGGTATAAATCATTTTGTATCCTGACTTCGAACTCCTGATATCCTCCTTCTAAAGTCTAATGTCTAACGTCTAAAGTCTAAAGTCTAAAGTCTAAAGTCTAATATCTAACGTCTAAAGTCTAAGCTATGAAACACGAAGAACAACAAAACCGCATCGGGCAGAATTTTTCACTTTGGGGATTGCTGAAATTCAGTTTCCCTTCCATTTTGAACAATTTTTTTGCTCAGTTATTTAAAACACTGGATGACGGGTTATTCGTTTCGCGTTTTGTCGGGAAGACTGCCCTTGCCGGGATCAACATCCTGAACCCGATCCATTTTTTTCAGTTCAGTCTGAACAACCTTTTTGCTGTCGGGGCGCCGAATCTTTCTTCCCGGAAAATGGGGGAAGGCGACCAGCAGGAAGCCAAGCGTATTTTTTCCCGTATTGTCATTACTGCGTTTCTCATCGGCGGATTGTTTGCCCTCGGATTGAATATCTTTGCGATCCCATTGCTGAAGGTTTTAGGTGCGGACGATGAACTGACGCCTTTTGCGCTGATCTCGCTGCGTACGGTCTTTGCGTTTACACCCATCACCCTGACAAATTCTGTTTTCAACACCTATTACTCGACAGCGGGGAAACCATCGATGGGGTTGGTATGTTCCATCATAAACGGAACGATCAATATCGGTCTGGATGTGCTGCTGGTGGTCGTAAAACAAATGGGGGTTTTCGGGGCCTGTCTGGCCACAATTTCAGGTGATGCCGTTGTTTTTATGATCGGGCTGGTGTTTTATCTCAACCGGTCCCATGAGATCCATTTTGTGAATCCTGAAGGAAAGTTTTTCTCTACTGCCGCTGCATCCTGCAAAAACGGACTGCCGCAGTTCATCAATACGGTATCGCTTTCAATGTCTTCTCTGGTAATGAATTACCAGCTGCTGCGCTATGTCGGCAATGACGGGATTGCGGCTAACTCGATCGTGGCGGATCTGCTCCGCATCCTCACTTCGCTTTTCTTTGGTTATACGCTTTGTGTCGGACCAATCATCTCTTATAATTACGGTGCAAAAAAGAAGGAGCGGCTGCGAATACTGCTGCGGCAGAATGCCATGATTTGGGTCATGGAATCGGTGTTGCTGACGGTGACCGGACTGCTTTGCCGCAAACCTTTTATTTCGATTTTTATCAACCCGAATGAAAACTCAGAAGTCTTTTATTCATTGACGCATTACGGGCTGACGATCCAATATCTCTCCTTACCCTTCTTTTCCGGCTGTGTGATCATCCCGCGCCTGTTGACGGCTGTGAATGAGATCCGGGCTTCGATGACTTGTGCGATCATGCGTAATGTGGTTTTGCGTTTGCTTTGCATCCTGACCGTTCCGCTGATCTTCGGCTATAAAGGCATCTGGATTGCCGGACTGGTTTGCGAATTTCTGGCGTTTCTTGTGGATCTTTTCTTCCTTAACAAAAACCTGCCCAGCTTCGGCTATGATGAACCTTTGAAAATCGGAGGCCGGGCATGAAGCGGGTTTTTCTCTTCGGTTCACAAATCACCGTCGGCGGAGCGCAGCGGGTGCTTCTCGATCAGGCGGACTGGTTCTGGGATCAGGGTTATGATGTGCGCGCGGTCTTTTTCTATGACAAGGATGGTGTACTGCGGGAATGGTCTTTGCAGCATCCCTATCCGATCGCGGCGCTTTCGGTTTATCAGCGCGGGGCGGGGATCGGCAAAAATTTCTTCGGACTTTTCCACGGCTTCATTCACCTGATCAGTATGCTCAGACGTGTGCGGCCGGATTATTTTGAGAGTTTTACGCATGACGCCAACCTGATGGGGATACCCGCGGCATGGCTGTGCGGTGTCAAGGGACGGTTTGCCTCTCATCACGGGCAGTTTGCAGGTCAATCCCGGCTTGCCCGGAAGCTGCATACCCGTCTCATCAACAGCAAAATGACCACGAAACTCATCTGCGTTTCGGAACGGGCCAGGCAGCAGGCGCTCTCAGAAGGGATCCGGGAAGAGAAGATCGAGGTGATTTTCAACGGGGTACGGCCGGTGGACCGGGATCCGGAAGTGCGTGCGGAGTTGCGCAAAGAGCTGGGATTGTCGGAAAATGATGTGATGCTCCTGAGTGTGGGTCGGCTGACGCCGGAAAAAGCGCAGAAGCATTTTGTCCGGGCTGCCGCCCGGCTGCTCACAGGGCACCCGGAAAGGCATTTCTTTATTGCCGGCGAGGGTCCCTGCCGGAAGGAACTGGAGCAGGAGATCGCAAAGCTCGGGCTGCAGGATCATTTCAGGCTTTTGGGCAGCCGCTCTGATGTGGGCAGGCTGCTGAACGCTGCTGACTTGTTTGTGCTCTATTCCGACACGGAAGGAATGCCGGTTTCCCTTATGGAAGCCATGAGCGCCGGGCTGCCTTGTGTTGCCTCCGACCTTGAGGGCATTGCACAACTGATCCCGGATGAGACTTACGGGACGCTGATTCCGGCAGGTGATTCAGAACTGCTGGCGGAAACGCTGGAAAAGGCGCTCAGCGATCCGCAGCAATGCGCTGCGCAGGGACAGGCTGCTGCCTGCCGCATAAGGGAGCGCTTTTCACTCGAGGCTTCCTGTGCCCGCTATGAGGCGCTTTTCCAATCTTAACGTATCTGCTCAGTACGGAGCACACGGAGACTGCTCTGATGTTGCGGCGAAGCCCGCACAGCAGGGCTGTATCCCGTGATGCGTCGCCAGGTTCTGAACATTTACACCACAACAATAACAGAAGAGAATCTCGGGACTCAGTTCCGGGATTCTCTTCTGCAAAAACCTTTACCCTGCGAGGTTTACCCAAATGGCCGGGCGGATCATCCCGGTAACGTCGCTGACGACCGGGCCGGTATCCAGCAAAACGCCGATGGAGTTGATGGAGCTGGCACAATTGGTCTTCTGTCCGGGACTGCGCAGCCACCACCAGGCGCAGTTCACATCCGCGGTGCCGTATGCCCCGTGTGCGCGAGCCAGCTGGGTCGGAGAGGCTTTGCGGGAGCCTTCGCTCGGGAAATAGTAGCGGATCTCGTTGATGCTCAGAAGGAACACATAATCAAAGGTGTCGTTCCCGCCATAAGTGCCGTAGGAAGGGCTGGGGGGATTGGAGATCCGTGTCTGCGCGATCTGGGAACGTTCCGTGTCACTGAAGACACCTTTGTAAAAATTGCTGTTCAGGTATTGGCGCAGACTGCAGTTTTCCCAGGTGACCGGAGCCGCATCCCAGTGATAAGCCATGGTTTCCAGGCCGTAAACGCTCAGCAGCAGAGCTTTGCCGCTGGTATAATCAATGTCCAGCACCCGCCATTGGATCGGTTCGCTGCCGTTGTTATAGTTGTTGTCCTGTTCATAACGCCCGAAATTCACCACATCGCCGACTTTAATGTTGTTGAATGCGTAGGAATTAGCTCCGCCGCTGTACTGTCCCTGAGAGCCGGATGGCCATTCATTCCCGCCGGCAGTACTGCCGATCTGACCGATGAGCTGACCGTTGGAGAAGGTAACTTTTTCACTGGTCCCGTTTGTATGCAGCAGGATGCCGGTGCCCTCCGGCTGTCCGTTCAGCCACTGTCCGTCGAATTTGTCGCCGTTGGAACCCCAGTAGAAGATTCCGGACCCGTTGGAGATTTTCCCCTGTACGAAAAGACCTTCCCAGTACTGACCGTTTCCAAAGAATGTCAGCCGTCCGGCTCCATCGATCTGTCCGTTCATGAATTCGCCTTCGTAGCGGTCACCGTTTGCCCAGACGTAAGTTCCTTCGCCGTTATATTGTCCGTTGACGAAATAGCCGGTGTATTGGTCGCCGTTTGAATAATTTTCTGTCCGGTATTCCGCCGCGGACTGCCCTGAGCTGAAGGAGCTGAGCTGGGCCTTTACGGAAAGGGTAGAAAAAACTGAGAAAATAACTGCTGTGAAAAGCATGATCAATAAAAAGGATCGTCTTTTCGTCATATGGAACTCCTTCTTCTATCTATTTGCATACTGTTTATTTGATTATATCAATAACTGTGATTTATGCTATAAAGTTCCCACTGTGGCAAAGACGAAAAAACAATTCATAAAATCAGGAATAAGTATTGTATAATTAACCGTGGAGATTGTTATGAATACAGTAAGAGAACTCAGAAATGCAACAAAAATGAGCAGGAACAAATTTGCTGATTATTTGGGTATATCAGCTTCAAATATTAAAAATTGGGAAACCGAAGCTCAAAAAACACCTTCTTATGTTATTGCATTGATAACGCGTGTAATGGAAAAAGATGGGTATATCAATAGAAATCTATCATCGGAGCAGATTGATGCAATTCGGCAAACTCGTGCGACACTTGCTCTTGAGAATTTGAATTTGAGCGATATTGCCAATGAAAATTTACAAAAGATGGCTAAAGGTGAGATGAGTCGAGAAGATTATCAGAACGATCTCAAACAAAGATATGTAAATCATAAGCTCTATTAACGTAAATAAATACCCTGTTTATATCACAAATATGCCTCCCCGTCGACCCGCATGGCGGGGGCGGGGCCGAGCAGTGTAACGGTACGGTCAGAAAGATCGACCCGGTAAAGCAGCCCTTCCGCAGTCCCATCGTGGCTGACGATCCCGTTCAGACCTACCGTCACCTGTGACGGGTCATGCGCATAGGCAGCGGCCAGCTCACTGTACGGTGTCAGAACGGCGCTTTTCGGGATCCCGGAAACCGGCACCGGTGAACCGAAATAAGCCCAGCGTTCCGGATCATAATCCGGAGCCTGGCAGCGGTCGTCCGCGAAAGCCTTCAGATCCCATTTCTCATTGGTGTAGTGTGCTTCACAAAAGCAGCAGCCCGGCGTGTGGACCTTCATCATCTCGCTGATGGGCAGCCCCAGCAGATAAAGCCGGATCAGCCGCAAAATCAGCGCGTGTGCGACGATCAGCACACAGCCGTCTTCCGTTTCCAGTTCCTTCATCAGTTTTGAGACCCGGACGAACGCGTTTTCGTAACCTTCACCGCCCTGCGGGTGAAAATTCTGCGGCTCGTGATAGAAGGCATGCAGCTCATGGGGCGGCAGCTCCTCCATGATCAGCCCCTCGGTCTGCCCGAGGTTGACCTCCCGGATGCGTTCATCCGGTTCCGGGATGATTCCGGTTCCTTCGGTCAGGATCTTCGCAGTCTGCATTGCCCGCCCCAGCGGACTGACATAACAGTGTGTGAATTCCAGCCCTTTGAGCCGCTTTTTCAGCTGCCGGGCCATCTTCACGCCCCGCTCTGTCAGCGGGGAATCATGCTGCCCCTGGATGCGATGCGCCAGGTTCCATTCGCTTTCGCCGTGCCGTGTAAAGTAGATGATCATAAGTTGATTATACTCTGTATGGAAGAAAGTTTTTCCCTTTTTTTCCGTTGTATCTATACAGTGACAATCCACGTCGGCGAACTTATAACGGTAAATGAGTCAGCTTTACATGATCCATCAGAATCATAAAAGACTATTGATTTCAAAAGATATAAAGGGTAAAATTATTAACAGGAGTTGTCAATGAGGGAAGATAACACGAAAACCCAGAAAAAAATGGCAGAAGCTGTACTGGTTCCACTGGATAAGAAGGCGAACCCAAAATCAAAGGACGGCGTCTTCTGTGATTTATTCAAGGATCCAAAATATCTGATTCAGCTTTATTACGCCCTGCATCCGGAAGACGATACAGCAAGTATAACTGATATCACGTTGGTGACACTTGAAAATCAGATGCTCCGGACACAGTACAATGATCTTGGCTTTATTATCGGGAATCGTCTCATGATCCTGATCGAAGAACAGACTTTGTGGACATTGAATATCCTTATCCGAATATTGATGTATCTCGGAGAGACCTATCAGCGATACATCAAAAACAACGGTTTGGATGTGTATGGTACAAAGAAAGTGGAATTTCCGAGACCGGAGCTGTATGTTCTTTGTCCAAAAGGAGCTGAAAACCTTCCGGAAGAGATCACTCTTTCACATGATGTATGGAAAATCGAGAACCCGGATCAGATTTTTGTTGATGTGAAAGCGAAGGTTATCAAAGATGGAAAGCAGGGAGACATTATCAATCAATATGTGAACTTTTCACGTGTGTTTGACGAACAGGTCTTGCTTTACGGAAAGACGGAAAAGGCTGTTCAGGAGACGATACGAATCTGTACGAATCGGAATGTATTGAGTGAATATCTTGTGAAAGAGGAGGTACCGGAAATTATGTTTGCAAATTTATCTGAAGAAGAACAAAGGGAATATGTTTACAGTAAAGGACGGGAAGAAGGTATTTTTGATACATTGGCGAATCTGGTCAGAGATAAACTTCTTGATATTGCAGAGGCAGCAAAGCGGGTAAATATGTCTACAGAGGAATTCATCGTTGCTGCCGGGTTGAAATAACAATACCTTTCCGGGTAAATTAACAAGATTTAAAGAGTCAAAGTGAAAAGGTATAACTGAACTGATATTGAATTTGCTGCATCTGTTCCCAATATCAGTTAATCTGAAGGATAAGCTAATCATAAAAATACAATGCCTTTCAAGTGAGAAGGGAGCGGACCTATGGAACTTTACCACGGCGATATTGTTTATTCGGAGAGCAGCGAAAAACTGAATGTTTTTGAGGACAGCTGGCTTGCCGTCGAAGACGGGAAAGTGGAAGGGATTTATAAAGATGTCCCGGAAAAATTTAAAAACGTTCCGGTGACCGATCACGGCAGAGGGCTGATCATTCCGGCATTTTCCGACCTGCATGTACACGCATCGCAGTATATCCAGCGTGGGATCGGCATGGATCTGCTGCTGAACGACTGGCTCAATACCTATACCTTCCCGCAGGAATCCCATTTTGCCGATCCGGAATATGCCGAACCGATCTACGAGGCCTATGTGGATGACATGATCCGGAACGGGACGTTCCATGCCGGCATCTTCGCGACCATCCATCGGGACGCGACGAACATTCTCTTCAGAAAACTGGAGGAAAAGGGGCTGTGGGCCTATGTCGGCAAGGTCAACATGGACTTCCAGTCCCCTTCATATCTGTGTGAAACTACGGAAGAATCATTGAGGGAGACGGAAATCTTCCTCGAAGAGCACAGCGGATCCGGAACCGTAAAACCGATCCTGACCCCGCGTTTTGCCCCTACCTGCAGCCGGGAGCTGATATGGGGTCTGGGAAAGCTCGGGAAGAAGTATGGCGTGGGTGTCCAGACCCATGTGGTTGAATCCCGATGGGAAGCCGGCGAGTCTCTGAGGCTCTTCCCGGACTGTGTTTCTGATTCGCAGATCTATGAAAAAGCCGGGCTGCTCGGCAACGGTCCCTCAATCTTTGCCCACGTGATCTTCCCGACCGAAGATGATATCCGGGTGATGACGGAATATGATTGTGTGGCGGTCCACTGTCCGGAAGCGACCAATAATGTTATCGCCGGCATCATGGCTGTCAAATGGCAGCAGGAGCAGGGAGTAAACATCGCCCTGGGATCAGATATCGGCGCCGGTGTCAAAAACGGCATCTACCGTCAGTGTGCCGCGTCCATTAAACTCTCGAAACTGAAAGAATTCTATGAGCCGGAACAGGGGAAGACCATTGATATTACGCATGCCTTCTATCTGGCGACAAAAGCGGGCGGTCAGGTTTTCGGGAAAGTCGGCGCCTTTGAACCGGGTTATGTCTTCGATGCGCTCGTGATCGACAATATCGAGGATGCGGGTCACCCGATGACCCCCGCCCAGCGTCTGGAACGCTTCTGTTATGCCGGGGATGACCGCAATATCATCCACCGCTACCTGAACGGAAAGAAAATCTGATTCTGTTTAGAGCACACGGGGACTGCTCTGGTGTTGTCGCGAAGCCGACACAGCAGGGCTGTACCCTGTGTTGCGTCACAAGTTTTTGTACAATTCCGGAATGAAAAAGACGGGCCGGGATTTTTGATATCCCGACCCGTTTGTGTCTTTACTTCCTCATCTCGTGAAACGCATCCACATATTCCGGATAACCCGGTGCATAGAGGTCATTAGCTCCGGAACGGACGAGCTCGGCATATTCGTGCGAGTTTGTGATCCTGTGATCGGTGATGATCCCGGCCAGGCAGCGGTCCGTGACCTGGTGCATGTCGGACCCTGCCTGAATGAAATATTCCGGATGACGCTGCCATAATGCAAGGGCACGGTCCGGCCAGTTGTTGTGTCTCGGATTGGTGTTGATCAGCTCAATTCCGTGGATCGCATCCTCAAAGACGGTCAGATTGCCGTCGCGGTAAGGGTGAGCATGCATCACCAGCACTTCATCATGATACTTTTCAAAGAATTCCCGGGCGCTTTGGCAGATGACATAGGGGTGGGCGCGCAGCCAGTTTTCATCAATGTCATAGACGAGATAATCATTGTTGTTTTCCGGGAAACGCATTTCGGACCCGAAAATGACGTCGAAGCCGATCTCATCGCCGCGCTTTTTCGCGGCACGGTATCCGGCCATATAGAGGTCAACAACGTGATCCCAGTCATGAGCTTCATCGTCCACCCTTGCCAGAAATTCAGGGTGGAGATGGTCCGTGATCACCAGACCGGCATATCCGTGGGCGGCATAATAATCGACCGTTTCCGCTGCAGGGATCTTCCCGCAGGGACTGGTTTCGATGGTGTGAATGTGTGTATCGTAAATATATTGTTTTTCCATAAGCTTATTTTACTGCTTAATTCCCAAAAAAGGATCAGCGGTTTGAGAATATGCGGATAAAAAAGGCTGATGCCCTGTGTTTTCATCCACATTTGCATCAGCCTTGTCCAGCGGAGAGGGGGGGATTCGAACCCCCGAATGAGTATTACCCCATTAACCACTTAGCAGGCGGTCCCGTTCAACCACTCCGGCACCTCCCCGGACAACCAACTATTATAAACGATTTTTTGAAAACAAACGAAATTTCGTTAAATCATGACATTTTTATTTTGGTAGGGCACCTCTAAAAACTAACGGGCGGGGGTATGGGGGCGGCAGGTCTTAACCTGCTCCGTAAGGTACGGGCTGACGCCCGGTTTGATTGCAGAGCAGGAGCTTCGCCCCACGGAAACCTCCCGAGGAGATTCAGAGAATTAATTCTCTGAATCTCCTCGGGACAGAGAAAATTTTGACTTTTTAGAGGTTCCCGGTATAATTGTAGAAATGAGCGCAAACAATATGTCTGACCGAACGAGTGAAAAACCGCCAAAGCGGAAGTTTTGGCAAAACTTACTGATCATGGACAGCGGGGACCTGAAGCGGCTGCTCTCGCTGAGCTCCCTGATGCTGAGCTTCGCTATTCTGTTCGTCTATATTGTTTCCTATGTGCTGCTGATGCCGCTGCTGGATCGGATCGTGGGCAGCTGGCCGGTCTTCCCTGCCAATCTGGTTGAATCTCTGGTCCCGGCTCTGGTTGGGACCGGCGCTGTCATGCTGACCTGGCCGATTTTCCGGGACAAGCGCGTGCTGCCCTCCGCTTACCTGTGGCTGGCATTTCTCGCGCTGCTGCTGGGGGGTGTTGTCCTGATCGCGCTTCGCAATGATGCCCCTGCCCGTTCTGCTTTTCTTTACACCTTTGCCTGGGACGTGCTTCCCTCCCTGCTCATCGGAAATCTGGCTGCCTGGCTGCGCTATCGGAAGTTTATTTATCTTTAGGGCACCTCTAAAAACTAATGGGCGGGGGTATGGGGGCGGCAGGTCTTAACCTGCTCCGTAAGGTACGGGCTGACGCCCGGTTTGATTGCGGAGCAGGAGCTTCGCCCCACGGAAACCTCCCGAGGAGATTCAGAGAATTCATTCTCTGAATCTCCTCGGGACAGAGAAAAATTGGTGTTTTAGAGGTTCCCTTTAGTCCTTTTTCGCAAGAGGCCGGCACACAAGATCATTGGTACAGCTGCACTTTGTTTGGTGATTTTGTCATATCCTGATTCATGACATATGTTTGTTATTTCAGGAAAAAAATAACTTCCCGTTTTTAGCAACCAGATATCGAAAACGTTTTCTGAGGTTATCGGATATAATTAAACGAACAGATAATAATGACAGCCGCAAGTGCCGCGGTTATTATTTGTTTTATGTGTCTTGCAGTACAGCTTGTTTTAGCAGTCTACTAATCTTATCGGAGGCAGCCAATGCAGAATGACACGCAAAAGTCACCATTTCGCTGGAAGCGAATCAAAAATGCACTGATAAACGCCTTCACGAACCCATACAACATCATTGTTCTGGTTTCGCTGGTCGTGCTGGTGTATTTCATCGTTGTCCCTTTGGGAGACATCATTGCCACGACCTTCAAAGTGCAGGCCCGGGATATCCGCCGCATTCCCGGCAGCGCTGAAGGAGATTTCACCCTGTATTACTGGAACCGTCTGTTGTTCAGCGATGTCAGCTCCTCGCTGTTGTGGAAGCCGCTGTCGCATTCGCTGTTGATCGGTATCTCGGTTTCCGTGCTGAGCATCCTGATCGGCGGTGTTTTGGCATGGCTGGTGGTCCGTTCCGACCTCCCCTGGAAACGGGGTCTTTCGCTGCTGATCATCATCCCCTACATTCTGCCTTCCTGGAGCAAATCCATGGCATGGACGGCGGTCTTCAAGAACGCGAGGGTGGGCGGTGTTCCCGGCTTCCTGGGCAGTCTCGGCATCAACACGCCGGACTGGCTGGCATACGGTCCGTTCCCGATCATCATGGTGCTGACGATCCATTATTATGCCTATGCCTATCTGCTCGGGTCCTCTGCACTGCAGTCCATCAACAGTGAGCTGGAAGAAATGGGTGAGATCCAGGGCGCCAGTAAGGTGAAGATCCTGGCACGGATCACTTTCCCGCTTGTGCTGCCGGCGCTGCTCTCCGCTTTTATCCTGACCTTCTCCAAGGCGATCGGTACCTTCTCCGTACCGGCATACCTCGGGTTCAAAGTGAACTATAACACGATCTCGACCATGATCTATTCACAGTCGACTTCCAACAACAAGGCGATCGCCTATGCCATCGCGATGATCCTGATCGCTATTGCCTCGGTCAACATTTTCCTCAACCAGCGTGCCATCGGCGCCCGGAAGAGTTACGCGACCATCGGCGGCAAGGGCGGACGCAGTACGCCGCTGAAGCTTGGCTCCTGGCGGACACCGATTTTTGTTATCGTCATGGTGTTCCTGACAGTCGTTGTGATTTTTCCGCTGATCATCCTGATCCTGCAGACCTTCATGATGGAGCAGGGTAAATTCTCGCTTGATAATTTCACGCTCCATTACTGGCTGGGCGAAGAATTCTCCAAGCCGACCGTCTATGAAGGCGAAGCCGGTATCTTCCGCAACAAACTGTTCTGGAGCAGCCTGTGGAACACGGTCAAACTGGTGCTTTCCGTTTCCGTGATCGCCACCCTCATCGGACAGCTCATCGGCTACATCACTTCCCGCGGGCGCGGCAAATTCTCCGGGAAACTGGTTGAACAGCTGGTCTTTATCCCTTACCTGATCCCGTCTATCGCTTTCGGTGCGGTCTATATGTCGATGTTTGCGGTGAGGCGCGGCATCATGCCGGCCCTTTACGGCACCTTTGCCCTGCTGATTCTCATCAGTACGGTCAAAAACCTGCCCTTCGCCGCCCGTTCCGGTACATCTTCCATGATGCAGATCGGCACGGAGCTGGAGGAGGCCGCACAGATCGAAGGGGCGAGTTTTGTGACCCGCTTTGCGCGGATCATCACCCCGCTTTCCAAAGGCGGATTCTTCTCCGGTTTCATCCTGATCTTTATCGGTGTGATGAAAGAGCTGGATCTGCACATCCTGCTGCTGACGCCGAAGATGGCGACACTCTCTTATCTGGCTTTTTCCTACAACAACGACAACAAAGAGCCGTATGAGTATGGTGTGGCGGTGATCATTTTCATTTTGACATACTTCTGTTACTGGATCGCCGGGAAAATCGGCAAAGTTGATCTGGCAGGCAGTCTTGGTGGATAATAGGGGGATTTATGAGCAGAATTGAATTAAAAAATATCGATAAGTACTATGGCGGCAACCATGTTTTGAAAAACCTGAACCTCACGATCGAGGACGGGGAATTCATGACCCTGCTGGGCCCTTCGGGCTGCGGCAAGACGACGACCCTGCGTGTGCTTTCCGGCCTGGAAAATCCGCAGCACGGCGTGATCCTGATGGACGGTACCGAGGTCGTCAACGCGGATGACCTGTTTTTTATGGCGCCTTCCAAGCGCGGTCTGAACCTGGTTTTCCAGTCTTATGCCCTGTGGCCGCACATGACCGTCTTTGAAAATGTAGCCTTCGGGCTTTCCCTGAAGAAACTGCCCAAGGATGAGATCAAAAAGCGGGTTCAGGACGCACTGAACCGCATGCAGATCGGTGAATTTGTTCAGCGGTACCCATCCGAACTCTCCGGCGGCCAGCAGCAGCGTGTGGCGATTGCTCGTGCCATCGTCTCCGAACCGAAGCTGCTCCTGTTGGACGAGCCGCTTTCCAACCTGGATGCCAAGCTGCGGATGGACATGCGCACCGAGATCAAACGTCTGCATAAGGAACTGGGTACCACGGTTGTTTACGTGACCCATGATCAGACGGAAGCCTTGACCATGAGCACCCGCATCGCCATCTTTTTCAACGGCATTCTGGAACAGGTCGATACCCCGATCCATATTTATACCAATCCCGTCAGCCTGAAGGTGGCGGATTTCATCGGTAACCCGAAGACGAATTTTGTCGAAGCCAAAGGTGAGGTGAAAAACGGCAGAATGTATGTGGAATCACCTATCGGGAATTTTGATTTCAATTCGAAATATTTCACAGATGAAGAGATCCCGTCCGGAAAATTTGATGTGGTGCTGGGTGTACGTCCGGAACAGATCGTGCTCCATGAGGACAACAGCGGACATACGGAAGGGCATATTTACAGTGTCCAGCCGTCCGGTTCGGAAACGCTGGTGCAGGTCAAAGTAAATGATGAGATCCTGCTGGTCAAGGAGATCGGTCTGAAGCGTTACCAGGATGACCAAAAGGTCTCTCTGACGGTCCATACGCACCTGATGACGGTTTACAATAAAGAAACCGGCCGCCTGATCAAGTACGCCATTGAAACGGAAGAAGATCTTAATTAAATAGTAAATAGTAACTAGTAAATAGTAAATAGTAAGGAAATAGGATATAGGGAATAGGAAGTGGGATGTGGGATGGTCATGGAAGATACCTGACACCGACCACTGATCACCGACCACTAAATTCGTGTTCAACGTTCGCAGGAACGAAACAAAAATTCAAACGGAGGAAAAATGAAAAAATTGACAGTTCTTGTTGTTTTGGCCATGCTCATCAGCATGATCGCTGCTGTGACGGTCCAGGCCGATGAAGCCTGGAAGGCCGCCAATATCGATGACGGTTCCCAGACTACTGAGGAGCTCTATGAGCTTGCCAAACAGGAAGGGAAAGTTGTCGTCTATTCCATTTCCAGCCGCATGGACAAGGCTCTGGCTGCATTCATGGAAGATTTCCCCGGCATCGAAGCCGAAGTTGTCAACATGAAGACCGATGTTGTCAAGGAAAAGGTAATGACCGAATATAAGAGCGGCATCAAAGGCGCTGACCTGGTTCATGTTTCCGACCTTGACGGTATGGTTTACAATGAATATGTGCTGGCGGGCATCATGTATCCTTACTATCCGGATGACATCGTCGCCAAGATCGACACCGGCACTTATTCCCTGGCTGCCGGCTTCCCGCTCTATTGGGAACTGACCCAGTGGTTCTATAACGACCAGCTGCTGCCGGATGGCCCGGATGTGGATTCCTGGTGGGATCTGACGAAACCGGAATGGAGCGGCAAACTCATCATCAACAACCTGCTGACCAACCATGACTACATTGCCCAGTTCGCTGCTTTCGCTGAATTTGCTGACGAGATCGAAGCCGACTATGAACGCGAATTCGGCGAAAAGATCACCTACACCAATCCTGCGGGGAAACAGAACGCTGCCTATGAACTGGTATACCGCCTGCTTTCCAATGATGTGGTCTTCACCCAGTCTTCTGATGAAGCTGTCGAATCCGTCGGCGCTGATGGCGTGACCGAAGTTAAGATGGCATGGGGCCCCTCTTCCAAAGTCCGCAACAATGTTAACAAAGGCTGGCATCTGCATGCGCTGACCATGACCCCGAAGGTGGGCGTGCCGAAACCGAACTTCCTTTACATTGTTGACAGCTGTGAACATCCGAACGCCGCGAAGCTGCTGGAACGCTATCTGCTTGGTGGTGATGATGGTCAGAGCCGCGGTACGGAACAGTTTAATACCCTCGGCGGCTGGTACCTGCCCAATGACGTGACCCCGGCAGAAGGTTCCACTCCGCTTTCCGAGATTCCGCTCTGGCCGAACGATCCTGAATTCGTGTACGTCGAAGTTCTGGACATGGAGGACTTCATCCTCTCTCTGCTCGGCTGATTTCGCCGGTAACAGATCAATAACCAAAAACAGCGCCGGAAATCCCGGCGCTGTTTTTGGTCATATGTTTGCACAGAGCGCATAGAGCGCACGGAGACTGCCCTGCTGATGACGCAACGCCGACACAGCAAGGCTGTATCCCGTGATGCGTTACCGTCTAAGTTGTATGGAAGCCGATTAATGGCTGTTCAGTGCCTCAATAACGCAACACAAGATACAGCCCTTGCGTGCCGGCTACGCGGCAGCGCAAGAGCAGTCTCTGTGTGCTCCGATGTGTTCGGCTACAAAACCAGCTTGAACGGTTTCAGTTCCGCGGTCAGTTTTTCGTGAAGCTCCGGGTTGGCGATAATATAGTCATAGTAAGGCGGTTTGAATGCATCGGACTCACCATCCAGGGCGGTGATTTTTACCCCCGCTTCCTTTGCGATCACGAACCCGGCTGCTACGTCCCAGGCGCAGAGCTTCAGCTCCCACATGCCATCCAGCCGTCCGCACCCAACATAGCAGATCTCCAGCGCTGCCACGCCTGTACGCCGGACACCGGCGGTGGTCCGCATAAAGTGCTCAAAAGCGGGGAAATTACTGATGCCGCGCTCCTCGAGAACCTTCATGCTGAAACCGGTTACAAACAGCGAATTCTTCAGATCGGTACGGGGTGAGGTATGGATCGGTTTGCCATTCACCCATGCGCCTTTGCCTTTTTCCGCATAAAAACACTCATCCCGCATCGGGTCATAGACTACACCCATGGTCAGCTCACCCTTACAGGCATAACCGATGGAAACAGCGAAAAGCGGAATCCCGTGAGCATAGTTCATGGTCCCGTCCAACGGATCAATGTACCAGACATGATCCACGTCTCCGGTATGTTGGCCTGTCTCTTCCGTGACGATCATGTCCCCCGGATAAAGTTTATTGAGCCGATCGATGATAAAATCTTCCGATTTTTTGTCCATTTCTGTGACCAGGTCATCCTGACGGCCTTTGCTTTTGATGTCATGCTGTTTCTCATACCCTTCGCGAAGAATCAATCCGGCCTGTTTGGCGATGATGCAAATGTCACTCAAATTTCGTTCAGTCATGCTTCCCCCTTTGGTTTTCAGAATAATATGAGTAATTGTACCTTAAAATCCCAAGAGAAGAAACGTATCTGTTCAGTACGGAGCACACGGAGACAGCTCTGATGCTGCGGTGAAGCCCGCACAGCAGGGCTGTATCTCGTGATGCGTCGCCAGGTTCTGAAGTTACGAAGAAACAAAGCTTTTTTCCTTCTCTCTGATATTTGTGGTATGATATAGACAGGTAAGTTATGGATAATAAGATTACGATCATTGAAGGACCGACACCGACTTTTGAAGGTGTCAGCGCCAACTGGGTGGAAAGCATCTGCGAAACACCGAACCCCGAGAGCATCATGGTGACCAACCTGCGCACCATGAATGGGGAGGCTTTGATGGAACGCTGCCACCATACCTGGTCACAATGTGACACGATGTATCTCCATTACCGCAATACGCTCGGTTTGGAAGAGCGTGTACCGATCATTGCAGCCGAGATCATGGAAACAGAGGAAGGCCAGAAGCTGATCCTTTGGGTCATCATGCCTCCCGCAAACAGAAGACACGTTTACATCCAATCCGATGATTATGATGATGACGACGATTACGACGAGGATTAAGCTTTTTACACCCTATGGAACCTGACAGGGACCTGCGTCCTTTCCTACTGTTTCTCCTCATCGCACTTATTGTCGTCTGTGCCGGGTTGTTCACACCCCTGCGGGACAGGATCAGTTTTCATCTCGATGATTTAAAATCACGTCTGTTTTACATGAAGAATGATCCTTCTGCCTCGCTGTTCGTTCCGGGCCAGTCAAACGGACCGACAGCCGACCCGCTGGCCATCGAAGCGACGATCTCGCTCTTTATCACTGAGCCTGCTCCGACGGCAACAGATGTTCCCCCTACTCCTACGGAAATCGTTGAAGTCCTCACCGCTGAACCGACAGCGACCGAAATTCCCACGAATACTCCGGAACCGACAGCTACACCTGAACCGCTGCCGGAGCGCTATGCGATCAGCGGTGTGAAATATGAGACCCAGCACGGCATCTGGAACTATTGTGCCCCGACCAACCTTTCCATGGCGATGACCTATTGGGGATGGCGCGGGCAGCGGACCGATATCGGGCCGAAGGTCAAGCCTTTCAATAAAGACAAAAATGTTATGTTTTATGAACTGGAAGAGTATGTGTCGGACTTCTCCGACCTGCGTTCCGTTGTCCGTCCGGGTGGGGATGCGGAGCTGCTTAAGCGTCTGATCATCCATGATTATCCGGTGCTGATCGAAAAGGGCTCTTTCATGCAGGAGGTCAGCGGACGCTATTCCTGGATGGGCCACTATAATGTGGTCACCGGCTATGATGACGAGGCTCAGGAATGGACCGTGCAGGATTCCTATTACAATGCCGACTACAAGGTCTCCTATGAGACGCTGGAGGAGGAGTGGCAGAGCTTCAACCATCAGTTCATGGTGGTTTACCCGGGCGATCGCGAAGGGGATGTCTACAGCATTCTCGGACCTTATACCAACAGCAGCTGGGCGGTCAACCATGCCCTGCGCATGGCGGATGCCCAGATCGAAGCTGCGGAAACACCGGAAGAATATTTCTATGCCTATTTCAACCGCGGAAGCTCCCAGGTCGAACTCAGTGATTTCTTTGGGGCGGCACAGTCCTATGATATGGCTTATACCTATTATCCGGATATCGAGCAAAACCGCCGTCCCTACCGCATCGTCTGGTATCAGACCGGCCCTTATTATGCCTACTACTACTGCGGGCGTTACTACGACGTGATCCAGCTGGCGGAAACGACCCTCGCCTCTACGTCCGAACCATATCTGGAGGAATCCCATTACTGGCGGGCGATGGCTTACAATGCGCTGGGTGAGATCGAAAAAGCTCACGATGACCTGGAGACCTGCATTCAGCTGCACCCAGGCTTCACTGCCTGCGAAAGTTTGCTTTATGAATTAGGCTATTAAATGAGGAATGAGAAATTAGTAATGAGAAATGAAGTATTAAAGATGATCGCTTCTTCAGATAAAACCGCGAAGCGGTTACCTTTATTTCTCATTTTTCATTTTTCATTTCTCATTACGGAAAGTTTCAGTTTTTGACCATGTCGATTAAAATCCTTCACTTTGCAGATGCCCATATCGATGCCTATACCGGCGGAAGGATCGACCCGAAAAACGGGTTTTCTTACCATACCAACGATTTTCTGAAAGCGCTGGACGAGATCGTTGACACTGCCATCGCCGAACAGGTGCGGCTGGTGCTCTTTGCCGGAGATACCTACCGGAACGCCTCACCGGTCCCGACCTTTCAGCGGGAGTGGCATCGGCGGGTCATCCGCCTGGCTCAGGCGAAGATCCCGATGCTGATGATCCCCGGAAATCATGATATTTCCAACAATACGCTCAAAGCCAGCGCTTTGCAGGAACTGGACACACTGCGGGTCCCTTATCTGCATCTGGCGGCCGGAGGTGTCCACCTCTATACACCTCAGGAGCTGGATGGCGTCCCGGTGCAGGTGCTGGCTGTGCCCTGGCTGCCGCTTTCGCTGCTTGCTGCCCGGGATAAAGATAATAAAAAGACCCCGGAAGAAAGAGCCCGGGAGATGGAAGAGGAGCTCATCAGACGCATCCGGCGGGGGATGGAACAGGCAGATCCCGCTCTGCCGCTCATCCTGCTCACGCATTACTCCGTGCAGGGCAGCAAGTATCCCTCCGGACAGACTGCCGAGCTTGGCCGCGATGTTACCCTGTCCCGTTCGCTGGTCTGTGATCCGGCCTTTTCCTACACGGCTCTCGGTCACATCCATTTGTTCCAGGACCTGAACGAAGGCCAGCAGCCGCCTGTGGTTTATCCCGGCTCTATTGAGCGGGTGGACTACGGAGAAGCGAAAGAAAAGAAGGGCTTCATCATCGCGGAAGTTGAAAACCATCACACGGAATACAGCTTCCGGGAGCTGCACACGCGCCGGATGTATAACCTTCAGTATGAAGCGAAAGACGCGGAAACCATTCAGGAGAATCTGCTGGCTATGCTTCCTTCTCCGGAGGATGCGCAGGATGCCATGATCCGGCTCACTATCACGTATCCGCATGAATTTGAGTCAAAAATCATTGAACGGGAACTGCGGAAACAGGTGGAAGGGGCGCTGGATTTTCAGCTGAAACGCAAGCCGCTTTATGAAAACCGCATGCGTATCCAGTCAAAAAACATCAGCAGTCTCACGCCGAAAGACCTGCTGACGACCTATTGTCAGGTTACAAAAACGAGCGAAACGGAAACGGAAGCACTCTGCTCACTCGCAGAGGAGATCTTCCGGGAAACCGAGACAGCGCTTCAAAAGGATTTTTAGATGTCAGAAGTTGTAACAGAAATCATTCTGCTTTTTATTTTGATTTCGGTCAACGGTTTGTTTTCCATGACGGAAACAGCCGTTGTTTCCTCCCGCCGGGCGAGGCTGCAGGCCAGCCTTGAGGATGGTGACCGGCGGGCACAGACGGTGTTGGACCTGTTGGACAACCCGAATGACTTTTTTTCCACCATCCAGATTGCTATCACGCTGATAGGGGTCATCACCGGCGCCATCGGCGCCCAGACATTTTCGCCCTATCTGGTGGATGTCCTCGCCAGGGTATCTTTCCTGAAGGGTATTGCACAGCCTCTTTCCGTGCTGCTGATTTCCGGACTCATCACCTATTTCAGCCTGGTTATCGGTGAACTGATCCCGAAGCGGATCGCCACCAACAACCCGGAAAAAATTGCCATGACCATGTGCGGCCCGATCAAAGTCCTTTCAAAGATCTTCCGCCCGGTGGTCCGCATCCTCAGCTTGTCCACTGAAGCCGGGCTCAAGCTCATCGGCGTAAAAGAAACCGAAGAAGCCGCCGTCTCGGAGGATGAGATCAAAGTGATGATCGAGCAGGGGAAACAGGATGGCGTGTTTGAGGAAAATGAACAGGACATTGTGGAGTCAGTTTTCCGTTTGAGTGACCAGACTGTCGATGCAATCATGACGCCAAGGACGGAACTGGACTGGATCGACCTGGAAGCGCCGGTTGAGGAGTCACTCAAAGAGATCGCCGATTCGACTTATCATTATTTCCCGCTGGTACGCGGAAATCCCGATAACGTCGTGGGGGTGATTTCCTCCAAAGCGCTTTTGGACGTTTACATCCGTCATGAAAATATAGATTTGGAAAAAATTGCCGAGCCGCCGCTTTTTGTTCCCGAAAGCAAACCTGCGCTCAGTCTGCTGGATGACCTGAAGGCTTCCGAAAGCAACTTCGCGGTCGTTTTGGACGAATATGGCGGCTTTTCCGGAATGATCACACCCTATGACCTGCTGAACGAACTGGTCGGTGATGTGACCAACATCGGTGAGGAGCCGAATGAGGTGGATGATGTCCTGGTCCGGGATGACGGCTCCTGGAGTTTTGACGGCATGATCGACATTGAGGAATTCAAAGAGACCATTGGTGTCAAGGAACTGCCGGATGAGAACCGTATCGGTTACCAGACACTTGCCGGTTTCATCCTGAGCCAGACCGGCTCCATTCCCGCAGCCGGTTACAGTTTCGACTGGAATGATTTCCATTTTGAGATCGTCGACATGGACGGACTTCGCATAGACCGCGTGTTTGTGAACCGCATTGAACCGCAGCCTGAGGAAGCTTCTGCTGAAGAGAAGGAAGCAGCAGACGCGAAGAAGGAGGAGCAAAGCGAATGATCCCGGTCAGGCTTACCATCAGCGGATTTCTCTCCTATCAGGAGCCGGCAGAGCTGGATTTCAGCGGGATCCATGTGGCCTGTATTTCCGGACGGAACGGTGCGGGGAAGTCTGCCATGCTGGACGCCATCACCTGGGCCTTGTTTGGGGAAGCACGCAAGAGCGACGACAGCATCATTAACAATGCAGCTCCGGAAAACACGGCCAAGGTGGAGTTTGAATTCCGCTATGAAGCGTCAGAATATCTGGTGAGGCGGCAGAAGACCAAAGGAAAATCGACTGTTGCTGAGTTTTTCATCCGCTCGGCGGACGGTGAGTCATGGAAAGCGCTGACCGAAAAAAAGGTGACCGATACAAACAAACGCATCTGCTCCACACTGCGCATGGATTACAGGACCTTTATCAATGCTTCCTTCTTCCTGCAGGGGAAAGCGGACCAGTTCACCGGACAAAATGCCACCGAACGGAAGAAGATTCTCAGTACGATCCTGAACCTGGACGTTTGGGAAGCTTATAAAGCCAAAACCGCTGAGAAGCGCAAGCTGGCTGAAAGCAGCGCTCAATATGTGAAGGGGCTGATCGATGAGGCGGAAGCCGAATTGCAGCAGGAAGATCAATTGATTTCGGCGTTATCCGCCGCTCAGAAAAAGGCAGCGGAGAGCGAAAAGGCATATAAAGATGCCGATGAAAAATGGCAGCTGGCCAAAGCCGGTGAAGCTTCGCTGAAAGCGCTGAAAGAAAATACGGAGCGCAAGCAGGCTGAGGAATCCCGCCAGGCACGGTCTGTCCGGGATCAGCAGGCACAGCTTGATGTACGCAGCCGCGAACTGCAGACGCTGAAAGCCGGGATCGCCAATGCGGCGCTCATTGAAGAAAAATATGCCTCCCTGCTGGCTGTCCAGGAAAAGCTGGGGCAGCTTTCCGCGGCAGCTGCCGAGTTCGGCAGATTGGAAAATGAACGGACCCGTCTGGAAGCGGCCATTCAGAATGCGGAAAACAAACTGCGTTATGAACACAGTCAGCTCTCCCGTGAAAAAGCGGAACTGGACCGGCTGCTCCCCGAAAGGCAGAAGTACACTGCTGTTCGTGACACGGAATCGGAAAAAGTCAGAACGCTATCGGCGGGCTGTGAAGTCCTCGGTGAGTACCGCCAAAATTTACAGAACATAGCCGAACAGGGTGCGGAAAAGAACCAGATCATCAGGAACCTTAAAGAAAAAGAGAAAGAAATCAACGCGAAACTGGAACGGTTTCTTGCCAATCGGGGCGGGATTTGCCCGACCTGCGGCAGGGAAATGGATGAGGAACACACCCGCATCCACAGCGCTGAGTTGAAAGAGGAGATCGGCGCTATCCGTCAGGAACAGTCCCGGATGGAAACCGTCCAGACCTCCGAGCGTCAGAAATATGTCCAGCTCAAGGCTCAGATCCAGAAGCTGGAGGAACAGGAAAAAGAGCTGAACAATTCGAAGCTTCTGCTCAGCAGAGCCGAACAGCAGCTTCAGATGATCGAAGAACGCCTGAAGGGATGGGAAGCCAAACAGAAACGCCTGGATGAGCTTGAGACGACCCTGCGGGAGTCCGACTACTGCGGCAGTGAAAAAGCAAGCCTTGCAGCGATCCGGGAAAACATTGCCGCTTTGGGTTATGACCGGAACGAACACGAAGCGCTGAACAGGCAGCGTGCACAGCTCGCCGGGGCGGAGAAGGAACACCAGGCGTTGATCGCCAGCCGCAGCCGCATCGACCCGTTGGAGCGGGAGATCGGAGAAAAGACAGCGCTTCTGAATGAATCAACAGAACGGCTGAAGACCCTGCATCAGGAATTTGAACAGGCTCAGGCCGACTATCAGGAACTGAAAAACCGCATGCCGGACCTGGGTTTGATCGAAAATGAGCGGAACAGGGCCAATCAGGAACGGGATCGGGCGAACAAAGAGCTGGGACAGGCTGAACAGCGTATCAAACATCTGGATGACGCCCGTTCAGTCATGAAAGCCCGCAGTGAAGAATATCAGGAAAAGTTGCAGCAGGTCCGCCGCTATAAAGACCTGGAAAAAGCTTTTGGAAAAGACGGCATCCCGGCGCTCCTGATCGAACAGGCTGTGCCGGAAATCGAAGAACAGGCGAACGAGATCCTGCAGCAGCTTTCCAACGGTACCATGTCGCTGCAGCTGAACACCCAGGGCAGCTACAAGAGCAAAAAAGACGAAATCAAGGAGACGCTGGAGATCCTGATCCAGGATCCGTACGGGGTCCGGGAATATGAAATGTTTTCCGGTGGGGAGGCCTTCCGCATCAATTTCTCGATCCGGCTGGCGCTTTCCCGCATCCTGGCCCAGCGTGCCGGTTCCCGGCTGCAGACGCTGGTGATCGATGAGGGGTTCGGCAGTCAGGACGAAGAGGGTCGTGCGCGTCTCGCGGAAGCGATCACCGCTGTACAGAACGATTTTGAAAAGATCCTCGTCATTACCCACCTTTCCGAACTGAAAGAGGCCTTCCCTTCCCGCATTGAAGTGGAAAAGACCCTCAGTGGTTCCCACATCGAGGTGATCCTGTGAGTGTCGGGCTGATGCAGCGGGTCTGTGCCGGGTACCGGGTGCCGCTCTTTGACATATTGGCGGATACCCTTCCGGGCGGATTGGCGCTTTATGCCGGCGATCCTCGTCCGGACGAGATGATCGACCAATCGCGCAGACCGCAGAAGGCGGCCTTTTGGCACGCTGACAACGTCCATTTGTTTTCAGGGAAATTTTATTTGTGTGTCCAGCGGGATGTGTTGACCTGGCTCAGGCAGACCGATCCTGAAGCGCTGATCATGGAAGCGAACATGCGTTATTTGCGAAACAAGGATGCCGCGGACCGCATGCACCGGAAAAACCGTCCGGTGATCGGCTGGGGGCTGGGCACCGGCAGCATGGGCGGAGCGCTGCAGAAGCGCTTCCTGAGCATGTTTGACGCCATGATCACCTATTCAAGCGCGGGGAAGGAAAGCTATTGCCGAGCCGGATTCCCCGCGGAGCGGGTCTTTGTGGCTTGCAACGCGGCCGCTCCCCGTCCCACCCGTCCCATCCCGGAACGGCCTTTGGATCATTATGACGGCGCTCCGGTGGTTCTTTATGTCGGGCGTCTGCAAAAACGCAAGCGTCTGGATCTGCTGATGCGGGCCTGTGCTGCCCAGCCGGAAGCCCTCCGTCCGCGGCTTTGGATCGTCGGAGACGGACCTATCCGGGCTGAGCTGGAAGCCACAGCGGCAAAGGAATATCCGGAAACGGAATTTTTCGGCGCTCTTTACGGGGACGAACTGACAGCCCGTTTTGACCGGGCCGACCTGTTTTGCCTACCCGGTACAGGAGGGCTGGCGCTGCAGCAGGCGATGGGCTCTGCCCTGCCGCTGATCGCGGCGGAAGCTGACGGTACACAGGCGGACCTGGTCCGGCCGGGAAACGGCATCCAGGTGGCGCCGGGTGACCTGGCGGAACTTACCGCTGCGCTGACCATGATGCTTTCGGACCCTGTCAGTCTTCGGAAAATGGGGGCGGAGTCTTTCCGCATCGTCCGGGATGAGATCAACCTGGAAGCGATGGCTGATGTGTTCGGAAAAGCTGTCCGTTTTGTTCAGAAAGAAGGCCTGCGGTGAAGGTGCTGCTGATTGCTGACGGAAGAAGTCCGATCACCCGCAGCTGGATCGAAAGCATGCGGGAGGACAACATTGAGGTCTTTCTGGCCTCGACCTATCCCTGCGCCCGTCCGGAAAACATTGCCGGGTTTTACCTGATGCCGGTAGCCTTTGCGAACTTTTCTCACAAAAACAGCCGCCCGGCCCCGGCAGGGCCCACTACAGCTGTTCAGCCGCCTACCGGACAGAAGGGACTGGTTTCCCGCTTCCGCGGCCTGTTCATGCGTCTGCGCTATCTGCTGGGTCCGCTGACCCTGCCTTATTACGGTTTTAAACTGAACCGGATCGCCAACAAGGTCCGTCCGGACGCGGTCCATGCGCTGCGCATTCCCTTCGAGGGCATGCTTGGCGCGCAGCTTTCCCGCCGTTATCCGCTGGCTGTCAGCATCTGGGGAAATGACCTGACGCTGCATGCGAAAGGCTCCCGGCTGATGGGAATGCTGACCACCGCGACGCTGCACCGGGCAGACGCGCTGGCTGCGGACGCGGCAAGGGACATTCGACTGGGAAAGCTTTGGGGCTTCGATCCGGACAAGCAGACACTGGTCATCCCCGGAAACGGCGGCATTTCACTCAGTGATATTCGGCTGATTTCCGATGAAGGCCAGGCTGCGCTCAGGTGGCTGCCAAAAGACTATCACATCATCATCAATCCCCGCGGTTTCCGTCCGGGGTCCGTGCGCAACGATACCTTTTTCAGAAGCATCCCGCTGGTGCTCTCTAAAGTCCCGAACATGCTCTTCCTGTGCTGTTCCATGGCAGGACAGCCGGAGGCTCTGGAGTGGATCACCCGGCTGAAGATTGAAAAAAATGTTGTTTTACTCCCGACCTTAAAACAAACGGACCTCTGGCCGCTTTTCGGCAGGGCAGAGGCTTCGGTCAGTGTCTCGCAGCATGACGGTACGCCGAATTCGCTGCTGGAGGCTATGGCGCTGGGTTGTTTCCCGATTGCCGGGGATATCGAATCTGTCCGGGAATGGATCACGCCCGGCGAAAACGGCATCCTGATCGATCCCGGTTCCCCGGAACAGCTGGCCAATGCCATCCTTTGCGCCATGGGCAATGAAGCGCTGCGCCGCAAGGCATCCGAACAGAACCGTCAGCTGATCCTTACCCGTGCCGAGAAATCAGTCGTTTCCGCTTCCCTTGCCGCCTTTTACCGGCAGCTCAGCCGGGAGTAAATCCCCTTAAACTTTTTTGACGCAGCGCGGGATACAGCCCTGCTGTGACGGCTCCGCATCATCAGCAGAGCCGTCTCCGTGTGCATTCTGTTTTCTTACTGTGCGGATACAGCCGGCAGCGTGATGCGGAGCGGGGTGAACTGATAATCTGAATAACGCTCCTGCGGCAGAAAACTCAGCACCCAGGGATCGTTTGCTGCTCCCTCTACATCAAAAACCAGGTAGGTATCCAGCGTCCCCTTCACCGGGATGTTGTTCCGCATCAGCCCCAGATCCCAGAGCATGCTGGTGGCGTTGGAGAAAAAGGCGGAGAGCGGGTAGACAGTTTCGATCCCGTTGACCGTTTTTGAAAGCGTGAAGGATTCAAATTTAAGACCGCTGATATCCCAGGCTCTCAGGTTCTGGATCTGGACCCGGAAGAGGATGAACTTCCCGGAGGCCTTCAGATTGCTCTGTACCGTTGTCATGATCGGCTGATAGATGATCGTAAAATTGAGATCCTGCCCGCAGGGATAGGTGCGCCAGACCACACCCTGCTGCGTCGGAACATCGGCAAAGGGGTCTGGGATGGCAGTCGGCTCCGGTGTGGCAGTGGGGAGGGGAATGGCTGTCGGTTCCGGATTTTCAGGGGTATCCTGTTTGAAGAGATCGAAAAAGCTTTTGGTCGGCTCTTCCGTCGGTTTTTTGGCGGAATTCTGAAGCAGGCTGCCTGCTCCTTTCGAATTTACGTCCGGATCAGAATTGCCCGTGCCGAAGATGCTGGCCTGTGCTGAAACACTATATACTGTCAGCAGGAAAAGGAAACTGACGACAAATAAGATTTTTTTCATTGGGAACCTCCTGCTGTGCCGATCAGTAAGAATTGAAACGGACGATGTAATTGTCGAAATGACCTGTCACGTATCTTCCGCCCACTCTCAGCGCTGACCCGTAAAGGGTGTAAAACCTTCCGCTGAGTCCGTCTGCAAACTCAACGATGAAACCGCCGTCAATGAACACACTGGTCAATCCGTTCTGGCGGATCATTTCGATCCTGTGAGGTGACTCATCTCCCCGGTATTCACTCAGGTCATAGAAGGTCGTATAGACCCGACCGCCCGGTCCTGTCTCATATTTGCGGATCGCATACGGAAAGTCGATCTCGGCAGCCGTTCGTGCCTCATCACCGACCAGGTTTCCGTCGGTATACTGGATCCAGAGATAGCCGCTTTGGCTTTCATCCTGTTCGATGATCTGAACATCCATTGAAAGATAAAACTCTGTATAGGATCCGGTGATGTTGAAAAATTGTTCTCCATAACCTTTCTCAATTGAAGCAGGTGCGGCAGAGGCGAGCATGATTTCCCTTTTTCCTGCCCGGTTTGCATCGTAATAATAAAATCCTTCTGCCGGAGAGGATGTATCCGGTTTTTCGGTGCCGTCATAGGTTTCCCACAGAAGGATCCGCGGAAAAGTCTGTTCGACAGACCAAAGCCGCTGTTCCTGTTGTGCCTTATATTCGGCTGAATAATCGGGATTCACAAACCCGTTTCCCTGGGCACAGACAGAAATTGCTGCTGTCAGCATCACTGCAAAAACACAGAATATGATATATTTTTTCATCCAAACCTCCTTCTTTTTTACGGAGCACACGAGGACAGCTCTGATGCTGCGGCGAAGCCCGCACAGCAGGGCTGTACTCCGTGCTGCGAATTATCAAAAATTATTTCTGATTACTACCATAACAGAGGAATGGATAAAATGTCAATATGCCGTTTTTCCTGTCAGGTGGTGACGTTTGACAAAAGTAACGGTTCAAAAATTGGCAGCGCATCACGGGATACAGCCCTGCTGTGACGGCTCCGCGTCATCAGCAGAGCCGTCTCCGTGTGCTTATTGAGAAAATAAAAAACCGGGAGAATCGATCTCCCGGTTTTTATCAGTCGCTTTTGAAAAATTAAGCAGCGGCCTTGACTTCGACTTTGGCGCCGGCGGCTTCGAGCTTGGACTTGGCGTCTTCAGCAGCTTCTTTGGCAACGGCGGAGAGGATCTTGGTACCGGCGGTTTCAGCCATCTGTTTGGCTTCCACGAGGCCGGCGGAGGTCAGGGTGCGGATGACTTTAATGGTGTCGATCTTCTTGGCGCCGGCATCCTGCAGGATGACATCGAATTCAGTCGGTTCATCAACCGGGGCAGCAGCGGCAGCCGGGCCGGCAGCGGCAACAGCAACCGGGGCAGCGGCGGAAACGCCCCATTTTTCTTCCAGAGCCTTGACGAGGTCAGCGGCTTCCAACACGCTCAGGGCGCTCAGATCTTCAACAAGTTTAGCAATGTCTGCCATTATTAACTCCTAAATAGTATTTTTTAAATTAGATTTTGTTTCCGGATGAAACTCCGGCGATAGTGCTGAATCTTATTCAGCAGGTGCATTCTGTTTATCAAGATACGCCTGAACAACGGCAGCAAGGCCGCGTCCGGGTTCGTTGATGGTACGAACGAGCTGGGATGCAGGAGCCATAATGGTCCCGAGCAACTTGGCGCGCATTTCCGGAAGTGACGGCAGGGTACCGAGTTTTGCAACTTCTTCTTTATTCAGAAGTCCTTTATCCAGGTAACCGTACTTGATCTTCATTCCGTAGTCTTTGACGATACCGTTGACAGCTTTCGCAACGGCAGCGGCGTCTGTGAACGCGAAGTTGACCAGCGTGGTCCCGGTCAGTTCTTCACCGGCGGGGTATTCTTTATCAGCAAGGGTCTTGGTGATCAGCGTGTTCTTCACGACATGAGCTTCACCGCCTGCTTCGCGAACCTTATCACGGATCGCGTCGATGGTGGGCATGTTCATTTTGTCATAAGTCAGCATGAACATGGCCTGGCTTTTGTCCAGCCATTCGCCATACTGCGCCATCATCTTTGATTTCTCATCTTTTGTAAAGGCCAATGTAAATTCCTCCTTCCCGTTAAAAATAAAAAATCTTTGCCGCCGGATGCACAGACAAAGACAAAAGATCAAATAAAGGTATTTGACTTTTTTTCATTCGCCTCGGCAGGATATTAAGCCTTTCGGCACCGGCTGTCATCAGTGAATCGTGGACGTAACCGTCCAGTTCAATTTACCGCTCAATATGATACCATGATTTGCGGGATCAGACGTGAAAATGTGACATCCTGTTTCCTACTTACTGCTTACTACTTATTACTTATTACTTATTACTTTCTATCTTACGAACCTCGTCAAATCTCCCGTCTCGCCGGTCCTCATCAACGGGAACTGGAAAAGGCCTTCACAGGGTTCCCAGTCCATCGGTTCGTAGCTGACGGTTTTCAGCGTGTAATTGGAATCACCGCCGACCTGTGGGGAAAAGCGCAGTTCCCAGTTGATCAGGATCGGATTGACCCGGTATATCAGCATGATATCGACCATCCGCAGAGGCGGTATGTTGTCATAGGTGTAATAGTTTCCTGAGCCAAAATAGTCTGTGTGGGTGATCACTTCCGGAACATATGAGATGGAGCGGTCCCGGACATGTCCGATCAGCTGGAAGCTTTCTTTGCTCATGCCGTGCAGAATATCTGAAGTCATGTTTCGGAGCTTTATGCGTACTGAAAGAAGACGCTCATCTTTTTCGGCATTGGCATGGACCCTGGACGCATTGGAAACCTGGCTGGAGGTAACGATCACTTCCGGAAAGGAGATCTCAAACTGATCGCCGCACATATAGTTTTCATACTGCGTGACGATTACCGTTGGTTCATCCGCTGCCGCAGCGCTGACCGAAAGGAAAACGGCAAACAAAACAAAGATCAGGTGCTTTTTCATGGGTTTCCTCCCTTCATTGGATCAGAGCCTTCGGCAGCCGGAACTGAACAGAATCAGCCGCCTCTTCCCCGAAAACGTGAGGCGAAAAGGTCAATATCCAGCCTTCTGCTTCCGGGAACACATCAAACACGAGCGGAGTGAGCAGCATCTGTCCCGGATCGATCGCCGCATAGAAGGTTTTCAGCGAATACCCGGCTGAAATCCGGGCGCTCATCAGTGAGTTCAGGTTGGTTTTTCCGTATAGCCTGTTTCGGTAAACTTCCCGCAGCTCAAAGGAATCCGGTGTCAGCCAGCCGACCGCTTCTTCACCGTTGTTGGTGATTCCCACGCGCAGAATCATATATTTCATGTCATCATCGGCCACGATCGCATGCATGGATTTGGAAATGACAGGCTGGGCGATCAGCTGGATCTTATAGTTTCCACATTCAATGGGAACCCCAACGTTTAGCACCGGCGGAAGGTCACTGCCGTCCGGGAAGGGGTATTCTTTACTTGGTATGATGTCAAAACCGTGAGCCGGAATGAGGGAAAGAAGAAAGAGCAAAAGAAAGGAAAACGCGATGAAATGACATATCTTTTTCATGGTGTTAATTCTCCCGCTGTCCGGTACCGTAAATGTAAAAATCACCGGCGGCGCAGGTAACCGTCAAGCCGCCTTCATTGAGAATGGGACCAAAGCTCCAGGAAACCCTTTCCGGGACGATCTCACCCTCGCTGTTGATAGTTTTGATCGGATCGCTGATTGATGCCGCCTTTCTCCCGTTGATGAAGATCTCGTCAGTCCCGTTTTGACGGATCACCTCAATGCGGTAAGCCTTCACCGGAGAGGCTGCTTTCATCCGGAAGGAGCTGTTGATCGTTTCCCAATCATGGAGAAACTGATCATTCAATTTTTCCTGTGTCAGAGCGTCTGCGCCGATAGAGGAGTTCTGTGCATCTTCGGGCGTGATTTCATATTCCGCAGGGTCAAGCTCCTGGATCAGTTCCAGGCTGTGTTTGATAGTGCCGGGGGTGTAGGTGGCATGCCGTGAACCGCCGTATGAATTTGTCGCTTCATAAATTCCGGACTCCGGGTCGATCAGGATCCCTTTGCTTTCATTGAACCCGATCATGAGGGAGTCGGAAAAGTAAACATAACAGGATCCGGTGTCCTGCGGGTAATTGTCTTCAACGAACAGCGTGATGTAAAGGTAAAAATCTCTGAGGTATCCGCGGGTCTCACCCGTGGCTGTTCCGTGCATGATTTGGCGTGCTGCCGGTTTATCGAGGTAAATGATCTGGTTGTATGTGGTTTGGTCTGTCCAGCGTCCCAGCAGGGCCCACTCTTCCTTGTTCCATTTTTCGTGCGGGAAATAGGAGAGATCCAGCGGTTCAAAGAACAACGTGTCCGGAGAAAAACGATAAAAAGCAGGCTTTTCGTACTGGTTATATTTTTCCCGGATCACAAGGCTCGGAAAACGCTGCGTCAGGGAAAGCTCTCCCTCTTCCGCGCTTTGAGCCAAAGCGTCCGCACAGGAACAGGCCAGCACGAACATCACCAAAATCAGCAGTATCTTCTTTTTCATTGAGACCGGCCTCCTTTCACCTGACCTTCAGCGGGATTTCAATTTCACAGTATGGAGTGGCCGAACCGCGTTCCGTGGGACGGAAAACGAAAGACCAGCCTTCATAAGAGTAGGGAACGACGTCAAAAATCAGGTTGGTGTTGCGCAGGTCTGTGAAATCATAGGGTTCGGCAAAGGTGTGCCAACCGTCTTTCAGGTTTGCGATCATGGTGACCGCATAATCAAGCGGGTAGTAGGTGTGATGCCCATCAGCTGTTGTGTGTTTTATCTCAAAACTGCTTTTGTCGATCCCGTTCCAGGAACCTTCAACCAGAAAGAGGATCTTTGCCCGGAAATAGATGAAATAATCAGCGGCGGTCCGGCCGCTGGCGACTTTACTGAGATAGGGCTGCTGTGTGAGTTCGATAAAGACATCATTTCTGCAGCCAAACACATAGGGATTCGGTTCATTCAGCAGAATCGGGTCGATTTCGGCAGCATGGCAGGGGCTCACGACCGTGATTGCTGCCACCATCAGCAGCAGGAGTAACAGAAATCTTTTCATCAGTTCAGGTATCCTCTTTATTTGATTCGCATAGAAAAATCGTCGAAGGTACAGCGTATCCGGTTTCCGTATTGGTGCAATTCAGCCCCGGCTTCAAACGTGACGATATCTTTGATGCCGTCATCATAACTGAAGCGGAATTGTCCGTTGATGTAAAAATACATGATTCCGTCCAGACGGATAAAGTCAAATTTTGTGTAATCCTCCGGGTTCAGGTCTGAGAGATCGGCAATGCTTTCATAGCTCATTTCCCCATCAACGGGCGTGAAATAATAGGCCTGGTCTCCCGGGTAAAGAATCACACCGCTTTCCTTGCCGATGCCGCGGGCGATCCGGTTGGTGTATCCCATCCAGCACAGTCCGCTCGCTCCGGTGGGAATATCTTCCTTTCGGGCGACAGAATAGGTGACATGAAACTCGTTTTTACGGATCTGTTCAAAATTCAGGCGTTTGTTTGAGGTACGTACGGTGACTTCCGAGGGCTGCATGGTCATCAGTACATCAGAGCCTTCTCCATTCATGATATAGTACTGGTGAACGGTCACAGGGTTGGGAAATTCATTGACATATCCCTGAATTTCTGAAAAATCCTGTTTGAAAGCATCTCTGACAAAAATTTCCGTGTCGGCAATTTCCAGCAGGCGCTGCGGGTTGGTCAGATCACCTTCTTCACCCTCGTCCTGTCCGGAAACGGAAATAAATGAAAAAGCAAATATCAACACCACAGCCGCCAACAACGCCCTGAAATTCATTTTCCGAAATAAAATCTTCCCCTTCAAACTTCCGATCTCCTATTTCCTAAACCCTAAACCTTAAGGGATCCTCTAAAAACACCGATTTCTTTCTGTCCCTCGGAGATTCAAAGAATTTATTCTTTGAATCTCCGAGGGAGGTTTCCGTGGGGCGAAGCTCCTGCTCCGCATCCAAAACGGGCGTCAGCCCGTACCTTACGGAGCAGGTTATAAACTGCCGCCCCCATACCCCCGCCCGGTAGTTTTTCGAGGTGCCCTTAAAACCTAAACCCTAAACCCTGAACCC
>JAFRIR010000151.1 GCA_017432685.1 Flexilinea sp. | reverse complement strand
GGCCTGCTCTTTTGTCGGCGCGCAGCCGCCGCAAAAGGGCAGGACTGAGTGTTGCGTCAATCAATTTTCAATCATCGCACACGAGATACAGCCCTGCTGTGCCGGCAAAGCGGCAGCAGCAGAGCAGTCTCCGTGTGCTTCCAAAAAGGAGGAAACAATGCAAAAATATGATTTGATCTGCCAGAAAGGGGCGACGTTCCGGAAGGCGCTGCGGCTGAAGCAGAACGGCGCATATATTGACCTGACCGGCTGGACGGCAAAGAGCCAGGTTAGGACGGAACCGGACGGCGGGCAGCTGCTGTGTGAGATGGATGTGACGGTGGATGAAGAGAATTCCAGAATCGTTATGCTCATCGATCCTGCTGTGACAGCCGCTTTTCCGGCCGGGATTTATACCTGGGATATTCGGGTAACGGATGATGACGGGATCAGCGCCTATTATCTCGGCGGCGCTTTTAAAGTTATTCCCTCGGTCACGGAGTAAGCGCAAATGGAAGCAGAGATCATAGAAGAGGAAATCATTCTGGAATTGATCGCGGATCCTGTTGTTGACGTGGAGATTGCTGAAACGGAAATCGTTGTAGAGATCGGGAATGGCGGCGCGTCATGGGGCTCGATCACCGGGATTCTCGCGAATCAGACAGATCTGTCGGAGGCCCTCGCGGGGAAGTCCGACACGGGGCACATTCATGATGACCGGTATTATACGGAAACCGAGATCGATGCAGCGCTGGCGGGGAAGTCCGACACGGGACATATCCATGATGACCGGTATTATACGGAGCAGGAGATCGATGCAGCGCTGGCGGGAAAGTCCGACACCGGGCACATCCATGATGACCGGTATTATACGGAAACCGAGATCGATGCAGCGCTGGCAGGGAAGTCCGACACCGATCACATCCATGATGACCGGTATTACACGGAAACCGAGATCGATGCAGCGCTGGCGGGGAAGTCCGACACGGGCCACATCCATGATGACCGGTATTACACGGAAACCGAGATCGATGCAGCGCTGGCGGGGAAGTCCGACACCGATCACATTCATGATGACCGGTATTACACGGAATCGGAAATCGATGCAGCGCTGGCGGGGAAGTCCGACACGGGCCACATCCATGATGACCGGTATTACACGGAAACCGAAATCGACACGAAGCTGGCGGGGAAGTCGGACACCGGGCATACCCATAACAACATCATCGATCCAGTGCAGACAGGCTATTCTCTTGGCCTGAAATGGAGCGGCGAAGTTACAGATTATGACTATCCCTGCGTTTGGGCGAGTTATGCCGGATATACGAAGGTCATCCAGGCGATCACGCCGGCGAATTTCAAGAAAAAGCTCTCGTCAAGTCTGCCAACGATCAAAAAGATCGAAAAAAATATCGGGAGTGTGACACTGGGAAGCGGCGGATACGCTTCGATTGAAAGTCATATGCCGGCTGCACCGACGGGCTATACGTTCCTGTTCGCTTCACTCTGGAATTATGGCTCTACAACGAGCCCGAATACAGCCCACGGGGTCATTGCGAAAGGAACTTATATGCTCGGCGCGGCAAATTCGACATTATCTGATGTCTGGATTGCTTATTTTTATATACTGACGGAGAATTTGGCGACGAGCTGATTTTCAAAATAAGAAATAAGAAATAAGAAATAATGCCTAAGGTCAAAAGGAAGGTATATGAGAACGATCGAGGATTATCGGGCTGATTGCCTGGTGATGTTGGGGGATGCGGCGGGACGGCGGTACACGAATGCGATGCTGGACGCAGGGATCCGTGAGGCGCTGCCGGTGTACCGGTCTTTCTGTCCGCGACGGGAGACGATCACGCAGACGGTGAAGGGGGTGGAAGGGAGTTCGCTCTTACTGCCGCCGCTGCCGCCGGGCGTGGAGATCCAGACGGCGCGGGTCTCGGGCGGGGAGTGGCTGAGCTTCGGGGTGTATCAGGATGACAGGAATTTGCGGCTGAATTGTTATGAATATGTGAGCCTTCCTCAGCCGGGCACACCGCTGGTGATGACGCTGAGCATGCCGCACATTATCAAGGGGCTGGACGATGCTCATCAAACGACAGTGCCGGATGTGCATGCGGGCACGGTGATCAAGGGCGCTGCGGGCTATGCCATGCGGATCCGCGCACGGAGCGTGACGGAGGTCTTCGGCAAACGGCCGGAGGACCGGGCTGCGCTGATGGAACAGGCGGAAGGGCTTTTGGATGAATTCCGAAGGGAACTGAAGGGGATCGCTCTGGCGGAGTCCTTCCGCCAATACCCCTGGGGAAAATAAAAAACACACGGGGACGGGTTTCCTGCTGCCGCGAAGGAGGAGCGCAACGGGGACGGGTTTCCTGCTGCCGCGCAGCCGGCACTGGAGAACCGTCACCTTGTGCGCCTGATTCGCAGCAATTACACGCACATGAGGACAGTTCTTGCGTGCTGGCTTCGCAGCAGCGCAATAACCGTCCCCGTGTGCTTCATTTTATTTAGATTATCAATAGCAGCGGGTGTTGTTATGGTCCGAATACACGCTGCCGCTGATGTAGAGACCGAAATCGGTGAAGTTGATCGTTCCCGGTATGGCGTTATCCGCATTCATCTGGTACGGATAATCGGTGATCTTCGCCCGTCCGATGAGGATCACGTCCTCACCACCCTCCAGGGTGATCCTGTTATTCCAGTCAGCGCTGACGGTGGTCATGACCCAGGCCCACTTCATCGGGGAACCGCCGTTGATGGTAACTGCCGCACGGTTCAGGTCGATGATCTCTTCCTTCACGCCGTCATTCTTGAGGCGGACAGCCATATAAGCGTTCTTGCCGCATTTCTGGTACATACCCCACAGGCCGCCTTCATAGGCGCCGTATGCGCCGGAGGGGCTGATGGGATCGTCAGCATCCATCTTATAGAAGCTCATGAAGGGTTTGAGCGGATCCATCACCTGCATGCGGGTGACCGGCGGGCAGGGAACGTCGACCGATTCGAATTGACCCATGATTTGTTTCATTTTTCCACTGATTCCGCCCAGGCGCAGAGAGAAATTAATATCCTTTCCGTCAGCCTTGCGGACAACAGCGCCGGAGAGATGGTCAATGGTGATGTCGATGCGCAGCATACCGTTGTCGGGGATGGCAATGCCCTTCCCGAACTCACAGTAATCGGTGCGCGGAGCCGCGTTGCTCACGTTATAGAGCGTGTACTGGCAGGTATAGTCCGTGATGCGGTCCGACTCGACATAGGCCTGGTAAGTAATTCCGTTTTCTGTTACATCCACAGGATCATTATAGGCAAAGACCTCGCCCGGGATCACATAATTCTGCTGATTGCCTGTCGGCTGATAATTGCGGACGACCGCCTGCAGGCGGGCCTCACCGGTGTTCTCATCATATTTCGCGCGGACAACTGTTCCCGAACCGAACAAACCGTCATAAGCCTGCAGGCTGGGCTGGCAATAATCCCGCTTTGTATTCGCCGTGACCGTTGCTGAGGCGCTGACCGTACCGGAATCCCAATTCGGTTTGTCTACCGGCCACAGGGCAGTCATATAGGTGGAGAAGTCGATGAACATCTGCAGTGTATATGTCTTATCGGAGGTCATAACGATCCCGTTCGGAACGGTCAGGAACCCCTTCAGGTGTGCCTGATTATTCCGGAAGGTGACGGAGTGACATCCATCGCCGCCGGTGGAACTGCATTTCTTGATGTCCAGTTTGAAATATTTATCGTTATCATAGAGATAGGCATTGATATCGCGGATATAAGTGGTATTCTTGTCACCGAAATAGCCGGACCAGCCATTATCTTTCGTTATGGTCACGTCATATTCGATCATCCCGTCACCGCAGGGGTCATAGCTGGCTTCCAATTTCGGAGAACCAGCGATCGCGGCTTTGGCAGCGACCTCATCCTCGCCAAGCCCCTTGGAGACCGTCGGGAAGTTCTGTACATTGCTCCCGAATCCGTCGTCTGACCAGAGGAAATCGGAATCCTCATCGGCGAACATATCCGGGAAGACCATCTCAAAGTCATTGAAGACGGTGAGGACGGTGGCTTCGTCCCAGGTGTCATTCCGGGCAAAGACCCCGGCGGCCATGCACAGGACCATTGCCAGGGCGAACAATATACTGATGGTTTTTGTTTTCATACGTTTTCCCTCATTTCTCAACGAAGTTCCTGATTTACGTGAGTCTGTGCTGTCCTCCCATGCAGGAATACAGCTTAACTCTTAATTTGTACAAAAACCATGCCATTCTTATTTTAAATTTTTAGCACACGGAGACTGCCCTTGCGCTGTCGCGAAGCCGACACGCGAGGGCTGTATCTCGTGTTGCGTCAACCAATTATCAAAAGGCGCACAACGAGATACGTCCCTGCCATGCGGGCTAACGCCGCAGCAGCAGAGACGTCTCGTCGTGCTTCTTTCCAGATTGATGATCAATAACAGCGGGTATTGTTATGATCCGAATACACTTTACCGCTGATATACAGCCCGTAATCCAGGAAGTTCACGGCTCCGGTCATGGCGGTGTCCGCATTCAGCTGATAGGGATACTCGGTGACCTTCGCCCGTCCGAAGAGGATCACATCCTCGCCCGCTTGCAGGTAGATCCGGTTATTTTTATCAGCGTCGACCGTGGTCAGGACCCAGTTCCACTTCATCGGCGTACCGCCGTTGATGGAAACAGCCGTGCGGTTCAGATCAAGGACCTCTTCTCTGACGCCGTCATTCTTGAGGCGGACAGCCATATAGGCCAGCTTGCCGCACTTCTGGTACATACCCCAGAGGCCGCCCTCATAGACACTGTAGATGCCCGAAGCGCTGATGGGATCGTCGGCATCCATCTCATAAAAGCTCATGAACGGTTTGAGCGGGTTCATCACCTGCATGCGGGTGACCGGCGGGCAGGGGAACTCAACGGGTTCGAATTTCCCGCTGACCAGTTTATTCAACCCTTCTCCGTTCATTCCACCCAGGCGCAGGGCAAACGGGATATCCTTTCCGTCAGCCTCACGGATGACAGCGCCGGAGAGATGATCGATGGTGATGTCGATCTGCACCACACTGTGATCAGGGACGACAATGCCCTCACCGAACTTACAGGTATTGGTGAGCGGAGCCGCGTTTTTCACATTGTAGAGCGTATATTTGCAGGTATAGTCCGTGATGCGGTCCGATTCGACATAATTTTTGTACGGTTTTCCCCAGTCATTCCCTGTATACCAGGAGTTATATGCGAACACTTCACCGGGGATCACATAATTTTGTTTCTTCCCTTCCGGCTGGAAATTGCGGATGACCGCCTGCAGGCGTGCCTCGCCGCTGTTCTGGTCATATTTCGCACGGACAGCGCCTGTTTCCTTACCGTATAAACCGTCAAAGGTTTCCAGGCTGGACTGGCAGTAATCTTTTTTGGTGTTCACCTTCAGGGAACCGTTTTCCGTAGATGCGTATGAAGAGCGGAAGTAGCTGTCCTTTTCCCATGCATTGACCGGCCAGAGAGCGGTCTGATAGGTTGAAAACACCATATACACCCACAGTTCATATTTATGACCATCGGTCATCACAACGGTTGCAGGTGTGGTCAGGAACCCTTTGAGGTGTGCCTGATAGCTGCCGTCTTTCTGCCGTCTGTAGGTCACAGAATGACATTCATCGCCGCCCGTGGAGCTGCATTTTTTGAAATCCAGCTTGTAGCCTTCAGTGCCGTCAACTCTTAAATAGGCTTGAATGTTGCGGATATAAGTGACGTTCTCATCACCGTAATAACCGCCATATTTCTCCCAGTCTTTGTCATCTCTTGTGATCGTGAGATCATACTGGATCATCCCGTCACCACAGAGGTCAAAGTTCGCCTCAAGCGCCGGATAATAAGCAGCCGGGGCTTTGGCTTCGAGGTCATCTGCCTCAAGTTCCTTGGGTTCTGTCTCGGGGAAATATCGTTCGAAATCCGCGGGGCCGCTGTCCGTCCAGATGTAGTCGGAATCTTCATCGGCGAACATATCCGGGAAGACCATTCCGAAATCATTGAAGATGGTGAGGACGGTGGTTTCGTCCCAGGTTTCGGTGAAGTCCTGTGCCAGGACGCCGGCCGTTATGTTCAGGGCTAATGCCAGAGCAAACAATAGAAATATACTTTTCTCCTTCATATCCTTGACCTCTTTCTCAACGAAGTTTTTCTTGCTTTCAAAACTTTCGTCGCTCTCTCCTCTCAGGGATATAGCTTAACTATTTAATTGTGCAATATCCGTGCCAATTAAACGCACGAAGCACACGGAGACTGCCCTTGCGCTGTCGCGAAGCCGACACGCGAGGGCTGTATCTCGTGTTGCGGCAACCAATTATCAAAGTGCGCACAACGAGATACGCCCCTGCAGTGCGGGCTTCGCCGCAGCAGCAGAAACGTCTCGTCGTGCTTATTTAAAACAAAAAATCCGCCCTGGTACAGACGGATCAATTCTTCCGGTTGGATGGCTGCCCCCCGCGGGGGGCAGCCATAATTTTATTCAAATTTCGCCGGAATCAGTCCTGCTGTAGATTATTTCGGAGCTGCAACACAGCGGGTGTTGTTGTGGTCGGAGTAGACCTTACCGGTGATGTAGAATCCGAAGTCGGTGAAGTTCACGGCGCCGGTCATCGCGGTATCGGCATTCAGCTGGGACGGGATATCGGTGACTTTCGCGCGGCCGATGAGGATCACGTCTTCGCCTGCCGGCAGGACGATCTTGTTGCCCTTTTCCGGATCGACGGTGGTCATGACCCAGTTCCACTTCATCGGGGTACCGCCGTTGATGGCGACCGCGGTGTGGTCCAGGTTGATCGTTTCATCGTCGAGACCGTCGTTCTTGAGGCGGACCATCATGTAGGCCATCTTACCGCATTTCTGGTACATGCCCCAGAGACCACCCTCGTAGGTGCCGTAGGCGCCGGACGGGCTGATGGCGCCATCGCTCCTCAGGACCTTGTAGAAGCTCATGAAGGGTTTGAGCGGGTCCATCACCTGCATGCGGGAGACCTTCGGGCAGGGGAAGTCAACGGGTTCGAATACACCATAGATGAGAGGAACTTCGACAAGTGTAATATCATCTTCTTCAAAATCGTAAATTAATTCATAATCACCCTCAAATCCACCAAGGCGCAAAGCGAACGGAACCAGAGCGCCATCGGCAGCACGGAGAATAGCGCCGGAGAGAGCATCAATGGTGATGTCGATACGGACCATGCCATGATTCGGGATAGCGATGCCTTCACCAAACTTGCAGTATTCGGTACGCGGAGCAGCATTGGCAACATTGAAGATCGTGTACTTGCAGGTGTAGTCTGTGATGCGGCTTGCCGGATCGGAGCTGATCAAATTTGATTCTTCGTCGTAGTCCCAATCAGCGAAGGCATATACTTCACCCGGGATCACATAGTTCTGCCGTTTCTGGTCGTCAAGGGTAGGCTGGAAGTTGCGGACAACGACCTGCAGACGGGCTTCGCCGGTGTTCTCATCATAGACGGCACGAACAGGATATCCATCTCCGTAATCGAAAGCATCATAAAGATCCAGACTTTCCTGACAGTAATTTCTCTTTGAGTTGGCTTTCATTGTACCGTCCGTTGTTGAAGCAGTAGCATCGACAGTAGCAGTATCATCAACCGGCCACAGCGCAGTCATGTAGGTTGAGAATTTGATTGCCATATTTACATCATAATCATAATCTTCAGTCATGATGATACCGTAAGGAACTGTCAGATATCCCTTCAGATGAGCGGTATAAACGGGATTGCCATCATCATCCTTACCCTTCTTGAAGGTAACGGAATGGCAGCCATCTCCGCCGGTAGATTCACAAGTCTTGACACCAAGCTTGAAGCTGGCAGAAGAACCCTCATCAGGAGTGACAGTCAGTGTTGCATCAATGTCGCGAATATGAGTTATGTTTTCATCACCATAATACCCACTAAATTTGCTGGGATTCGGGGGATCAACTTTGGTAATGGTCATATCATATTTGATCAGCCCATCACCGCAGGGATCATAAGTCGCTTCAACAATCGCTGTATCGGGATCGATTGCGGCCTTGGCGATAATTCCATCATCCCCCGGGAATTTGTTCGTATAATCCGCCGGACCGTTATCCACCCAGAGGAAATCGGAATCTTCATTCGCGAACATATCCGGGAAGTACATATCCAGGTCATTGAAGACGGTCAGGACGGTGTTTTCATCCCAGGTTTCAGTGAAGTCTTGTGCGAAGACTCCGACGGCCATGCTCAGGACCATTGCCAGAGCAAACAAAATTGCAAAAGTTTTCGTTTTCATGCTTTGACCTCATTTCTCAACGAAATTTGATGAATTTTTCTTCCACCACCCTTTTTGAGGAGGCAGGTTAACTGATATTTGTGCAACATCAGTGCCAACTGCGAATTTCCGCCCCACGAATTTTGCACGGGATCCGGGTTTGGATTTTTCCGCTGTAAGGTTAAAGTGCAAGATGGGTGCCAAGTGGTTGCCGGTTTTCGGTTTTCGGCTGTCGGTTGCCGGTTGCCGGTTGCTGGTTGCTGGTTGTAGGTTGACGGTTGTCGGTTGCTGGTTGTCGGTTGCCGGTTGTCGGGTGGCGGGTGTTGGGTGTCGGGTGTTAGGACGGGGTCGGATTCCGCAGACTCGCGCGACGTGCGAAGCACGAGCGAAGAGTTGGAGGGATCTGACCCCGCTTCAGAAAGAGGGACGGTACCTCGGGATTTGGCGTCCAATTTGTCCGAGGTAAGCCTGTCCTCCTTTCCGAGTCTGCGGGGTCAGATCCTTTCAGCTCATGCTGCGCATGAGCCTACAGAATCCGACCCCTCCGACTCAGGGACCCGTCCTCCTTCAGCGCACAACGAGATACGTCCCTGCCGTACTTCGTACTGAACAAATAACTGGATTTTTATAATCTGGTAAAATGATTCACAGGGTGTTGCCAGAGATGGTGGACGGATGGCCTTCCGGCTTATACGGAGGGACTGACTGTTGAGCTCCTCCGTATATGGGAAGTACCGATGCAGAAGTATCGAGTCTGACCGGAAAGGAGGCAGCTATGGGATGTTAACATTCGGCGAATTTATTTCCGTGATCGGTTTGGTGATCTCAGTTTTTATGTTGGGATACCGCATCGGTCGCGACAAAAGAACTGATGAAACAGATCTTAAACAGAAATAACCGTCCTGATCTTGCCGGATATGACGGTTATTTCAATTAACCTATAAGAAGGCCAGACCGTTCCCGGCAGCACCTCATTTTTAATCTGCCTCCATTATAATGCATTTTAAATTTTGTGTCAATTTTTTTATTTCAGAGAATTTTAGGTATCTATTTATAATTTGTCATTCATTTGCTTTTTCATATACATTTTCGTAAAATCGGGAAAGTGTGAACTTTTTCCGGGTTTTTCCGTTATACGTTATAATGAATAAGAAATGTCTGTTCAAAATGCATAGAATTCAAATACAGAGGAATGTATATGGATTTCATAATCGAAGCTTATGAGACAGAAAACGGGAATAAACCTATGGATGAGTTTTTAGCCAGCCTTGATAAAGCTCACAGAATGAAGGTTTATTCCAACATATCAAGGCTGGAATCCAGAGGAAATCTTCTGCGTATGCCATTATCAAGACCATTGGAAGATGGTATCTTTGAATTAAGAACTCAGTATAAAGATGGTATTTCAAGGGTATGTTATTTCTTTTTCTATGGTAGAAAAATAATTTTGACTCATGGGTTCATAAAGAAAACAGAAAAAACGCCGGATGAGGAAATTAAAAAGGCCATCAGGTACAAGAATGATTACATAAGAAGATATGGAGGAAAAAAATGAGCTGGTTCGAAGATAAATTAGCGGAGGAAATGAAAGATCCCGAGTTTAAGGCTTTATGGGAACGGGATGAACCTGTCAGACAGATCGTGGATTATCTTCTTGATAACAATATTCCTTTCACTCAGGAATTTCTCAATATTCTTGATGAACTTACAGAAAAGGGTGTCACGCTGGAATTAGTACCAATCAAAGAAGCTGATAAAGCGGAAATTCATGAGCCAGCACTCGAATATGCATAGTAGAAGGACATAAAGATTTCGGAAAGAACTATTTTAAATTTTTTCCGTTATAATGGATAAGAGAATTCGTTCAAGGAGGAACATCTGATGCGAAAAAGTTTATGGATCGCGATGATTTGCGGCCTGGTCGCCGCTTTGCTGCTGGGGGTCTGCGCTGTCAGCGCCCAGAAGGAAGTGTTCGAACATTACGAAAAACGGGACTTCGAACCGCACATGAAGCCGATGGACAACGTTCCGGTGCGTTTTTATGTCCAGGATGAGCACGACGGCACGTACACGCTGACGCTGACGATCAAAAATCTCTCCAACCGGTCCTGGCCGGCGGGAGCCTACCGGCTGGTGTGCAAACGGGGGAGCAATTACCTGGCAGAGGGCAGCGGTCCTTATTTCACCATCACCGATGCCGTGGCACGGGGTGAAACGACCCAGATCCAGGCTACGCTGAATGAGTACATCCCGGGCGGACGCATGGTGTTTTATGTGCTCGACGGGTCGAACGCGTTTTACGGGTTTTATATCAGGTTATAAAGGTGATCGGTGATCGGTGATCGGTGGTCGGTGGCCAGTGATCGGATAAAAGATTCAGGATGGCGCGGTGCGCCATCCTTTTTTTAACGGTGACTGCGGGCCGGTTGCCCGGCGCACCGCAGTAGTCTTTCCCCGGTCAGGTATCAGGATTGGACATCTCCTGTCCCTTTCTGGATGATGAGGGTGCAGAGGGAACCGTCTCCGCTGTCACTTGGTGTGTCATAAATGAGCGAAGAGTAGGAGGGATCTGACCCCTCCGACTCAGGGTGGCCTGTTTACACCGAATAAAAAGGGGGAGGAAGGCCGCCAGAAAAGGGAAACGAGGCCGCCGAAGGCGGGAAAGCAAACCGCTACAAATGGGAATGGGTTGACGAATCTGTTTAGTGGTGGTACCATGCCATAGCTTTTACTTGTGTGCAGGTTAGGGCAACGCTGGGGAGCGACCTGAGCGGCACACAGGGT
>JAFRIR010000150.1 GCA_017432685.1 Flexilinea sp. | reverse complement strand
GGATAAACTCCTTAATAAGGAGTAACCCCGCATCGGACGAGAGGTTGCCGCCTTCGAAATTCAGGTGTATATTTTTGTTGCTTTCTAATGTAATTCCGCTTATAATAGACATGGGACTTCTCCTTTGGAGTATTTTTTTTTGCAATATAAATATTATACCAAATCGGAAGTCCTTTCTTCGTTTTATTTCACTTATCAGGTGAATGAAATTTCTTTAAGATAACCTGTTTTTATTCGGCTTTTCACAGATGAATCAAAATCTTATGAATAATTCAGGTTTATAGTTATGTAAAATAAAAAGAAAACGAGGAGACTAATTATGGCGGAATATTATGAACCTATGCTTTATCTGAGCACCCCGGAACATCCTAACACAATGGGGGCTGTTGTGACACTTAAAGAAGCGGTAGATGGTGACATTCTTCAGGAGGTCGTTGAGGAGCTTCGGGAGCGTTTTCCCTATTTCTATGTGCGAACAAAACCGACAGAAAACGACTTAATTCCAATACCAAATCCGCTTCCGATGACAGTGCGCAATACCTGGGAGCCGATCAAGCTGCGTTCTGAGGAGGCGAACTATCATCTGGCAGCCTTCAAATACATGGGAAACCGACTTGCACTGGAAATGTCCCATTCGATCTCGGACGGTGCAGGATTTCTCCCTTATATAAAAAGCGTTATGTTCCTGTATCTCAGCCGAAAGACCGGGCAGAATTTTGATCCGTCCGGATTCCGTCTTCCGGGCAGTGTGATACCGAAGTTGGAGATTGGTGATCCGTTTTCCGCACTTGATATTGACAACGCGAAACCACCGCTTTATCAAAAGGAGACCCTGCAGGATTTCTATCGGATGAATCAAGCTCAGGAAAAGACAGACCGTCTGTTCTGCCTGATGCTTCCGGAGAAAGAAGTGATGCGATATTGCAAAGAAATTGACGGAAGTCCGAACGTGATTATTTCGGTGCTGCTGGCAAGAGCCATACGCCGCGTTGATCCGGAAAGTGAAAAAACAGTAAGCATCTGTGTAGCCATCGACCATAAAGCGCTGCTGGGGAATCATGAAAGCTATCGGATGTTCGCAGGTACCGTGGATCTGGATTTTCCAAAGAACAGAGACCTGAGCGACGTCATGAAATCCTGTACCATAGCCCGCGGTCAGGTCATGCTGCAGGCTCAGAGTGAGAATTCACTTTGGGCTATGAAGCAGCGAAAGCTGAGATATGCAAAATTTGAGCAGATCCCGCTGCAGATGAAAACGGACATCATCGCAAAAGCTTCAGGCAATCCCAGGTGGACAGCTGCAGTATCTTATGCTAACAGCAGAAGTTTCGGTGTACTTGACCCATATATCGAGGAATTGTATATTCTCTCAGAGCCGGGAGTGATGGATATGGGAATTGAGGTTACCTGCATCAATCACAAATTCTTTCTGGCGATGTCACAGAATTTCTCTTCTGACAAATATTTTGAAGCTTTCCTCGAAGAATTGTCCGCAGCCGGAATACCGTATGAGATCAGGCACAAAGAAGAAGCTAAACTATCCGGAATTACTGCGTGGTAATTCATTTCCCGACCTCTCTCATCTGCGCAGAGCTATGAAGTTTTTCACCTTTCAGAATGCGCTCACGGCTGCTTTTCGGGAAATTGATGCTGATACGTATGCTGCTTAATACACAGCTGAACAATCCCTCCAATACAAAACAGATGGCGGCAAGACAATTACCATCTTTTCAAGTACCCCAATGAACTCGTATATTTTACAACATGAAATTCTAAAGTGAAACTCTAAAAACATTAAGGGCGCCTCTAAAAACATCAATTTTTCTCTGTCCCGAGGAGATTCAAAGGATAAATCCTCTGAATCTCCTCAGGACAAAGAAAAATTTGATTTTTAAAGGTTCACTTCATATAATTGCTCTATATTTATGTCAGCAATTTATCCTTATCATATCTGATATTGGCTATAATACAAATAGTTATATAATACTAACAATAATATCAGAGGGAAGTGTTGATAGAACAGATGAATCAAAATAAATTCTCACTAAAACGTTTTATACCCGCGCTGTTGAGTTTTCTGCTGTGTATCGGTGCAGCAACAATTTTCCATCCGTGTGAAGCAAAAGAAGACGGAACCTGGATGCACTGTCATGATGTTCAGACAGCTGTTATAGCAGGCAGCATTTTTCTAACCGCACTCCTGATTGGATCCGGTATCATTCAATCAAAAAGATATGTAATCACAATGCACATAGCCGCGGCAATTTGTTCCGGAGCAATGTTTTTTCTTCCGGGAATCATCATGCCGATGTGTATGATGCACACAATGCGCTGCTATGCTGTCATGCAGCCATTTGTGCGAATTATGAGCGCTTTAGTTTGTATTTTTTCTCTTCTGGAAACTGTAAAGAACCTCAAAAAAGAATAAATTCCATGTTTTCGCTGCGTCAGCTACCACTGAAAAACATCAAAGCACACCCTGTAAGAACAGGAATTCTTCACCTGCTTACGATTATACTGGTCCTTTGCCTGTTTTGTGGTCTAATATTTGTTCTCTCCATGAAACGTGAGCTATCGATTGCACAAGCCCGCCTTGGTGCGGATGTTCTGATCTATCCCACGCAGGCAATGAGTAAGATCCACAAAAACGATCTGTTGATGCAAGGGTCTCCGGTAACGATTTGGAAATACCGCTCTTTGCTTGAGCGAATTTCCGACTGTGAACACATCGCCGTATTATCCTGGCAGATATATATTTTCGATGGAGATATTAAAATTACAGCTTATGAGCCTGAAACGGACTTTGTCGTCTCACCGTGGCTGGCTGAAGCACAAAACTTCATCCCTCCAGTCGGAACAGTGATCGCAGGTTCTAATATTGATTGTTTTGATAATTCTGTTGTGATTTTTCAGGAGGAATGGCCTGTTTCGGGACTTTTACTTGAAACCGGCTCTGAATTGGATGAGATGATTTTTATCAGTATGGATACCTTACCGATGCTGATTCAGGCAGCTGAAGCGGCAGGAATCACAACTTATTCGAAAATTGATCCACAAAATATGTTTTCTTCTGCACTGATTCGTGTTGATGACAAGCAAAACACTGAAAGCGTAACGAATTGGATCAATATATATATACGAAAGGCAACCGCCATACGCAGCGAGGAAATCCTCACAAAAACCACATCAGACATTCAAGGTCAGATATCCAACATAACAAAAATCACGGTTTTTGCGTGGATTGTTCTGATTGCTGCTCAGTGCATCGTTCAATTTATGTTGATGGGAGAACGACGCAGGGAACTGTATGTATGGACTGTAATTGGTTCATCCCGAAAAAAAACAAAACAGGTCCTTCTTCAGGAAGCACTCATAACTCACGGAACAGGGACACTCACAGGATCCGTGATTTCCATTTTGCTATGCTTTATTCTGATCAGGAAACGTATGTCCGCGAATGCTTTGGATCTTCGTGCTTGGTTCCTTTCCCTGTTGTTTACTCTGGTCTTAACAATTGCGGTTTGCTGTCTCAGCGCTTCAGCTGCAGCTGACTACGCTTTCAGATCAATGGAAAAACATAAACGATTGAACTTATAAGAGGAACTAAAATGCTTACACTCAAAAATTTACCAGTCAAGAATTTGAATAGTTATCCCGGTCGGACGATCGCGATGCTGATTTTCGCAGGTCTTATGTCTGCCGCAGTTTTTGGCGGAATGCTGATCATCAGAGGATTACGTCAGGGTCTTGAAAGTGTTCAATCCCGTCTTGGAGCAGATATTTTGGTAACGCCAGAGGATGCCGACAATGATTTTGACGCCCAAACCTTCCTGATTCAGGCAGAACCCGGTTATTTTTATATGGATGCCTCCAAACTTGATCAGATCCGGGCTGTTGAAGGCGTTGAAACAGCCTCCCCGCAGATGTTTCTTGCATCTGCAACATCAAGCTGCTGTTCAGCTAAACTTCAAATCATCGCTTTTGACCCGGATACAGATTTCACGATCCAGCCCTGGATCCGGGAGACTTTTCATGGCGCACAGAAATTAGGGAAGATGGATGTTATTGTCGGCGCAAACGTTACCGTTTATGATGATCATATACTGCGTCTCTATAACAATGACTGCCGCGTGATCGGTCAGTTTGCACCAACAGGATACTCCCTTGATAATGCTGTTTATACAGATTTTGAGACAATAAAGGTATTGATCACGTCCTCATTTGACACCAAACTCAACAAATACCAGCCGTTCAACACAGAAGATGTGATATCCTCAGTTCTGGTGAGAGTGAAAAATGGATATGATGCGGGAGATGTGGCAAATAAAATTAAAAACAGCGTCAGCGGCCTAAACACGACTGCCACAAAGAGTATGGTATCCAAAATCGCAGACAGCCTGAGCAGCATTTCCACCTCTGTGCATGTTTTTACCATCGTTATCCTATTTGTCGGAGCATTAATGACGATTCTCATCTTTTTGATGATGATCAATGAAAGAACCCGTGAATTTGCATCTCTGCGGGCAATGGGAGCCAGCCGAAACATTTTATCGTATATTGTAATCGGTGAGGCGGTTTTCATCAATCTGCTTGGCGGACTTATCGGCATCATCGCATCCGCGGTTGTGATCATTGGGTTTTCCGGTGTTATCAGGGAGAAACTTGGAATCGGTTTTACACCGCCTTCACCCCGACACATCATCATTCCGGCATTTTTCGGAATAGTTGTGGCGCTGCTTGCAGCTGTCGCTGCCTGTCTGGCTGCGGTCAAACGTGTAAACAGGCTGGATGTCAGTCTTGTTCTAAAAGAAGGAGAATGAAAATGAGCCTGAACGCGAAATCGGTTCAAAAGGATTTTCCAAGAGCGGGGAAAAACAGCAACGTATTTACAGCCGTGCATCCAATCGATTTTAATTTGCAGCCCGGAAAAATAATCGAAATCACAGGACGCTCCGGAAGTGGGAAGAGCACACTGCTCAATATGCTTTCAGGAATATTAAAACCAACTTCCGGTCAGGTCCTTTTGGACGGAACAGACCTTTATACACTGGACGATAATGAGCTTTCCAGGCTCCGGAATAAAAATATCGGCCTGATCCCACAGGGACATACAGCTCTTTTGGGCCTTTCTATCCTTGAAAATGTTATGCTCCCGGCGATTCTTTACAGCTCCAGTCCCGCACCCCGGGACCGAGCCATGGAGCTGCTCACACAGGTCCGCCTGGAAGAAATGGCAAATGAAAAGCCTAATGAACTCTCCGGCGGGGAACTGCGTCGTATGGCAGTCGCGCGTGCACTTCTGATGTCCTCTCAGTATATTCTTGCTGATGAACCGACTGCCGGACTGGATGAGGAGAACATATTGTCAGTCATGAACCTGCTGCGAAAAACAGCGGATAACGGTTCTGCTGTACTGCTCGTGACTCATGAACAGGAAGCAGCCCGCTTTGCTGATGAGATCCTCACAATGGATGGCGGACGGTTTATCTGATTCTCGGGCACTACACCTATGAAACCAAAACAGAAATTCATTCCTGCTCTGATCATTGCAGCTGTATGCCTGCTCCCTGCAGCAATCTATTTTGGAAAACAGGAAAAAACCTACCTCTATGGGCTGGAGCAACTTTCCTCCGGAGAGAATATGGAAGCATATCGCACTTTCCTCTCCATAGAAAAATATAAAGATGCCGGCTCTTACCTGCAGCAGATGCGCACTGAGGATCCGCTGCTGCCCTTCCGCATTGCTGAAAAAGGCAGTTTGGTCGATTTCGGACATTATGAGCAGGATAATGATCTGTCTAATGGGATGGAATCGATCCAATGGCTGATTCTGGATCGAATCGGGGAGCAGATCCTTCTGCTCAGCAGCGCCGCACTCGAAGCCAAACCGTACCATACGGAATCTTTCGACGCTGTCACATGGGAAGAGAGCACACTGCGGGAATGGATGAACGGCTATTTTTATCATACTGCTTTTGATCAAACAGAGCAGAAAATCATTTCCTCTGTACGTAACCGGAATCCGGATCAGTCTGCCGTCGGAACAAAAGGTGGAGCAGACACACTGGACCGGGTATTCCTCTTGAGTGAATCTGAAGCCAAAATTTATTTCGGGAATGAAATCGATCAGGATATGATCGGCACAGCCCGTGCTACAGAATACGTATCTCATCAGGACATTGAAACCGATGAGCAAGGTCATGTCTGCTGGTGGCTTCGCTCACCCGGTGTTTATCCATATAGTGCTCAATTTGTGGATCAGGAAGGAAAAATATATATCAGTGGAGCTTATACGGATATCGATTACCAATTTGCAGTACGTCCCGCGATCTGGCTGGATCTGAAGGATCAGCTGTGAGTCAGCTGTAGTTTTTTTTACAAAAACCTTTTCCAGACAGCGATAGCGTTGGAATTGAGCAAAATTTCGTCGATATCGAGACCGGCAGGGCAGATATTGCGGCAGGAAAGGGATTTTCCGCAGCCTTCATAGACATGCAGACGGTATGCTTTTGTCATCTCTTTTTTTTGTGTGTCCGGAATCTGTGCCAAAACCCGGGTCATGGGAACAGCTGATGCCATCCCGGTGAATTTACCATCCGGGCGAAAATTGGGACAGACCTCCAGGCAGCATCCGCACTGCAGGCAGCGGGAAGATTGATAAGCGATCGGCATCGCCTTGTCTTTTCCGTTTGCTTCTGATTCGAACCAGAGCTGTAATTCTTTAAGGTTCTGAAACATAACGCTGCGGTCTACCATCAGGTCCGCGACCACGGGAAACTTGCGCAGCGGTTCCACCCGTATCGTCTTCTTAAATTCACTCAGCCGGGCTCCGCAGGCAAGACGGGGACGTCCGTCGATGACCATGGCACAGGCTCCGCATTTTTTCTGGAGACAGGAGCATTCCCAGCGGATCGGGGCAGCCGGATTTCCGTCAGCGTCCTGCAGATCTTCCCGGGCGTTCAGCGCAGTCAGGACAGAAGCCAATGTGTCATCGGATGTTTGCGGTTCGTATGTGAAACGCTGCCAATATGGTTTTGCATTCCGGTTCTCACGGCGCAGGATCAGGATTTCAATCATGGCTGCCCTCCCTGCCGATGGGTTCAAAATGAACATGAATAGTGCTGTTGAAATATCTCACAACGGTAGTCTTGCGGAAATTTTCATCGTCTTTCTGTGGATAGTCTGTGCGGGTGTGGGCGCCGCGGCTTTCCCGGCGGTTCAGCGCAGACAGAAGGATGGCGTTTGCAAATGTTTTCCGCTTTTCTTCCATTGAATTTGATGAGACCGGCATTTCATCGATATGGGTAATGGCCTGTCGGATCTCATCTTCGTTCCGCAAAATTCCCAGCCCTTCCCGGAGAATATCGCGCAGCTGATGGGTGTGTAAGGCTGACACCGATTCTTCAAAAATAACCTTTTCGGAGGGGGCAACCGGGAAGTCCCCGGGCATTTCCGCTGCTGCTGTTTCAGCTGCAACCCGTCCACCGTAGATCGCACCAAGGGTGGAATTAGCCCCGAGGCGGTTCGCGCCATGATATTGGCAGGCGCATTCACCGGCAGCGTAAAGATGGGTGATATTGGTGCGGTGGCTGCGGTCTACACAGATCCCGCCCATAAAATAATGGATGCCCGGAGAGACAGGAACCGGATCCTTTGCCGGATCGATCGTCAGATAGTAGATGATCTCATCCCGCAGGTCTTCCAGTTTTTCCTTCCAGATTTGTTTGGAAAGTCCTCTCATATCCAGGTAAACCTGTTCCCCGGTTTCCCGTGAGATGTTGAACATTTCCCGGGAAACAACATCACGCGGCATCAGGTTCCCCAGCTCAGGATATTTTTCTTCCATAAAATAAAAGGGGACCCCATCCCGTGTGATGAAAAGGCGGCCGCCTTCTCCGCGGGCAGCTTCAGAGATCAGCATGCGTTTTTCCGGAATTTTCACGGTGGTCGGGTGATATTGGATGAACTCAAGGTTGGCAAAGGCAACACCCTGAGAGAACAACTGTGCGGCAGCATTGCCGGTGTTGGAGGTCGTGCCGGTCGTCATCCCGGGGAAAAAACCATTGAGGCCTCCGCATGCGATAATGACCGGACCCGACAGAAAAAAGGTTTCCCCGTTATAATCATCCCGAACCCAGACACCTTCACAATGTCCTTCCCGAATACTCAGGGAAAGAAACTCGTGATGGCTCAGCCGGTGAACAACAGCAGATGCTTCATATTTGCGGCACTCATCAATGAGCGCAGTCATCAGCACTTTCCCGGTACTGCTCTGAGCATAAGCAGTGCGTTTCTTCTTTTGTCCGCCGAAATTACGCTGAATGACCACTCCCTTTTTACGGCTGAGGGGCGCACCAAGGTTGACAAGCCAATTCAGAATTTCAGGCGCATGCTCTGCAAGTCCCCGGACTGCCTCCGGGTCTGCAAGATCCACTCCGGCTTTCAGGGTATCAGCAGCATGCTGGGCGGGAGAATCATCCTCACCCATCGTATTGAGCGCGGCATTGATGCCGCCTTCCGCCATGACCGACTGTGCACGTTCCGAAGGCTGAATGGAAATCAGTGTAGAATGAATACCCAGTTCCGCAAGCCTGATCGCCGCGGATAGTCCTGCCAGTCCTGCTCCGATAATCTTAATTCGTTCCATCTTCCCGCTCCTCAAATCACCTGCCAGCGCAGGAAGTAAATAATGAATGCTGCCGTAAAAAACAGGAGAATGATCGTAAGAACAAAAAGAATATCCCCCTCATGCGGGCGAAGTTTTTTGATCCCGAGGGAAATCAGCATTGGCCTGACATTTGAAATGATGTGCAGGGCAAGTGACAGAACAAAGAGAATTTGGGTGATGAGCTTTGCGGTATCAAAAGGCTTCAGCCGGTAAACTGCTGATGTCGGATCCGCGAAAGCCCTGGAATGAAAAAACACCAGCGCCATGATCAGCAATCCGCTGATGCGGCGTGCCCAGAAAAGCCGGTTTTCTTTAAAATACGGAGCGCCGGTTTTATGGCAGATCCATAATGCCTTCCCTGTGAGCCAGATGCCGATCAGTGCATGGATATAAATCAAGCCTTCGCAGGTTCTGGCGATCATTTTAAAAGCGTTGGAACCGACACCGGTCAGCAGCAAAGCACCGAACACTGCGTGGATCAGGAACAGGATGAAAATTACTGCTGTCAATATTGCATTAAATCGTCTCATCCGGCTTGACCTCTCCTTCGATGGTGATGGTCCGGACATTCGGATCAGTGAACACATTTTCCAGAGCAAAAATATCTGAAAAGTCTTTCGAGATGATCGCTACGTCAAAAAAGGCGTTTTCAATTTTGGATGCAACGAGCGCCGCGTCTTCCGTCTTCAGCTTCATCTGGTTTTCGGCAAGCCGTGCCTGATAACGCTGTGCCAGCTCGAACCCGCTGCTGTCACTGTTCAGAACCTGGCAGGAAATATCTTCCATGATCACATCTACCGGTTTTTCCTCAAAAAAGTTCTGCCATTCTTCCAATGTTTTGGAATGATAATTTTTATTTACAAATACATAATAAACACCGGAAGGCTGGTCAGGGACATCCAGCGTTGCACCGCTGATTGCATCCACTTCATCATTGAGAAAATATGCCCGGCTCCAATCCGCGTGAAAAAGAGACGGTATCCCCAGGATCACGAATAAGGAAAGAAGAACAAAGATGATGTGGTGCCAGATTTTCATAGGTTACATATAATGTTTATGTTCAATTATACACTGATCAATTGACAGAAAGAGACGACCTGCCCGTATGAAGTACAGGCTGATCGTCCCGGTTTTCACAATAACAGCTATTTTTTTGCCTGGTTTAATGCGTCTGTAACAGCTTCTTTGAACTCGTTATAGGAGATCGTAGCGCCGGAAATACCATCCACTTTGCTCAGGTCACCGGTTTCCAAAAGCTTTTCGGCATACATCGGTACGGCACGGACTGCGCGCTGTGCGCGGTTGTAAAAGTCCTGGTTGGCAACTTCGCCGTCCTTTTTTCCGTAATTTTCATCCTTCAATGTTCCGTCAAGCTCATAGGTATCATATTCACATGCTGTGATTTTATTGTCCTTGATGGTGAGCTTAACAACACCGTAACCGGCGCCGCTGCCATCGTCTTCACCTTCATACATTGCACTTTGACCGGTGTAGGTCCCGTCTTTGTAAGTTACCGACCCGCCACAAGCCGTCAAAGCAGCCGTTAACAAAACGAAAAAGAGAAATATCGCAATTTTTTTCATCCTCAATGCTCCTTATCAGAGGGCAAAGATTCAGGTAGTGGAACAAATCCTGACACCTGACACCTGAACCCTGAATCCTATTTTCCAAAACTCTCATTCAAAGCGTCACGGGTGATCTTCCCGTGTTCCAGCGTGATCACACGCTGTGCAACATCACCGACTTCCGGGTCATGAGTTACAACGATCAGTGTAGTGCCTTCTTTATGCAGCTGTTGGAAGATATCCAGCACAATGTTTTCATTTGCTTCGTCCAAATTACCGGTCGGCTCATCTGCCAGAACGATTTCAGGATGATTGATCAGCGCACGGGCGATACAGACACGCTGCTGCTCCCCGCCTGAAAGCTGGCTGGGAAGGTGATAGGCCCTTTCTTTCAGGCCAACCCGTTCCAATGCCTCAAGAGCTTCCTGTTCATCCGGGATGCTGTGATAGTATTGGGCTACCATCACATTTTCGACTGCGGTAAGGTAATTGACCAGATGAAACTGCTGAAAAATCAAACCGATCTTATCGCGGCGGATCTCGGTCAATTCCTTTTTTGTCAGTTTGGAAATATCTTTCCCATCCAGCAGAACCTGACCGAGTGTCGGTTTGTCCATACAGCCGATAATGTTCATCATCGTGCTCTTGCCGGAACCCGAAGGTCCCATGATCGCGACCCATTCGCCGTTGTCAATATTGAAATTGATGTTATCCAGGGCTTTCAGGTCCCCGTAAATCTTTGAAATGCCATGTAATTCCAGTAAACTCATTTTTACTCCTTTTGTATCTGTTCAGTGCGCGAGCCACAGCAACCCTTCTGTTGACACAAATTCTGAGTCAACGAAGACAGATCACTCTTTACTCCTAACTCCTAACTCTTAACTCCTCTATTCGCCCTTCAAAACCAGTGCCGGATCCACTTCCGTCGCACTGCGCACCGGGAAATAACAGGCCAGACCGGTGACCAGGATCGAGACAATAATGGTAACAGGCACGAGCAGCGCCGGGAAGGAAATCGAACTGCTGAAGACCTCCCGGCTGACGTATTGCGCAAAGGCAAAGCCTAAAATAACGCCGAGAATACCGCCAATCAAGCCAAGCAGCAATCCTTCTCCCATAAATTCCGCAACGATGCTGTTATCAGAAGCACCCAGAGCTTTTCGCAGTCCGATTTCCTTACGTCGTTCCGTAACGACTGCATTCATGGTGGTTGCCACACAAATCATCGTCAGGAGCAAAACCACGATCGTCACGAGGAGGACAAGAGATTGCAGCTTTGTAAGAACCGCAGTTTCAGACGCGGTCACACGTTTGACCAGACGAGGGGAGACTTCCGGTACATTGGTTTCGATTTTTTCAATGTAGGATGAAAGCACATCGCCGGAAGCTGAAATGCTCAGTTCCGCCAGATCGATCCTTCCGGATTCACCGGTTCGTTCAATATCGGCGCTTTCGCCGGTCAGATCGGCCATGTCCTCAAGAGACATATAGACGTATTCTTCTTCCGAACCGCCGGTTTCGAGAATGCCGGAGACTTTCATGTCAATACCAAAGTTCGGCGTGTTGCTGTCATCCTCGGCATCGGTATAAACAACAGCGGTGGTCGTTCCGACCTTCAGACCCAGTGTGTCGGCAATATTCTGGCCAACCAGAATTTCATCTTTAGCGGAAGGCCATTCCCCTTCGATCAGCCAGTAAGGGCTGGTAGCCCTGGCGCCTTCAAAGTTTGTAGCGGCAACCATCACCGGCTGCTCATGAATGCGGACAGTTTCATAACGATAGGGCGTCACTCCGATCAGGTTCCCCGGATCGATGAAGGAAACGGCTTTGTCAATCAGCTCTAAAGAAAGCTTGGTATCTGCTTCACCCGGCACAAAAATCATGTTTGCGCCGTAATTACGCATCTGTGCCCCCATCTGCCGGGGAACGTCGCGGTAAATCGTGATCAGGCCGGAGAGGATCGTTCCACCGACCGCGATAGCCAGCAGCGCTACCAGCATACGGGAACGGCGGCGCATCAGAGAAGCAGTGATCATTTTGAAAAACATTTTACGTTTTGACATTTTTCACATCTCCTTTTAGCGGCCATGCAGCACTTCAGCCGGGCGCAGGCGCATCAGCATATTGATCGCGGGAATGCTGCCCACCAGTGTCACCAGCGCAACCAGAACAGCTACCAGAGGAATGACCATCGTCTTCATTTCAATTGCGGAGCTGAAGACGGTGTGTCCGATGATCTGGGCAAATCCGAAACCCATAAAATAGCCGATCACGCCGCCGATAACAGCAGTGATCATCACTTCCGTTAACACAAGGAAGGTGATGGAGCCGTCCGTGGCGCCGAGCGCCTTCATCAAACCCAGCTCCTGAGACCGTTCCATAACGGAAGCTGTAACCAGGTTGGTGATCCCCAGCGCAGAACCGATCAGGCTGAGAATTGTGATCAGAACCATCAGCAGTTCGGTCTTTTCCATGATCGCACCTTCAGATTCCGCGACCTGGCGAACCGGGGAGGCCACAGAATCTGTGATAACTTCCTGGATCTGGTAGGAGATGGAACTGACGTAAGCGGTGCAGTACCACAGTTCATATTGTGCAATTGTCAGTGAGTTCGGATCTTTTGCGGCTTTGGCTGCCAGTTCATTGTCCGGTGTGGTCAGAGCGCTGACTTCAATACTGCTCACATAGCCCTTTGCATCACATAGATCCTGCACAGTGTGCAGTGTGCTGTAAATCTGGCTGTCTTCTTCACCGCCGGCATCGAAAATACCTGCAATGTTCAAGTTTTTTGTGCCGTACTGCGTTGAGACCGTAAGTGTATCGCCGGCCTTATATCCCTGTTGTTTGGCAAGCTGGGTACCGACCATACAGGCGTTTTCACTTCCTTCGGACTGTTCATTCAGCCAGGTACCGGAGGTAACATCCCACCACGACCGCAGGGACTGCACACCTGCGTCCAGACTTTCACCTGTCGGCAGGTCCATATGATGGTTGAACCAGGTCCCGACCATCTTCGCAGCGCTGCCGTCTGCAAGGGTGACCTGTGTGTCGATAAACGGAGCAAAGTCAACGATGTTGAACGCCCAGAAAATCGTTTTGATTTTTCCCAGTTCGTCTTCGCGCAAATAGGCTTTGGAAGAGCTGTTCTCATCTTCCAGTTCATACAGGTTTTGCAGCGCTGCAGTCTCTTTCGGTACGACTGTGATGTTAGCGCCATAGGTCTTTAATTCCTGATTGATCTTGTCCCCAACGTCCAGCATCACGTTCAGCATGGCAGTTGCCAGGGAAGCTCCGAGTGCGATTGTCAGGGAGATCATCAGCATTTTTCGTTTTTGACGGGTAAACGCACCCCAAATCATTCTGAAAAACATGTCAAGCCTCTTTCCCTCTTTTCAGGATTTGAAATCTTTTTCATGTTCCAGCAGGGTAGATGTCGGAACGATGATATAGCCGTTTTCAATCTTATAGTCAATGACCTTCGGATTGCATCCGCCCTTGAAACCGATCGTGTTGATGTTCATCACCACGTCACAGAGTTTGCAGACGATCTTGCCGTTTTTTTCGTAATAACCGGTTTCGCCGCAGATATCACAGGCATCCAGTCCAATGCCGTAAGAGGATGAATTCGGTTTTTTGATGACAATAAATCGGATCTGTACACCGTTTTCAGAGGTCCAGGCAAAGCGGTGCAAATGGCCGTCGGAAACCTGATCGAAGGAAACCCAGACCGCACCATCTTTTATTAGTGCATCTTCGATCGGAGAAAGCTCAACGGTCTGCGTACTCAGGTATGTGAACCAGGTCATGCAGAGTATGGTCATGATATAGCACAAAATCATGACGATGGACCAGCCGCGGTTTTTCTGATTGGCGGCAAGCAGTTTGCGTTTCTCAGCTGAGTTTTTATAAGGCTGCGTAATGCGGAAGGAGCGGATGAGCATGGTGACAGGGATGATGACTGTCAGCGCCAGTGTGGCGTAGATGAACAAATCACTGTTGTTGGTGGTGAATTTGGCTGCCACAAAGATGTTATGGGCAAGTGCCTTGTCAGTGATCACACGGGTGGCACGCAGGGTGTCCAGACCGCGGATCATGCGCTGTGCGGCAGTGATGACAAGCGCCAGGTCCAGAATCCCGCAGACAAGGTCCTGAGAAACTTTTCTGCACAGGTATTTGACAGCCATAAAGGTAAGCAGGGCAATCACCCATCCGCCAAGCCAGCCGGTAAAACGGGAGAAAAAGGCTGTGGAAAGCACCGATGCTCCGTTCAGATTAAAGCTGAACGGATAAGCCAGAACATCCGGAAAAGTGTAGAAAATGGATGTAAAGGTGATCAGTTCGGCGCTCACAGCCGCTGGGATAGCTGACTTTTTCAGCAGCGGTTTGATCGTGAAGATCAAAAACAAAACCACGCTGACAGTAAAAGCGATGAAGATCCGCAGGTTCCACATCCCGGTGTGGATCTTTGCCGTGGTGTTTTTGATCACAGCCATGGCGATCGCACCGGCAATGCCTGAAAGAGCGCCGACCAGCAGGATGCGTTTCCCTGTTTTGTTCCCAAGCTCATTGATAAAAGCAAAGAGCATCCCGACCGTTATTGCGGTAACGATCAGGTTTTCGGTGACAAGAATCAGATATCGAAGCATGCAGCTTCCTCCTTATGTATCACAGGATTTTCTTTGTTCCTGAGATTTGCTGATGAAAACAACCGCTGCTGTTTCCATCGGCATATTTCCGGAACTGTTTTTGCTGAAAACCTTTGAAAGCTCAAAATCCAGCGGACGTCTTTCGGATGGTCCGCTGGATTTTGTTACTCAATTCAGCTGAAATTCAGCAGATTACCATTCCTGTGGGGTGTAATCCCAACCGTCGACTTCCACTTCGAGATTGCCATCAGCGAAATATTCGTCGAAGGTGCCGCCGGGACCGGTTTCGGCATCGATGTGGACAAGATAACCGTTTTCTTCCGGATTGTGGAAGATGAATTTCACGGTGTAGGTGTCAGCTTCGCTGAGGCTGATGTTGGCGCCATAGTGCGGGCCATCGGAAGCGGACATGACCATGAAGGTACCTTCAGCAGCAACTTCACCGTCAGTTTCGGAAGTGACAACGTAATCAACGGTCAGATACGGAACCCAGTCACCCAGGCCATAGCCCAGATCGTTTTCCATTGCGGAGACATCACATTCAAGATGAATGTCGAAATCTTCAACGTTTTCGTTGCCGTTGGACATCGGAACCGGCTGGAAATATACAGCGGAAACATTCATGAAGCCAACTTCTTCATCTTCGAAGATCGGGTATTCAGTGAAACCCAGATCCTGGGCGTTAGCGACAACAGCCATGGAAAGAACCATAACAGCGGTCAACAGCATAAGTAAAGCTTTTTTCATAATATAAACTCCTTATAAATTTATTTTTTTTGAAAGCCCGGTCCTTTTACGGACTCAAGCGTTTTCACGATTTTAGTGGTCTGTGGTCGGTGAAATCACGCCACATCTGCTTTCTGTTTCGTTTTTACCTATAACCTATTTCTTATCTCCTGCTGCCTCCTGCTTTGCTGCTTCTTCTCTCATCTGTTTGTTCCGTTTCATCTGGATGATGAAGGTAACCACAGTGATGATCGTCAGCATCAGCTGGAAAAAGATCGTTCCCAACAGCGGATAAATTCCGAATACATCCAGCACATCATTATAGGGGATCCAGGCAAGCCAGGTTGGTGTAAGGGTCATCCAGCTCATATATTCGTCAAACACACCGCCTTCCATCAGTTCCTTGATGCCGGAGCCCATGAAACAGATCGCCATAACCGCCATCAGAATTGAAGTCGCCAGAAAGAACGGTTTAAGCGGCATCTTAATTGAGAGAAAGCGGATCAGCAGGAAGACAACGACCAGCACAAGGCATCCTGCCCCGAAACCGAGCCATACCATGTTCGGATGGCCTTCACTCAGCATCGGTTGGTAGAACAAAATCACTTCAGCGCCTTCACGGAAAACAGCCAGCCAGGCAGTGAAACCAAGCGCAAACATGTTTCCCGCTTCGGCTGACCCGGCGACCTTGCCTTCGATATATTTAGACCAGGCGGCGGATTCAGACTTGGAAACCATCCAGTTGGAGACGTAGAAGAGGACGACCACCGCAGTCAGTGCGGCAATACCTTCAATGATCTCCTGTGTCATTGTCGTTTCCGGATTGATCGATTTCAGATAGGAGAGCAGACCGGCTAAAGCAAAGCTGCATACGATGGCCAGTACTGCGCCGATATACACCGGGCGGACCCCTTCCTTATTGCCGGTTTTAATCAGATAGGCAATGATCGCACCGACAATCAGGATCGCTTCCAGACCTTCACGCAGGATGATGCCGAAAGAGCCTGCAAAAACTGCCAGAGCACTGCCCTTTGAAGATTCAGCAGACGCTTCATTTGTTTCCGCTGCAGCTGTGCTGACATTTGCAATCGGACCTTCCGGGCTGAGAATCAGCGCATCTTCTTTGAGCATATCGACCAGTTTTTGGCCTTCGGCACGGACGGTTTCGACCCCGAGATCCTTTTTCACTGCCTTCCGGAAGGTGGTGAACTGCAATTCAGTCGCACTGACACGGGCACCGGAGATGGAGGTCATGGTGTTGCGTTCAAAGCCGGTGGTTTCGTAATACCCCCAATAGGTGGCTTTTGCATATTCATATGCATTCTTCAGGTCACCTGATTCATACAGGTCTCCTGCATGGACTGCGATTTTTTCAATCGCAAGAGCTGCGTCATTCCAGTTCCAATTCGTGATGCCGTGCGCTTCGGTGTATTCTTTCCAGGTCAAATAGAATGTCTCTGCGGAAGCAGCGGTATTTGCAATCGGACCTTCCGGACTGAGGATCAGTGCATCTTCCTTGAGCATATCAATCAGTTTCTGGCCTTCGGCACGGACGGTTTCGACCCCGAGATCCTTTTTCACTGCCTTTCGGAAGGTGGTGAACTGCAGCTCGGTCGCACTGACACGGGCACCGGAAATGGAGGTCATGGTGTTGCGTTCAAAGCCGGTGGTTTCGTAATAACCCCAATAGGTGGCTTTTGCATATTCATACGCATTCTTCAGGTCACCTGATTCATACAGGTCTCCAGCATGGACTGCGATTTTTTCAATCGCAAGAGCGGCGTCATTCCAGTTCCAGTTCGTGATCCCGTGCGCTTCAGTGTATTCTTTCCATGTCAGGTAAAACTTTTCTTCAGAAACGGTTACGGTTTCGCCCGTTGTATTCCGCTTGCCTCCGGATTTCGCGTTGTCGATGATGGTTAAGACGGTCGGAACCATCAGGATCAGCACCATCAGAATGACAAGCATCATCGGAATTTGATCTGAGAAACTCTTTTTCTGCTCCATATTTTTCACCTTTCTCAAAATTCGCGCCAGTTAATTAGCTTAAACTAACCTGTAACCTTTATAAAAGCTTCATTATGTTAGGTTATTCTAACTGAAGCGTTATAACTATAATTTCATCTTATTTTCCTGTCAAGAATATTCCATGAAAATTAGTTACAACTAATAGCCAACAATAATATTGAACAACCATTTCCGGAAAGAATTATTTACAAAAAGGTCTTTATTATGTCGTCATTTCCCTGTTTGAAAAAGAATCATTATCAGGAATCCGAATTATAATCACATAAGTTAGTTGGTTCTATCTCAATGTACTAATTTGTGGCGAACAGAAAAAGAATCGATACACACAGAAACTGATCATGGAAATAAAAAAAATATCAAAATTTATATTTCTTCAAATTCTCGCTGTACTGTTTGGCGGATGCAGCTTTATGCCGGATCAAACCGTATCTGTCACGAAGACTGGGATCGCAATGGGGACCGTTGTTTCCATAACCTCCTATGCGGGAAGAAAAGGGCGATCGGAATCTGAGGTAAAAGATGATCTGAACCGGCAGATATTGCAGATTTTCGACGAGACTGAAAAAATTGATAAAGACCTCTTATCCTGGCGCAGTGAAACCTCCGAGACCAATCATTTTAACCAATCAACCCAAACCACACCGATTCCGGTTTCTGATGAACTGGGCGGGGTGATCCGCGATGCAATAGAGGTATCATCCCGGTCAGGTTCGGCATTGGATATCACACTTCGTCCGCTTATCAGTATCTGGGGAATTGAATCCTATGACGGGAAGGAACCATACGAACCGCCTTCGGTTGACTCGGTCAGGGAGACCGGAAGATATACCGGAATCAATTTGTTACATCTGACTCAGGCGCAGGATGGAGCATTTTTATTACAAAAAGACCGGCCGGAAGTTCAAATCGATCTTGGCGCCGTCGGGAAAGGATATGTTCTGGACGCTGCGACATCAATTCTTAAAGGATCCGAAACAAAAGGCGCTGTTTTTGCAGCCGGCGGCAGCATTCTTGCTTATGGTGAAAAGGACTCACACTGGCAGATCGGAGTAAGGGACCCGGCAGGCGGGCCTGCGGATTATATCGGTCTGCTTTCACTTGAGGGCGGCGCCGAAAGAACGTATTACATCTCAACTTCAGGCGGATATGAAAAATACACAGAAAGCAACGGTAGAATCTATGAACACATCATCGACGGACGGACGCTTTATCCCGCGGAAGGAGACCTGCTCTCAGCAACGATCATAACCCAAAACAGCGGCTTGGCTTCCGACGCGTTATCCACAGCCTGCTATCTGCTTGGAATCGAAGGATCAGCTGATTTATTGCAGTATTATCAGGCAGAAGCTGTGTTTGTCACAAAGAGAAATGAGGTGTTCATTTCACAAGGTCTGAAAGGGATTTTTTCTCTTACAAATTCAGCATATACATTGAAAAATATGGAATGAGAAATGGACCGGAAAACCACTGCCCCAAAAAAACTGATCACCAAAAGAGATCTGATCATCATCCTGATCCCGGCTATTATTGCGGCCTGTTTATATTTTATGCATCGGAAAGGGACCAGGACCAGTGTTTTACTGTATTCTGACAATCAGCTCATCAAGGAGCTGCCTCTTTCTCAAGACACGTCCTATACTGTATCGAATGAGCTGGGTTCCAATACCGTAGTGATCGAAAACCATCAGGTGTATGTGCGGGATGCGGATTGCCCCGACAAACGCTGTGAAAAACAGGGCGCAATTTCCAAACCGGGAGAAACGATCATTTGCCTCCCCCATAAATTGATTATTGAGGTCAGTAATGGAGAATGATCCGGAAAGACTGAGCAGCAACAAAAAGGTCGCGCTGAGGGGATGTCTGATCGCACTGGCGATGATCCTTTCTTACATTGAAAGTTTCATTCCCTTTTTCAGTTCAATTCCCGGGATAAAGCTTGGACTTGCAAATATTGTAACACTCTATGCACTGGAAGTTCTTGGTCTGAAAGATACACTCATCATCAGTCTTTTGAGGATCATTCTGTCCGCTATTCTCTTTGGCAATCCCGCTATGATGATTTACAGCCTCAGCGGAGCCCTTCTGAGCATTTTGGTAATGAAGCTTTTATCAGGAACCGGAAATTTTGGCTTGATGGGCATCAGTGTAGCAGGTGCTGTTTCTCACAACGCCGCTCAATGTGTTGTGGCAGCCGTTTTGCTCCAAAACATGAGTGTGATTCATTACATGCCTGTTCTGATCCTGAGCGGAATTATCGCAGGACTCGTTACAGGGACTGTCTCCGGTGCAATTCTCAGAAAAGTCCTGTGACAGGAAGCCCTTATGATTAAAGAACCGCTTTTTAGACTTGAGTCAATAAAGCTTCGGCATTTACCGGAAAGCGCCATTGATCTCAGCTGTGCACGTGGAGAGGTGATTGGCCTGTGTGGGGGCAACGGAACCGGAAAAACTACACTGCTACGATATGTTGCCGGACTGGACCCGGACGGAAACGGAAAATTCCGGGAGACGACACGTGCAATTCAGATCGGGTTGGTTTTTCAGCATGCAAAAGACAATTTGGTTTTTTCAGGCCTCAGGAAAGACGTGGAATTCGGATTCAAGAACCTGCATCAGACCCTATCTGACGAGATATATCACAAACTGCTTTCATTTTTTGAGCTTCAGGAAGAAGAGACAAAAATCTACAGATGGATGAGCGCCGGAACTGCGGAACGTGCCGCGCTTCTCAGTATCTGGTCACAAAAGCCTGACCTTCTGCTGCTTGATGAGGCATTTTCCCATCAGGACCCGCTAACAGCTTGTGCGATTTTTTCCAGGATGATCAGGGAGGTAAAATCGCAAAACCGTTCCATCATCATTACAACACATGAACCTGAAATTCTGGAGTTGACAGATACTGTATATCGTCTGGATCAAGGCAGAATTACCCCGGCTGTTCCGGAACTTGCAGAAACCGGAAATGAACGTCATCCGGTGTTAAACCTTCTCAGCAACGGATGCTTCATAAAGCAGGACGTTCAGATCATTTCCGGCAGGAATGACATGGTTCTGACCGGATTTGTCCCGAAAGGGTCCAATGAGTCAAAAATTCAGCCTGAGGTTCTGCGGCTTGAATACGTCTCCTTCTCCTATCCGGAAAAAGATGTCTTTGTCCGGCAGAGCTGTTCTATAAAAAAGGGGACATTGTATTATTTGTCAGGCTGCTCCGGATCAGGCAAAAGCACACTGATGCTTCTGATGGCCGGGCTGATGCGCCATAAGAGTGGAATGATTCAAATTGCGGATATAACGCTGCCTGCTTCCGGCTCAAAGATATCCGGCGGAACGATCAAAGAAATTCGAAAAAAGATCGGTTTCATGGGGCAGCATGCCGAAAGACAGCTTTTCGCTGATACGGTCTGGGAGGATACAGCCTATGCTCCGAAAAATTTGGGGATCGACGCTTCCGGATTGAATGACTGCTGCGAAAATGCGCTGCGAATGGTTGGTCTTCAGGAAAACCTGTGGAGACGTTCCCCGTTTACACTGTCAAGCGGAGAAAAGCGAAAAGCTGCTCTTGCCGGGATCATTTCAGCCGAACCTGAGATACTTCTGCTGGATGATCCTTACGCTGAAATCGATGCGGAAGGGATCGTGTTCATCAATCAAATGATTCGAAATTATGTTGCAAACGGACGAACTGTTTTGATCTCCGGGACGGGGAGGTTGAATGTACAGTCAATATAAAGCCGGAAAGTCACTTATACACCGCATACCGGCTTGTGTAAAAATAATCGGAATGATCATTTTTATACTGACAGGACTTACTGTACAAAAACCGGTTTTTGCTGTTATATTTTTCTGCCTTAGTATAGTCATCGCTATCGCCGCCGGAATTCACCCGAAAAAGTTATTTCTGAAAACAAGGTATATCCTGGCGCTCCTGCTGACAGGTTTTGTGTTTAACGCATTGTCCCGTGGTTGGATCACTGCACTTCCCGTTTTTTTACGTCTGTACGCAATTGTTATCCTTGCACAGGTTTTTATTTTTACCACCGCTCCGGAAGAATTAATGGAGTGTGCCGAGAATAAGTTTCATGTAAATAAGGAATATTTGATCTCAATAATGATTGCTGCCGGATTCCTTCCGTTATTGCAGGACTCTTTTCACGAAATTCGTACTGCCCAAGAGGCGCGTGGGGCTGATTGGATGCATGGCAGTCTGAAATCAAAAATAAAAGGAATGATCCCACTCCTGGTGCCGATATTCCGATTTACACTTCAAAAGGCAGAAACATTGGGAGAAGCCTTGACAATCAAAGGATATTCTTCACAAAAATAAGGGGGCTTCTAAAACATCAATTTTACGTGGAAAAAATCTCTTTACAAATGAATCATTTCACGTTAAAATAAGATAACTTTAGGAAGACACGTCTTTTTCTGAGATGTGTTTTAAAATAAAATTTTTTTTGGAGGCAGATACATGAAGAAAGTCTTTTTGGCGGTACTTGCTGTCATTATGGTGACAGTCTTTGGTTTCTCCGGCGTGCTTGCTGAAGGAACCATCAAGAACGATCTTGTCATCGGTGTCGCTCAGGAAATCAATGAATTGAATCCGATGATGCAGAATGACCAGATCAACAACAACTGTTTCGCGCTTACGCACGAACGCCTTGTGTTCCTGGATAATGGTCATGGTTATACAATTTATCCTGAAGTTGCTGAAAGCTGGGAATGGACCGATGAAACACACCTGGTGTTCCATCTGAACCCGAATGTAAAATTCAACAACGGCACTCCTCTGACCGCAGATGATGTAGTCTTCACCCTCAACCGTGCACGCAGTGATGATCCGACCCTGTCCAAGGTTTCCGGTCAGCTGGGTCTGGTCACCGATGTCAGCAAGATCGACGATTACACTGTCCAGGTCACCACTTCTGCCTACAGCAATGAGTTGATCTACAACTTCGGTTCCTATCCGCTTGCGATCCAGTCCAAGGCAGCTTATGAAGATGCGAACAATGCCGAACCGTGGCTTGTCGGTTCTGGTCCATACATTTTCAAAGAATGGCAGGAAGGTCAGTATGTGACTTTTGTCAAAAATGAAGATTACTGGAACAAGGAAAACCGTCCCAGCTACGCGAATGAAATCACCTTTAAGTTCCTGCTGGAAGCTTCCCAGCGTGCCATTGCCCTGCAGAACGGTGAAATTGATGTCTGTGTGGATCCCCCTGTAACAGATCTGCGCTTCCTGGAAGACGATGAGAACGTGACCGTCCACACCCAGGCCGGAACCAGACTGTTCTACCTTGGCATGAACGTTGCGAAAGATCCGTTCACCAATGAAAAGCTCCGCCAGGCTGTTTCCTGCGCAGTCGACAAGGAAACCGTCATCGCGATCGTCCTCGATGACCTCGGCAAATGGCAGACTTCTGTTCTGAACCGTGGTGCCTGGTCCTTCCTGGACAATGACCAGATTGAAGGCTACACCTATGACGTGGAACGCGCGAAATCCCTTCTCGAAGAAGCCGGTTACAAGCCGGGTGAATTAACTGTTGAGCTCTTCACTCCGACCGACGATCCGTACAAGACCATCGCCCCGATCATTCAGGCGAACCTGAAAGAAATCGGCATTAATGTTGACATCAAGTCCATGGACCAGGCTACCCTGAAGACCGAATGTGCTGCCGGACATCAGCAGATGTTCCTGTGGCGCTGGAACATCGGTGCCCGCGTGGATGAAACCTATCGCGAACTGTTCTACACCGGTTTCCCGACCAACTATGCGCAACTGAGCGATCCGGTCGTCGATGACCTGGCAGACAAAGTTCTCACCGAGATGGATCAGGACAAGCGCCTGCAGTACAGCTATGATTATCAGAATTACATGGCTGAAAAGGTCTATCAGGTCCCGCTTTATGTTCCGGACCTCGTCATTGCATACAACAAGGGTCTTGTTGTTTCCGATTCTTATGATGAACCGGGCGTCCTGTTCGCCGGCGGCGGCAACCACTTCTGGGCCCGCGCTTATGTCGAAGAATAATCTCAAAATATCATAATTTTCAAACGATCCGGCGGGCCGTTTTGACCCGCCGGTCATTCATATAAGGAGCACAATAAAACATGTTCCGATACATACTCAAACGGTTGATCATCCTGATCCCTACCCTGCTGGCAACGTCCCTGCTCATCTTCTGGGCTATGGACCTGGCCGGAGGAGATCCTGTCGATCAGATCCTCCCGGAAAACGCCACCTATGAGCAAAAGGAAGCGCTGAGGGAGGAAATGGGGCTTAATGATCCCTTTTTTGTTCGGTACTTCCGTTATATCGGCGGTATTCTGAAAGGTGATATGGGCGAATCCTACATCACGCACCGTGATGTGTTCAAGACCTTCATGGGACGTCTGCATATGACCCTTCTGTTGGGGGGCAGTGCGCTGATATTTGCCTGTATTATTTCGATTCCGCTTGGAATTTATACAGCGCTGCATCAGAATACGTGGAAAGATACAGCTGCGATGGTTGTCGCGCTGTTTGGTGTGTCCATGCCGAACTTCTGGCTGGGACTGATGCTGATCCTGCTGTTTTCCCTTGGATTGGGATGGCTCCCTTCCGGCGGTACCGGTGATTTCAGATATCTGATCCTGCCGGCTGTCACGGTCGGTCTTGGTTTGGCTGCCCTGCTGACCCGTACGACCCGCAGTGCGATGCTGGATGTACTGCGTCAGGATTATATGACCACAGCCAAGGCAAAGGGTGCGTCCAAAGACCGTGTCATCTATAATCACGGGCTTCGCAATGCCATCATCCCCATTATCACCGCGATCGGTATGCAGTTCAGCTATGTCATGACCGGTTCCGCGTTGGCAGAGACGGTTTTCGGCTGGCCCGGCATTGGACGTCTGGTGGTTGACTCCATTAACAAACGCGATACCCCGATGGTTACCGGCTCGATTATTCTTTGCTGCGTCCTGATGGCTGTGATCAATCTGGCTGTCGACATCATCTACGCGTTCTGCGATCCCCGCATCAAAGCGCAATACTCCGGAAAGGGATAAAGATATGGGACTGTTCAACAAGCAAAAAAAAGACGGCACCGAAATGATCGGCCGCTCCATGGGACAGGAAACCTGGCGCAGATTGAAGAAAAACAAAGGGGCCATGATGGGAATCGCGTTTCTGGTTCTCCTTCTCATCGGTACAGCGCTTGCCACGATTTTTTATGATTACGACAAAGACATCATCGGGATGACCCGGGATCGTTTCCTCGCCCCGAGCTGGCAGCATCTTTTCGGTACAGACAACATGGGACGGGACATTTTTGCCCGTGTCATTTATGGCGCAAAATATTCCCTCTTTATCAGTTTCGGTTCCACACTGCTGGGGCTGATCGTAGGTTTGGCTCTCGGTGCAGTGGCCGGCTATTATGGCGGCCTTGTCGATAACATCATTATGCGGCTGACGGATATCTTCTATTCTATCCCGTATATCATGATCGCTGTGGTGGTCGTTTCGATCCTCGGTACCAGCATGTCGAGCCTGCTTTTCGCCATGGCCTTAGGGACATTCTGTAATTTTGCCCGAATCGGCAGAGCCTCGGTCATGACCGTTCGCGATCAGGAATTTGTGGAAGCAGGCCGTGCGATCGGTTTGCCGACCTGGAAGATCATCCTGCGCCATATTCTGCCGAACTGCCTTTCCGCAATCATTGTGCAGACAACGTTGAAGGTTGGTTCCAACATTATTTCCGCGTCTTCCCTCAGTTTTCTGGGCGTTGGGATCACCCCTCCGACACCGGAATGGGGCGCGATGCTTTCTGACGGACGTTCGTACATCCGCAGTTCCGGATGGATGTGTCTCTTCCCCGGTCTTGCGATCATGCTCACCGTTCTTGCCCTGAACCTGCTGGGTGACGGTCTGCGTGACGCGATGGATCCGAAACTGAAACGCTAAAGGAGATGAGCATGGAAACTGTATTGGAAATAAAAGATCTGGTCGTCCGCTTTGATACGGATGACGGTGTGGTCCGTGCCATCAACGGTATCTCCTTCAGCATCGGGAAAGAACGAACGCTCGGACTGGTGGGCGAGACCGGTGCAGGAAAAACGACCACCGCGCTGAGCATCCTGAACCTGGTTCCCGATCCGCCGGGTGTGATCTCTTCCGGGACGATCATTCTGGACGGAAAAGATATCCTGAAAATGAGCGAAAAGGATCTGGAGCATATGCGCGGTAATGATGTCGCTATGATCTTCCAGGATCCCATGACAGCGCTGAACCCGGTGATCACGGTCGGTGAACAAATTGCCGAATCCGTCATCCTTCACGAAAATCTTTCCAAAGAAGCGGCTATGGAACGGGCAAAAGAGATGCTGGAACTGGTCGGTATTTCCGGTTCCCGGGCTTATGATTATCCGCACCAGCTTTCCGGCGGAATGAAACAGCGTGTTGTGATTGCCATTGCACTGGCTTGTCACCCGTCACTTCTGATCGCGGATGAACCGACGACCGCGCTGGACGTCACGATCCAGGCGCAGGTTCTTGCGCTGATCAAAGAACTGATCGACAACAATCATATGTCGATGCTGATGATCACCCATGACCTGGGTGTTGTCGCTGAAGTATGTGATGATGTGGCTGTCATGTATGCCGGACGGATCGTTGAGATCGGCACAGCGGATGAAGTTTTCAATCACACGCTGCACCCGTACACCGAAGGGCTGTTTGACTCTCTGCCGAACCTGCGGCAGCGCGGGGAAGAGCTGATCCCGATCAAAGGGCTGATGCCGGACCCGATGCACCTGCCGGAAGGCTGCAGTTTCAGTCCCAGATGCCCCTACGCGACGGAAGCCTGTCATCATGCGCTGCCGGAGCTGAAGCTTGTAAACGGGACGCACTATGTAGCCTGTGGAAGATATGCGGATCAGGCATTCCGCATCAGGAGGAACCCGGATGGAAAATAATGTGATCCTTGAGGTGAAACACCTTACCAAATATTTTGACACACCCAAAGGGAAACTCCACGCAGTAGATGATGTAAGCTTCAGTATCAACCGCGGGGAAACTTTGGGAATCGTGGGCGAATCCGGCTGCGGGAAGTCTACCACAGGCAGAACGATCCTCAAATTGATCGAACCGACGAGCGGACAGATCATTTTCAACGGCACGGATATCACCAAATACAGTGAACGTCAGATGCGCAAGTTACGCACGGATATGCAGATCATCTTCCAGGATCCTTTCTCTTCTCTGGACCCGCGGCAGAACATCATGCAGCTCATCAGTGAGCCTATCAAAGAGCATCACATCTGCAAATCGAAGGAAGAGGTTCAAAAGCGGACACTGGAGCTGATGGATATTGTCGGGCTTGCCCGCCGTTTTGTCAACTCTTATCCGCACGAACTGGATGGCGGCCGCCGTCAGCGTATCGGTATTGCCCGTGCGCTTTCGGTCAACCCGAAACTGATCGTCTGTGATGAGCCTGTATCTGCACTGGACGTTTCCATTCAGGCCCAGATCCTGAACCTGCTCAAGCAGCTGCAGCGTGACATCGGCCTGACCTATATCTTTATCACGCATGATCTCAGCGTTGTCCGTTATTTCTCTGATGACATCGCGGTCATGTATCTCGGTCAGATGGTAGAAAAAAGCCCATCGGACAAGCTGTTTGAAAAACCGATGCACCCATACACCAGGGCGCTGCTTTCTGCAATTCCGCTCCCGATCGTCGGAAAGGAAAAACCGGTACGACAGCTGATCAAGGGAGAAGTGACATCACCGGTGAACCTGCCGGACCGCTGCCGCTTCCTGCCCCGCTGCAGTGAATGCCTTGAGAGCTGTCCAAATGCGAAAAGTCCGCAGCTGGTTGAGGTGGAACCGAAGCATTTCGTCGCCTGCCATATATATAACAAATAGATGCCAGGTTTCAGATATCAGGGATCATGGGAAGAGTTTCCGAGAATAAAACCTTCCCTTATCCCTGATTCTGACACCTGAGCCCCGAAACCTGAAACCTGAAACCTGATCCCTGAGATTCCTGTGCCGGAGACAAAAAAAACGATTTCATACTATTTGATGTACATACGGAAAAGCATTATATATAAAAAAGCAGTCGGGTGAGCAGAAATGAGGAGAGAACCTTATGGAAATTGAAGTTATTACGAAAGAAAAGCTTAAAGATTACAGACATTTGATGCTTTCCTATATATACGAGGAACTGGAAACCTATGACGATGACCTGGATTGTGAATATATCTGCCTGGCGGCAACCGCACCGAATGAAGACGGCATCATCATCCCGGTCTCCGTTTTGATCTGCCTGATGGAGCCTTTCGGCGATGTCGCCGTGCTCAGCATCTACACCTTGCCCGCATACCGCCGAAAAGGTTACGCCTCTGAATTGCTGGACAAAGCCGTTTTTGTGGCCCGTCAACTTTTCATTTTTGATGAAGGCGAGGATGAAGAAAACATCGACCTGAAAGCTGTTTACCGTCTCCGGTCTGAACTCCGGGAGCCTTTTGAAGAATTCCTGAAGAAAAACCATTTTGTGGACTTTGTCCTTCTTGATGAAGATGATGACCCGCAGGTCTGGGCGGCTATGGCGGAATATCGGTTTTATAAGACAGATGAGGAAACGGAATAAACTTCGAAATCAGAATCTGTCAATTTGTACTTTGGTATTATAATTGGCCCATGTTATGAAAGCAGCGAATCGGGAAAGGAAAGTCTATGTTCAACCTCAAACAATATGAAGACAAAAAATATACAAAGATCGCGGTTTACGTGGTCGTCACAGTCCTGATCTCCTTCTTTTTGTGTATTTTAGTATCCATGTCCGGTGGATTTTTTCAAAAAGTATTCAATGTCATCGGGCTGGTATTAAAACCGATCATTACCGGCGGTGTGATTGCTTATCTGGTTGAGCCGGTGGTTCAATGGATCCAGAAAAAGCTCAAATGGTCCCGCGCCGTCTCTGTCATCACGACGATCCTGCTTGTCGTTCTGCTGGTCCTCGGTGTGGTGCTCATTGCAGTTTTGTTCCTGGGACAGCAGATCAGCAGCATCAATTTTGATAATGTCGGAAATCTTATCAGTTCATTCTCAGACCAGATAAATGAAATCACAACGAGGGTCCAGCAATGGTTTGAAAACCACAGCATTGACATCAAAGCGATCACCGGCGGTGTTGGCAACTTTGTTTCCGGCATCACCGGCACCGCTTCCGACATTTTCTTCGCTATGATCTTTGCGGTCTATTTTCTCCTGGATTCCGATGGCATTGCCGGTTATTGGGATCGCGTCAGAAAAATCTTTATCAAACCTGAGACTCAGGCAAAGGTGCATGAAATTCTGATGGACGCAGACAAATGCTTTTCCGGTTATATCCGCGGGCAATTCATTGACGCAGTCCTTGTCGGTGTGCTGACCACGATTGCCATGCTGATCTGTCAGGTACCCTATCCATTTGTCATCGGTTTACTCACCGGAGTCGGCAACCTGATTCCCTACGTCGGTCCGGTCGTCGGGTTTGTCACGCTTTTTGTCGTCTGTCTCATTGAAGGCGCCTGGAGCAAGCTGCTGATCGGCGGTATCGTTTTAGCAGTTCTTCTCTTTGTTGACGGCAACATCATCAATCCGAAACTGCTCAGCTCCAGCGTTGAAGTCCATCCGCTGCTGGTCTTTGCCGCAATGATTGCCGGCTCCGCAGTTGGCGGCCTGGTTGGGATGCTGATCGCCGTTCCACTGGCCGCGCTGGTCAAGATCGAGTTTGACAAGTTTCTCGACAGGAAAGAGAAGGAGAAAAAGGGATCAGGGAGTAGGAAATAGGAAATAGGGAGTAGGGAATAGGGATTATCACTCAGCGTGGGAAATACTCTTGAATCAGGAAAATTTCCTGACACCTGAAACCTGAAACCTGATACCCGGTAAATTATGAAAAATAACAAAACGTTCATCGCCTTCATCATCCTCGCCCTGTTGCTTGCGGTATTTTTGGGTGTAACTTTTTATACCAACATTCTCTCGTATATGGAGGTCTCATCGCAGTCAGACCTAAAGGTGAAAGGAATGGTCGACACGCTCAACCGTACGCAGGACCACATCAACGCCCTGGAAACGGAATTCCGTACCAGAACGGAAAACACCATGGAGCTGATGTGCACCGCGCTGCGTCCGCATGTGGAAGGGAATACGTACAACGGGCCGGAAGTCTTCGCGGATGAAGCAGTTGAACGAAACTTTGACGGGGTCGTCATTCGAATTGAAGAAGGAAAGGTAACCTATCCGAAAGATTTTTCTGGCACCTTTGAGCTGCAGGAAGAAGGGTATGATTTTGAGCATTTGCCGGTTATGACCCCAGCCACACTGATCGATGAGCCGGACAACACCCGCCCGATTCTCCTTTCCGCCAAACAGATCGGAGGAAACTACTATTACGTCGACTGGTGGGAGATGGACGATTACCAGGCTACCATCAATTACGAAAAAACCATCGGCGAAGCCATCGCCGCACTTGAAAAACTGTATGACGCAAAGCTGATACTCCTCTGGAAGCCGGATGAAAAAACATCGACTGATGATATCCAGCTTCTTTATACCTCCGAGGCGCTCGGAACCCCGGAATCGCTTGAAGATCTCGGCATTACAAAAGAAGACCTGACATCAGAAAACGCCAATCTGACGATCGGGAAAAACATTTACGCGGCAACCTATGAAGAGCTGCTGATTTTTGATCGTCCCGCCAAAGCGGTCGTTCTGCTGAACCCGGTCAGCAACAACACCTATGTGCTGAACTGCATCGTCATCGCAGCTGGATTCATTCTGGTCTCCACAGCCGCATTGATCCTCTGGCTGCATTGGATCAGAGAATATATCTCCGATCATGAGCTGACAGAAGCCCAGGAAAGCGCCTGGCGTCCATATCAGCTGCGGAAAAAAGCGCTTGCGGTCGGACTGAACGGAGCGCTGCTTCTCTTTCTCCTGCTGCTCGGTTATCAGCTGCTGGGAAATCTGTCCCGGGTCTCACGATCCAACCAGGAAAGCCTTGACATCCTGATGGCACGTCTGGGTGACAGCAGCAAACGCCTTGCCACAGCAAAAGCCGAAGAAGAGGATTGGGGAATCTATTATGCCGGGAAGATCGCTGACCTTTACAGTCAGGTACCGGAAACGCAGCAAGCGGAATTTCTGAAAAAGGCCAATGAACTGATCGGCAGTGAATCCATCATGATCTTTGACACAGACGGGAAAGAACTCCTGAGCTCTAACGGCTATGTCGGTTTTACGCTTGGGGATGGCGTCAACACGGAAGAGGATTTTCTCTACCTGCTGAATGGTATCGAGCATGTGATCCCTGAGCCAAAGAAAGACAAATTCACGCTCAAAACCCTCCAGACCGTCGGTGTCCGCATGGATTTGGGTGATCCGAATGCTTATGGCGCTGTGATCCTCACCATTGACCCGGAAATCACCTGGGAATCCACGGAAAAGCAGGAAATCGCGAATTATGTCCGGATGCTGACACATCAGGAAAACCTGTGCTTCATCATCAGCCGGGAGAGCGGAAAAGTGGTTTATGCCAGTGACCAGGACCTGCTTGGTAAAGAGCCAGCTGATCTTGGATTGAACATTGATGAAATGCAGCCGGTTTCTATGGATACCTATGAGGTCTCGGGAGAGAAAAAATACGGCGCTTACAACACGGATGAGCGCTATCATTACTTTTTCATGACGGATACGGGCAACGCCTGGGGGGACACTCTGAAATTCTCTCTCTTTTCCGCCATTTACTTCATTCTCACCTGCCAGTTGATCAGCCTCTATCTGCTCGGAGTTTCCCGTGACGATTTTGAAGAAATCAGCAAAGACACTGTTATTCTCAAAGAAAAACTCAGACAAAAGCCAAATTTTGCTGTTGAACAGGAAGCGCTGGAAGTTTTCCGGAAAGAAGAACGGGGAGACCGTTCCTTCAAGGAATGGTGGCATGACCTGACACCGGAGCAGAAGATCGGTCAGGTTCTGAAATTTACGGTTACTGTGATTTTGATTCTGCTGTTTATCATTCTGATGAACAGGAATGAGTTCGGCAGCCGCTCGGTGATCCATTTTATTTTACATGGCAATTGGAAGCGCGGCGTAAATGAACTTGCATTAGCCGCTATCTTATTCTGCCTGGTATCGCTGGTGTTTCTGATTTTGATCAAGGATCTTGTGACACGCATCCTTGGTTCCATGCTCAACGCTAAGGGAAAGACGATCGTCGGTCTTGTCTCAAGCCTGATCCAGTATATCGCAATTATTACCGCGGTCTTTTTCTGCCTGTCCTACCTTGGTTTTGACACCAGCGTCCTGGTAACCTCCGCGTCAATCCTGACGCTGGCAATTTCGCTTGGTTCCAAAGACCTTGTGGCGGACATTCTTTCAGGGATCTTTATCATCTTCGAAGGAGATTTCCACATCGGCGATATCATCGAAGTCAACGGTTTTAAGGGGAAGGTGATCGACATCGGTGTTCGCTCTACAAAACTGAAGGACTCAAACAACAACATCAAGATCATTGACAACCAAAGCGTCAAAAATATCCTGAACATGTCAAAGGAAACATCCTGGGTCTTTATCAATATCACGCTTTCCAGCGCCCAGCCGTTAGATGAAATCGCGGCAATGCTGGAAAGGGAACTGCCAAAGATCGGGAAACAAAACACGAAGATCGTCAATGGGCCATATTATTTTGGCATCAATGAGATCGGTTATCACTGGATTAAAATCAGCATCGGCACGGAATGTCAGCAAAAACATGTTACAGGTCTGAAATCGTATCTGAATGACCAGATCTATGACATTTTCATAAAGAACGGCTACCAGCTGTAATCGGCGATCAATTTTACTTCATCGCTTCAAGCATCTTCATCACGATGGTGCAGGAGTGATCTGCTGCAGTATCGACAAAATCTTCGTATGTTTCGTGAGCGACACCGTCAGCCTTATCGGACATCGCACGCAGAACCACAAACGGGACATTGTATATTGCGCAGACCGAGGCAACGGAAGCGCCTTCCATTTCACAGGCAATGGCGTCGAATTTGTCCTGCAGCTCCTTCACATAAGAGGCGGAGGCCACAAACTGGTCACCGGTGGCAATGGTTCCCTTGTGCACTTTATCCTCCCCAAGCGTATCCACTGCCGCGTTATATGCCAGGTCAACAAGCGTTTCATCACAGGCATAATACCCGCTCGCTGTATCATACGGAGATGACCAGACAAAGCCCTCGTCTGTAATTCTGCCGAAATCATGCTGGACGAGATCGGTCGCGATAACCATGTCAAGCACCTTCGTTGCGGCGCCGACACCGCCTGCCACACCGGTGAAAATCAGCGAACTGATGTCATAGCGGTTGAACAATGCGGCAGTTCCTGCTGCTGAAAGAACTTTGCCGATCCCAGCCTTCACGATCACAACATCTTTTCCGCAAAGCTTACCGACGTGAAAGACAATACCGCCGACCTGATCCTCATGATCAATATCCGCATTAAGCAGCAACAGATCGATCTCCGTATCCATAGCAGAAATAATACCGATACGGCCGGTCGGCTCAGAGCCGCTTTCCTGCGCAAAAACGCAATTTACACAAAGCAAACAAACGATAACAACCAAAAACATCCAGATTTTTTTCATTTCAATTTCCTTTCTTCAGTTGATAGATAGGTATCAGGTATCAGGTATCTGGTTTCGGGTGTCAGTTATCACTTGTCAATTGTCAGATTCTGTCTCAACTTTCAGAACGTGAAACCTAACATCCCAAAAATTCTCCTTTTATAATGATGGTGTTTATTGGCCGGTGGTTAGCGCTGCTTTTTGAGCCATATATTTATCAAACCGGATCTTCAGAAAAGCCGCGATCGGTGCGGAAACCAACATCCCGGTCACACCGCCGATCGCCCCGCCCGCGATCATCGCGCTGAAAACAAGCAGCGGATGGATGGAAATGCTCCGGCTCATGAGCCTGGGATTGAACACATTGGCATCGATCTGCATCAGCACGATCAATACCACAGCAGCAACGACGAACTTGCTCATCAGACCTTCACTCAGGCAGATAACGAGCAGCGCAATAATTCCGCCGATTGGTCCTACGAATGGGATCAGGTTCCCGATAGCTGTCATGAGCCCGATCACAAAAGCATAAGGGATCTTGGAAATCAGCATGGCAATGCTCACCATCACGAACACCAGCGCCGCATCCGCCAGTTTTCCCCGTATATATCCGGAAAAACAACGGTCCAAATCGCTGATGATCTCACGTGCTTTGTTCTGAGATTCCGGTTTGACAAACACATCCAGAACATGTGACCAGTACCGACCGATATTATCGGAGTCCAGCAGGTAATAAATCCCAAAGATCACAGCAAAAAAAAGATTGGAAACGGAATCGGAAAGATTACCGAAAAAGCCTGTGATCACTTTGAAGATCCTCCCGAAAATGCCGCTGTTTTCGGAAAGCCATGCCTGAACTTTTGCGTTGACCTCACTGATTTGTAAGCCCAAAGAATTCACCAGCGCGCCAAAATTGCTCGTATCGATCTTGATCGAGGTCGACTGTCTGCGGATGGAAACACCTATAAGCACAAGACCTCCGATAAAAACAGCCAAAATCACCACACCGGTGATGACGACAGCAATCGGACGGGCAGCATTGCCCTTGAATAGTTTTTCAAGCTTCTGGATCACCGGTTCAAAAAGATAGGCGATGATCCCGCCTGAGATGATCGGATGCAGCACCAGTCCGAGGACATTGAAGATTTTCTTGAAAAATCCGCCGGAAAGCGAAAAAATAGTACATAAGGCGAATATGATCACAGAAGTGACGATTACATACATCGCGATTTTATTATATTTTGGGTCATTGAATTGTTTTATCTTCATAATCAGTGTCTCCCGGTCCGACAGCAGTCAGGATTTGCTTTTTCACCTCTCACCTCCATATATCTCTTATATTATAATAATAATTGAGATTACAGGCAGCAAAGCTGTAATCTTTGACACGAACAAGCAAACAAAATATAATAATATACTCAGGATGGATTATCCTGCTCCTGCTTTGAAAGGATCTGTTATGCTCAAAACAAAATTCGAAAACAACACACTGACAATTTTTCTGGAAGGAAAGATCGATTCAACCTCCGCACCTGCTCTGGAGGAAGAAATCAACCAGGTCCGACAGAATTGCACCGCGGGAACGATCATCCTGGATTGTGACAAACTGGAATATACCACCAGCGCGGGACTGCGCGTGATCCTGCGTCTCAAGCAGGAAGTGGATGACACCCGCCTCATCAACGTCCACACAGAGATCTATGACATCTTTGACATGACCGGGTTTACCGAAATGATGACGGTCGAAAAGGCGTACCGTGTGATTTCTGTGGAAGGCTGCGAAGTCATCGGACAGGGCGCCAACGGGAAGATCTACCGCATCGACCGGGACACGATCGTCAAAGTGTTCCTGAACGCCGATGCGTTGGAGGAGATCCACAGGCAGCGCGAACTGGCGAGAACCGCCTTTGTACTGGGCGTTCCCACCGCGATCCCATTTGATGTGGTCCGTATTGAAAGCGGCGGTCTCGGCTCGGTTTATGAGCTGCTCAATGCCACCAGCTACGCGAAACTTCTGATAAAAGGGGAAAAGTCTCTGGATGAAGTAGCGGAAATGAGCGTCAAAATGCTCAAACTGATCCATTCCAAAGAGGTCAAACCCGGTTCCATGCCCGATATGAAGGCTGTCGCGCTGGATTGGGCGGATTTTCTCAAAGATTACCTGTCTGAAGACCTTTATACAAAGCTTCACGCCCTTATTGATGCCATACCGACAGATATGCACATGATGCACGGCGACTATCACCTCAAAAACGTCATGCTGCAGAACGGGGAAAGTCTCCTGATCGATATGGATACGCTTTGTCATGGTCACCCGATTTTTGAACTGGCGAGCATATACAACGCTTATGAAGGATATTCCGTGCTGAACCATGCCATCGTAAAGGATTTTCTCGGTATTAACTTTGAGACTGCCTCTGCCTTTTGGCGTAAGAGCCTCGAATTGTACCTTGAAACGGACGATGAAACCATCCTGAATGACGTCGAAAATAAGGCAAAAATTATCGGTTATACCCGCATCATGCGCCGGACTATCCGCCGCAATGGATTGAATACGGAAGAAAGCCGGGCATTGATCGATTACTGCCGCTCCGTCCTCACTGACCTTTTGCCAAAAACCGATACACTGTTGTTTTGAGTTGACAGGTTTCAGGTGTCAGGTATCAGGGATCAGCGGTCAGTCGCTGGCAACCGGGAATCAAATACCTTAGGCTGCCGGATTCCGCCTCTGACACCCGGAACCTGAAACATGAAACCCAAGACCCGGCACCTGAAACCTGCTTAGCTATGATCGAAAAAATAGAAAAGCGCCTCACATTCTCCGACGAAAAGGCTGCAAATAACGGCCTTATATTTGCAGCTTTTCTTCCTTTTATTTACATATTCTTCGTCCTTCTGCGTGATTTCAGAGGGATGAACCCGGCATGGGCATTCAACATCGGTGTGAACCTGATGGCTGGCGTAGTCTGCACGGTGATCTTCCGCAGCTGTATGCGGGATACAGCCGGCATCGGAAAACATAACAGATTGTTTTTGAGCCTGCTCCTCATCAGCGGGGTCAGCGTCTTCCTGGCAGGGAGCGCCTGGATCATCAACGGAGTCCCTTCGCTGATCTTTCTGAACAGGCTTTTCAATGTACTGCTTTTCATTGATAATTTTCTCCTCGTGGTGCTGTTTTGGCAATTTGAATGTATTCTGTTCATTGTTGATGAGACGATAACCCGGCCTGTCAACAGCTATATTCAATTTTTTTTCATTCCGGTATTAATCTGTTTTCTGACGAACCTCATCTTCCCGATCTTATTCAGCGTGAATACAAACGGCATTTACAGGAGGGAAATGTTTTTTCCTCTCAGCATCATCTTCTTTCTGCCGGTGCTCCTGGGCATCACTGCCGGAATTTTCAAATCGAAAGCCCCAAAACGGGATAAATTAGTCATCAGTTCATTTGTAGTTTTTCCGCTCATCATCCTGATCGTGAGCCTGTTCAAATTCAACACATCTTTCCTCGAACCGACGATGTTTTTTTCGATCATGATCATCTACCATTTGCTGATCGCCGAACGCGCTAAAAAGCTGAACGTTACACAAACCGAGCTGGAGATGGCAGCGCAGATACAGGAATCCATGCTGCCGCATGAATTCCCGCCATTTCCCGAACGGACAGAATTCGAGCTGTTTGCCAGTATGAAACCCGCCAGGGAAGTTGGCGGAGACTATTATGATTTCATGATGATCGACGACGATCACCTGGCTGTTCTGATTGCTGATGTTTCTGACAAAGGAACGCCTGCCGCCTTGTTCATGATGGCCACCAAAAACCTGATCAATTACCGTGCGCATCAAGGCGGTACTCCGTCAGAGATCCTGACAGATGTCAATGCCCACGTCGCCCGGAATAATGAGTCAAAGATGTTTGTAACGGTCTGGATGGGGATCCTGGATCTTCGAAGCGGCGTCATGACCTGCACGAATGCCGGGCATGAATACCCTGCCATCTGCGGCCCGGACGGTGTATTCAGATTGTTCCGTGACAAACATGGGATGATGCTTGGAGCCATGCCGATGGCAAAATACCGCGATTATGAGCTGCAAATGGAGCCGGGCGGCAAGATTTTTATTTATACCGACGGCGTTCCCGATGCCAGCAATGCTGCAGGGGAACGCTACGCGACAAACCGGCTGGAGGCCGCTCTGAACCAAACTGCATCCGGAAGCCCGGAAGAGATCCTTCGATTCATACAGTCAGATGTCGATGCCTTTGTGGACGGAGCAAAACAATTTGACGATCTGACTATGCTTTGTCTGGAATACAAAGGGAAAGTGTTATCATGAGTGTAATTATCCATGAACTGCTGCATTTTATCGGGAATTGGGCTTTCAATTCCATCTGCCTATATGCCTGCAGCAGGTGGATCAACGGTGTAACGCTCATCCCCACCGACGGTGTCCCCATTTATATTCTTGTGATGGAACTGGGGCTGATCCTGACGCTGCTGAACGCATTGATTCGCCCGATCCTGCTGCACCTGCTTCTGCCGCTGAACGGCTTGACGATCGGGTTCTTTTCTCTGGTCATCAACGGGTTCTTCATCTTTGTGCTGAGCCGGTTTTCACCATCTTTTTCGGTTTCAAATCTTGGGGTCGGAATTCTGGCGACTTTTGTGTTTGCCATTTTGAACATTATTCTTCAGATCCTGATCCCGATCGATGATGACGTGATGTTATACAACGTGATCTCACAGCGGAACAGGGCAAAGAATGCCGTCGTCAGCAACAAAAAGGGGATCGTCATGCTGGAAATCGACGGTCTGTCCTATCCGCGGCTGCTGGAAGTAATGGAAAAAGGATATATGCCGTTTTTAAAAGAGTTGATAGATTCCGGTCAATATACTGTACGCGGCTATGACTGTGGTGTTCCTTCACAGACTTCATCCTGTCAGGCGGGGATCATGTTCGGACGGAATGAAAACATTTGTGCTTTCCGCTGGTATGACAAGGAGAAACACAAAGTCTACAGTTCCTCCAATCCCGGGAACGCCACAGAAATAGAAAAAATGCTTTTCCCTGATGGCAAACCAACCGGGATTCTGGACAATGGTCTGAGCGTGAACAATATCATCTCCGGGAATGCCGAAGAGAACATTTTAACGATCTCGCAATTGCTTCCAAAAAGCAGGGAAGAACAACAAAAACGGAATCGCGACCTTACCCTGCTCTCCATCCGTCCTTACCTGCTGACAAAAGCGCTGCTCCTGACAGTTTTCGATGCAGGGAGCGAGGTACTCAATTATTTCTGGGACTGCATCCGCGGGAAACAACCCAGACTGAACCGTCTGCATAATTTTTACCCCTTTATCCGCGGCGCCACAAACGTGCTTCTGCGGGATATTTCCACCGCAATGCTTGCAGACGCCATTTCTTCCGGACGGGAAGCAATGTACACAACATTCATCGGTTATGACGAAATTGCTCATCATTCCGGACCGGACAGCGCTGCTGCCCATCGTTCTCTGTCGGGCATAGACAAGGCTATCCGGAAAGTGTTTGAGGCTGCCACAATCTCCAAAGCCCGTCCTTATGATGTCGTGATCCTTTCCGACCATGGGCAAACCTTCGGAGCAACTTTCAAACAGCGCTATGACACAACACTGGGTGATACCATCAAATCTCTGGCTATCAAATATTCGCTGCTTGGGAAAGCGCTGAAGGTGATCAGTCTTGATGATGACGAAGACAACAATGCCAATGTCATGGCAGTTTTGAAGTCATTGAGCAATTCAGGTCCCGGCACGATCACCAGAAAAGCTGCTGAAGCCCTCGAAAATGCTGTCAGTGAAAATGAAGAAGTGCAAAAAGCAGTCAAAGCCGCTGAAGATGAGGCGAACGATATTCTGGTTCTGGCAAGCGGAAACCTTGTAAATGCTTATTTCGGTGTCAGTGACAAACGGATGACATATGACGAAATCGAAGCGGTTTATCCGGGAATGATCAGCGAATTGATCACGCACCCCGGTGTCGGTTTGATCATGGTTCATACCGGAGAAGGGTCTGTCGCGATCGGGAAAGACGGGCAAAAGAACCTTTATTCCGGTGAAGTAACCGGGAGCGACCCGCTGATCATGTACAATGACCCGGAAAAACGCACCAAACAGCTTCGCTATTTGATGGACTTCCCGAACGGAGGAGACCTGGTGATCATTTCCCCTCTTTATGAGGATGGGACAGTCGCGGCTTATGAAGAGCTGATCGGCTCTCACGGTGGACTCGGCGGACAGCAGACAGATCCTTTCCTGATGTTCCCCGCCGCATTTGCGGTCGAAGACGAGATCATCAATGCCAATCAGGTCTACTCCGTTTTGAAGACAATCAAGAATTCTCCGGTCGTTGAATCTGAGAATGCAGCCGATAGCCAGACAGACAGCACTTCACCGGGCGCAATGTGGCGGCAGATCAAAGACGTAAAGCATTGGGTACCCAACCTGATTCGCTCGACGTATTTTTCAGGTGATGCCTACAAAACCATCGCCTGGGATCCGGCTTATAACGGGCCCGGCATCCTGATCGGGTTGATTTCTTTCCTGTGCACCTGGGCAACCATGAACAGCTATTTAGGTGAAAAATACAGTCCGGCAGCCAACTTTATCGTACTTGCTGTGATTTACAGCATTGCCATTCTGGCAGGCTATTTGGCTGTTGTTGCGCTGCGCGGGAAAAAGGAACCCTGGAAAATCGGCAGGGCATTTCTATTTACGAGTTATTGGGGCATCCTTTCCTTGTTCATTCTTACAAGACACGCGGTTTTAGCCTGGTCAGCGATCGTTATCCTGATGCAGATCAATGCTCTGAGCGCTTCGGCAATGGCAGCCAGCAAACTGAAAAAGAATCAAATCATACCGCTTTTCCTGGTCCTGCTGCTGATCATTCCGATATTGATTACAGTTTCTTTGGCGCTGTACAATTTCATCACTTTTTCCATCAGCAGAAACTGAAGTAAAAAAAGAAGGTAAAATGGAGCAGACAATCAAAGCAGATTTTCATGTGCACAGCGTTGCGCACGGGGATTCGCTTTTGAAAGAAGCATCCGCTCCGGGTATCGCTGTACTTCAATAAAAAAATTATAAATAGAGGTATTATTTATGATCGATCAGGAATTAGTCAAATGTGGACAAAGCGGCAACATCATCCGTGAGATTGCCGAATATGGCGCGGAACAGGCAAAAATCGTGGGGGAGGACCATGTTTATAACTTCACCATCGGTTCCCCTTCCATTGATCCGCCTGCCTGTGTGTTCGAGACAATGGAAAAACTCAGGGCATCCATGCCCGCCTGGCAGCTTCATACCTACGCACCGGCTATCGGGCTGCCTGAAGTTCGTGAGAAGACTGCTGCTTACCTGAAAAACACCTTTGGCATACCCTACCGCAAACAGGATGTGTTCATCACCTGCGGGACCTCCACCTGTCTGGCGGTCCTGACGAAAGTTTTTCTCTCCTGCGGCGGCCGGGCAATGACTTTCACGCCTTATTTCATGGATTATAAATATTACGCCGATGCTTATGGAGACGGTCTGACAGAATGTCCGACTGATCCAGACACCTTCCAGCTGGACCTGGAAGCGGCTGAAAAGGCTTTGACTCCCGATACCATGATGCTCATCATGAATTCGCCCAACAATCCTTCCGGTGTTGTGCTGCGCCGTGAAGGACTGGAAGGGTTGGCAAAGCTGCTGGAGCGGAAACAGAAAGAGTACGGTCACCCGATCTATATCGTCGCAGACGAACCTTACCGGGATCTGGTTTATGACGGACAGGAAGTGGTCTTCCTTCCCTCCATCTATAAAAACACCATCTATTGCTATTCTTACAGCAAGTCCGTTTCACTGCCCGGTGAACGAGTCGGATTCATGGCCTTCCCGCCGGATCTTGACGACTACGATAATATTTACGCGGCTTCCATCGCCTCGATCCGGGCTTTCGGCTACATCTGCGTTTCAAACATGTGGCAGCGCATCACCGTCGAATGTCTCGGCGAAACAAGCGATATTTCCGTTTACAAGGGCAACCGGGATCTTTTGTATGGATCTCTCACAGAAATGGGGTACAGCTGCGTTTATCCTGACGGAGCTTTTTACCTCTTCATGAAAACACCTGAACCCGATGCAGAAGCATTCTGCCGGCGCGCAATGAAGGAAAACCTGCTGGTCGTTCCCGGCGACAGCTTTGGCACACCGGGTTACGTCCGCCTTGCCTACTGTGTCAGCAGGGACGTGATCGAACGGGCTCTGCCCGTGTTCCGGAAGCTCGCGGAAGAATACGGCATCGCTCGCTGATCGGTGACCGGTCAATATAAAAAACCAGACACGGAACAGTGATTTTGTCCCGTGTCTGTTTTTTCAATCAGTTATTAAGCCATATGAGTCTCAAGAATACGTGAACTGTCAAAATCATACAGCAGCAGTTCTTCCGCGGAAGTTCCTTCCAAAGCTGCACGGGGCAGCATACCGATCAACTCCGAGGACACAGGAAGAACGCCCAACTTTTGCGCCTCCTGTTCAATGGCTTGAAACACTGTTTTCATTGAGGTAACACGGTAATTCAGCAGGTTCATGGAAACCTGAGCCCGTCCGTTCACAGGAAGCCCGATCGCCTGGAGGAAGGGCAGTCCACCGGATGATGTACGGATCTTGCGGGCAATTTGCTTCGCATCAGAAACATCATCCGTATCAAGATATACGTTAAATGCGATCAGAAAATCCCGGGCGCCGATGGACACTCCACCGGCAGAACCAAGGCTGAGCGGCCCGTAATCCGGAGCTCTTCCCGGAATTTGTCCGATTTCCCGACGAAGCGCTGCATAACCGCCTCTCCGGATGTCGGCAAGCCGGAGATGTTCCGGTCGTTTCGCCGATCGAGCATAAAGATAAACCGGTAATTCCAGCTCATTTGCTATACGCAGCCCGACGATCTCGGAAAGGTCAATACATTCTTCCATGGAAGTGTTCCGAAGCGGGATGAACGGAATCACATCCGCCGCTCCGATGCAGGGATGGACACCGGTATGTTCCCTCATATCGATGAGTTCAGCAGCTTTCTTTGTAAAACGAAGAACAGTCTCTTTCATCGCTTCAGGGGATGCAGCAAGCGTGAAAACGGAACGGTTATGGTCAGCGTCCGCGCTGTAATCCCAAATCTCACAGTCCCCGCCATCAAGGATCGAGTCCCGGATCGCTTCAATGACCCGCGAGTCCCGCCCTTCAGAAAAATTCGGCACACACTCGATCAACTTATCATTCATAATTTTTTCCCTGTCCTGTGGTTTTTTTCTGTGCAACTGTTCAATACCCAACAGCGCAACACAGAATACAGCCCTTGTTTGCCGGCTATGCAGCAGCGCAAGTGCAGTCTCCATGTGCTTCGTACGAAACAGATAATTTCTTATTTCTGATTTCTTATTTCTTATTTTCCATCTGGTGTCCCCAGCGCGCCATCCGTTCCCGGATGATCTTCTCATAGCCCTGGTCACTGGGAACGTAAAACCCACCGTCAACACTCTTCGGCAGATATTGTTGTTTAACATGGTGCTCCGGGAAATTATGCGGGTAAAGATACCCCTTCCCATGTCCCAGCGCCTGCGCATCGCGGTTGGAATCCATCAGATGGGTCGGGACAGGTCCGGCGCCTTCTTTTTTGATCTTATCCATCGCGGTGAAAATTCCGAGGGAAGAATTGGACTTGGGAGCCGTAGCGCAATAAAGCACCGCTTCCGCGATCGGATAATATCCTTCCGGCATTCCGACATAATCAAAGGCATTAGCCGCCGCAACGGCAATCTGCAAAGCCCGGGGATCAGCCATGCCGATATCTTCACAGGCAAGGATGATCAGCCTTCTCAGGATAAAATGAGGGTCCTCACCGGAAAGAAGCATCTTCGACACCCAATACAGCGCAGCGTCCGGGTCACTGCCGCGTACGGATTTGATAAACGCCGAGATCGTGTCATAATGGGAGTCGCCTTTTTTGTCATAATTCAGCGCCCGCTCCTGGATGGAATCCTCAGCCACGGAAAGCGTGATGTGGATCTGTCCGTTTTCATCGGGAGCGGTACTTTCAACAGCAAGTTCAACCGCGTTCAGCAGGTTTCGCGCATCGGAATTACTTCGCTCAATCAACAGATCCCGGGCATTATCATCAATGACAACATCAAGATTCCCGTAACCGCGCTCTTTGTCGGTAAGCGCCCGGGTCATGATGATGCGAAGTGATTCATGATCCAACGGATGCATCTCGAAAACCCGCGAGCGGGAAAGCAGCGCCTTGTTCACCTCAAAAAAAGGATTTTCCGTGGTTGCCCCGATGAGCGTCAGCAATCCGTTTTCTACATGAGGCAAAAGGGCATCCTGCTGGGATTTGTTCCAGCGGTGAACCTCATCAACAAAAAGGAGCGTCCGCTTGTTGTAAAGACGTCTTCTCTCCTTTGCGTCTGCCACCACAGCCCGCAGCTCCTGCACTCCCGCCAGAACCGCGGAAATGGTAACAAAATCCGCGGAAGAAGCTTTTGCGATCAGCTGTGCCAGGGTGGTCTTTCCTGTCCCGGGAGGACCGAACAACAGGATCGAGGAAAAAAGACGATCCGCCTCAATTGCCCTGCGCAGCAGCCTGCCTTTGCCGACAATGTGATCCTGACCGATTAACTCATCAAGGGTCTGCGGACGCATGCGGGAAGCCAAAGGCTGCGTCTCTCCGAAAGTTTGCTGTTCGTTATAGGTGAATAGATCCATGGACGTAATTATACAAGAAAAAGACCTCCAGCAGTTGAATTGCTGAAGGTCAGGATTTCAAATTTTTTATATCTTATGCTTCGGCAGGGGCGCCAACCGGGCAAACGCTCGCGCAGGTACCACAGTCAATGCACTTGTCAGCATCGATGACCATGTAATCGCCTTCAGCGATTGCTTCAACCGGACATTCACCAACACAAGCGCCGCACGCAATACAAGTATCTTTATCGATAGAATAAGCCATTTTTTCCTCCAATAACTTTTGTTTTTCTTCTCATTTATAATTATATGACATTTTTGCAAAATGAGAATGGAAATTCATAATTTATTATTATTTTTCAAATTTAAAACAATAAACCGTTTTGAAAACGGTTTATTTTGTCGGGGCGGGCGGATTTGAACCGCCGACCTCACGGACCCGAACCGTGCACTCTATCCGGACTGAGCCACGCCCCGAACAACGAACAATAGTATAATACCACCCCCGATTTTCCGCAAGGAATTTATGAAAATTCGTGACTGCGAATTATCGGGAATGGCAGACATTATAGCTATGCGAACAAATCAATACCGTTTTTCATCGGCCCGGCATGCAGCATGGTCGCGATCGTCTGTCCAATGCAGCAGAAGCCGTCAACAGTGCCGAAATTCTTTCCGGCAGGAATCTGCGGGCCATACATGAGCAGCGGGACATATTCACGGGTGTGATCGGTACCCGGGTGAGTCGGATCATTGCCGTGATCGGCAGAGATCATTACCACATCTCCATATTCAAGCTTCGCCGCAAAATTTCCAAGCCATTTGTCAAACTCTTTCAGTCCATTGGCATAACCCTTCACATCCCGGCGATGCCCCCATGAGGAATCGAAATCCACCAGATTGACAAAAATCAGCCCTTCCGGGAATTTTTCCATGCATTCTTCCGTATGATGCATACCGTCAGCATTGCTCTGATTATGAACCGCAAAGGTAACACCTTCACCGGCAAAAATATCCTCGATTTTCCCGACACAGGCTACTGTCTTTCCCTGTGACTTCAAGCGGGTCATGATGGTTTCTTCCGGTGGTTTCAGGGAGAAATCACGTCTATTGGCGGTACGTTTGAACTGACCGGAACAAGGTCCGACAAAGGGCCGTGCAATCACACGGGCTACCCCATGTTCACCGGTCAGGATCTTGCGTGCGATCCGGCAGTATTCATAAAGCTGATCGATCGGGACCACTTCTTCATGGGCTGCGATCTGGAACACAGAATCCGCAGAGGTGTAAACGATCAGGTCTCCGGTCCGCATATGCTCTTCACCCAATTCATCCAGGATCGTGGTACCGGAGGCAACACAGTTGCCGAGAACTCCCCGGCCGGTCTGTTCACGGAAGGGCTTCAGAATCTCTTCCGGGAATCCGTTCGGATATGTAGGCAGACGGTTCGGGCTGATGATCCCGGCGATTTCCCAATGCCCGATCGTCGTATCTTTCCCGGCAGAAAGCTCTCGAAGTCGCCCAAAGGCGCCTAACGGCATCTTTGACGCTTCATAGCCTTCCATCCCGTCAATATTTCCCAGCCCGATATATTGCATATTCGGCAGTTTAAAACCAGGAATCGAAGCCGCAATGTGCCCCAATGTGTTCGGGTTGATATCCCCGAAATCAGCTGCATCCGGAGCCGTGCCCATTCCGACGCTGTCCAAAATGATCAAAAAAACGCGTTTGATATCCATTACTTACTCTCCGATATTTATGCGGTCAGTCAACCGTCTGTCGCCTCTCTCTGCTTACGACGGTAAATCCGCTTTCTGATAATTATAATCCCAAGTACGAATCCGAAAAGAGCGAAATCAGATATAATTCAGAGAGAAATTTATAAGGAATTATGTGAGAGTATGCACGGGCCAGATGGCAGATCCCGGCATACCGTGAAAGCTGGTGTTTATGGAAAACATACAAATCGGAAAAGTTGTCGTCGTCAGGGATTCTTTCCTGACAGAAAAAGAAATGGATCTAAAAGGGAAAAAAGGCATTGTCCGGCTGTTGTATGACGCGGATCCCACAGATGAACAGACCATCGATGAAGTTCAGGTGGAATGGACGCCGGAAACGCTGGACGGATTTGATGATGATTATTTCTACGATGCTTTTGACGAAGAGATCAGCTGGACCAGCTACATCCTGCCGGCAAGCGTTCTGGAACAAACAGATGAGTTCATGGACGAAAACGAACTGGCCTGGAAAAAACAGGAGATCTTCACCCGCCTTTATCTGGATGGTTTGGGCAGGGAAGGGAAACTGATCGTCAAAGCCTTTGAAAAGGCAGTAGACCCCACAAAAGTCACGCCGATGGATTGCTGGAAAGAATATCTCGATAATTCACTGAAATTCCCCGTTAAGTGCAAAGTATGTTTTCCTTATGAAGCCGATGACGGCCCGGTTCAGGAAGGTGTCCGCGTTCTTCTGACTGGTCTGAATGGCGTCGACAGGAATCTTGGTGTTCTGGCTGAGATCACTTATCATGACCGTTCCTACGTCCTGCCGCTTCAGGACCTGGCCGCCGGTGACAGCTATTCAAAAGACGGAAAATATATCGACGCCTACGGTTTATGGCTGGTCTGCATTTCCTGAACGGCGATAACGCCCTGTTCCGGCCGTTCTTCATCGGGAAGATCTGTATTGACCGCCCGTTGATCCAGGCGCCGCTGGACGGATGGACGAATGAGCCGTTTCGCCGCATCACGCGGGAGCTCGGTTCACCCGTCAGCATTACGGAGTTCATCAACGGGCTGGACGTGGTCCACAAAACGCCGAACCTCCCCCAGCGCATCGCGTTCAGCGAAGAAGAAAGGCCGATCATCTTCCAGCTATTTGACGATGTCCCGGAGCGGCTGATCGAGTCTGCCTGTATTCTGGAAGAACGCTGCCATCCGGATGCCTTTGACGTGAATATGGGCTGCTCCGCCCGTCAGGTCGCCAACCGGGGCGCTGGAGCAGGACTGCTGCGCTTTCCGGAGAAAATCCGTGAAATTATCAGTGGTATGACATCAAGGCTATCAACACCGGTCACCGCAAAGATCCGTCTGGGCTGGGACAGCGATTCCATCAACTACCTTGAGGTGGGGAAAATCGCCGAAGACTGCGGCGCTGCCATGATCACGCTCCATGCCCGGACCCGGAAACAGGAATATACCGGGCAGTCAGACTGGTCCGCGATCAGGACCCTAAAGGCTGCATTATCAATTCCGGTGGTCGGCAACGGTGACGTGGAAACCATTGACGACGCGCAGCGCATGCTGCGTGAAACCGGCTGCGATGCAGTGATGGTCGGACGGGCCATGCTTCGTAACCCCTGGATCTTCGCCGGATATGACTTTGATGATGTTCCAATGGATCTATTTCAGGACGTTTGCAGGAAACACCTGCAATACAACATCGATTATTACGGTGAACAGTGGGGATGCGCGACCTTCCGCAAATTTGCCAAACGATACCTCTCCAGAATGGAAGTGAGCAAAGAAGATATGCGGCAGCTGATGACCATGGACGATCCTGACACTTTCCGGAGATATTTCGACATTTTGCTGTCAGGAGGAACTCTTTGACAGATATTGCGAATTTACTGACGGAAGATGAATGGGAATTGCTCTGTGACTGCTGCGCCCTGTGCTGTCTTTTCAAAGTTCAGGACGAGGATACGGATGAGGTCTTTTATACCTCCATTATGTGTCCGCTGATGAACAAAGAAACATCTCATTGCTCTGCTTACGCGCAGCGCTTTGAAAAGATGCCGACCTGTATGAAAATTTCACCGGAGAGCCTGCCAAAAATGGCGCACTGGCTGCCAAAAAGCTGTGCCTACCGCTGCCTGTTTGAAGGGATCGCCCTGCCTGACTGGCATCCGTTGTATAAAGACAAAAGCCCGGAGGCACAGGTTTTGCGGGAAAAGATCGCACCCGTGTGCGTCAGGCCCAACACCTGCATCAGCAAAGCAACGGTCGACCAAATCATCCGATCCAGCAAGACACCGCCCTCTCCCCGCAAGCTGACCCGACTTCTGCTGAAGAATATCATTGAGGATATTGATATCTAAAACCCATGAACATCGCCTATTTTATCTCATCGCACGGCTTCGGACATGCCAGCCGCGCTTCCGCCATCATGGAAGCGCTGTCTGCTTGTGATCCGCAGATCCATTTTGACATATTCACCGGCACACCGGAATGGCTGTTCCGGGACGCGGGACTGACAAACTTCACCTACTATCCCGGCGCTGTGGATGTAGGGCTCGTGCAGTTGAATCCCATGGACCATGATCTGCCACAGAGTGTCATCAACATCCGGAACTATCTGGATAGCATTCCGGAGCGCTCAGATACACTGGCAGCAGAATTGCAAAGCCTGAAAACAGACCTTGTGGTTTGTGATATCTCCCCACTCGGGATCATCACCGGAAAAAAAGCAGGATTGCCGACTTTTCTGTTTGAAAATTTCACCTGGGACTGGCTTTATGAGCTTTATATCCCGCAATGTCCGGAGTTTCAGGAGCTCAACAACCGTCTGCGTGAGATTTTCGTGCAGGCGGATTTCCGGATGCAGTCCGAACCGCTCTGTGACCCGGATCGGGAAGCAGACATCCTGATTCCGCCCGTCAGCCGCAGACCGCATCACAGCGCCGCAGAATTCCGAAAATCGCTGGCTATCCCGGATGACCATCGCATCGGATTGATCTCCATGGGCGGCATACCGGAAAACCTCGATTTTGCCGTAGAAAGCAGCATCCCGGACAATGTCACGCTTCTGCTGCCGGGAACCTTCGAAAAAACCGAAAGATACGGGAACAAGATCCTGCTGCCACATCATTCCGGTTATTATCACCCGGACATGGTCCACGCGGCGGATTTCATCATTGGCAAAGCCGGCTATTCCACCATCGCCGAAGTCTGTGCCGCGGGAGCTGCCTATGGCTTTATCTCAAGAGAGAATTTCAGGGAATCCGATGTGACCGCGGACTTTCTGCGGAAGCGTCCCAACACACTGGAAATCGCGCAGAGTCGTTTTGAAGCATTTACCCTGGACGAAGAGATCGGAAAACTGCTGGAACTCGGAAAAACCGCCCCTCAGCCCGTCAACGGCTCGGATATCGCGGCAGAATTCATACTAAAAAAGGGAAACTGACAACCGTCAACTAAAAACTGTTCAAAGGCATGATCGTTTCCGGTTCGTATTCGATCACCTCCGCCTGGACCTGTCCCCGCGTGAGCTCGGAAAGCTCAGCCTGAAACGGAGCCAAACCCTCTTCAACGAAGCGGGCCGTGATGGTCACGTCCGCACCGAAATCCTCATCCATCGTCAGCGCCTTATATTTCTGCAGCAGCAGACGCACCCGTTCAAAATAACTGTATTCGATGGCCAGCATCACAACATAAGTCGGGACCTTTTCCGCCCGGGGCAGGATCTCCAGCACCGCCTTTGCCGCATCGCCATAGGCATGTACAAGTCCGCCGATTCCCAGTTTCGTACCGCCGAAATAGCGGGTAACAACCACACAGACATCCCCCAGACCGCTGCCCTGCAGTACTGCCAGGACCGGCCGTCCGGAGCTGCCGGAAGGTTCTCCGTCATCCGTGCAATAAGCGCTGACAGAATTGCCGTAACCGATAATATAGGCCGGCACATGATGGGTGGCATCAGGATATTTCGCCTTGATGGAATTGATGAAGTCTCGTGCTTCTTCGTTTGAAAACACGGGAGCCGCGGAGGCAATGAAACGGGAATTGACTACAACAATTTCCGTTTCGGTAAATTTTTCAGGAATCGGATAACGAACAGCCATAATAAAATTAGAAATGAGAAATCAGGAATTAGAAATGAATAAAATAATTCTAAGGTTCCGGAAATTTTCATTTAATATCCGGGATACATAAGTCTTATTTCATATTTCATATTTCTTATTTCATATTTCTTATTTCTTATTTTTCATCTCTCATTTCTCATTTTTGATTAGTTCTGCCCACGCCCCGGTCCAGGGCGTTCCCAAACGGTGGTTATCTGAAACCTTGACATTGTCCAGCGCCTGCAGTACCTGGACCATCAGCGGGATCAGTTCACCGTATTTTTCAGCCATCACCAGCGGCCGCATCTGGTCAGCCAGCAGCTTTGTCCACTGCCAATCCATGCGGAAACGATCCGCCTTCAGCCAGTACCCCCGCTTTTCCCAGGCTTCTACAGAGGCATCTACCGTATCATAAATACCATCCAAAGACATTAATATACACGCAATCAAATCACGGGACAGATCACCGGGCTCCTTCTGCCTCAGCAATTCACGGATCGCAATCACGACCGTTTTTGTTAATCGGGTCCGATCCTTCCCCGCACTTTCCGAATTAATAACTCTGCTCATTATAATTTTTCATTCTCCTCACATTGTTCGTGATGAATACGCACTTTTACTTTACATCTTATCACTTTACCCATTATTATAAGGCAATTTATCATTAGCAACGTGAAGGAACTGCTTTAAAATCAGTATAGGGTTATTCTCTGCCGGGAATATCTTAATCCGCCGAACAGGAAGAAAAACGGCGGTATAATTTTTCCCATATTGAGGAAAAATGCGGATCAGAGATTTTATTCAAGAGAAATGGCGATCGCTTACAACAACGCAGATCATCGTTCTGTTCTTTATCATGGTGATCCTGATCGGTGCCATGCTGCTCAACCTGCCCATTGCATCCCGTGATCATCACTCCGCGGGTTTTTTCGAATCCCTGTTTACGGCAACTTCCGCTACCTGTGTTGCCGGATTTTCACTAAGTGATGTCTGGACACAGTGGAGTGCCTTTGGACACATAGTGATCCTGATCATGATCGAGATCGGCGGGCTTGGCTTCATGTCAACCGTGATCTTTTTCATTCTGCTGGCAAACCGGCGCATCAGCATGAAACAGCGTATGGCTATGGCACAGGGGCTCGGCATCGAAGTTGGAGGTGTCGTGAGGATTCAGCGCTGGGTCCTTTTGAACAGTCTGATCATCCAGGCGATCGGCGCTGTGCTGCTGACGCTTGGGTTCCTCCCGCATTACGGCTTCAAACGAGCTTTGTTTCTCGGCATCAGCCATTCCGTCTCCGCATTCTGCAATTGCGGCCTTGACTTTATGGGCTTCAGCAGTCCGGGAATCGGTTTTACCAATCACATCACAGACCCGCTCATCATGCTGACATTGATCTTCCTGATCGTCTACGGTGGTCTTGGCTTCATCGTTCTCGAGCAGATCTATCGCTTAAAAAGCTTCCAGAAAATCAATGTCTATGCAAAAATTGTACTTATTACCACCGGGCTGCTGATCGTGATCGGTACACTCGCCTATCTGTTTATCGAATGGAACAATCCCGGCACGCTGGGTCCGCTGAACGTCCCGCAGAAAATTATGGCCGCCCTGTTTCAGTCCGTGAACACCCGTACGGCCGGGTTTGCCGGCATCAATCAGAGCTATATGAACGAGATCGGGAAGACCCTGACCTGTGTTTTGATGCTCATCGGCGGGGCAGCCAGCTCCACCTCTGGCGGCATCAAGGTCGTTACGCTGGGTGTATTGATGCTTTACACCTGGGCAAGGCTGCGCGGAAAACGGACCATCACGATCTATAACCGCTCCATTTCCAACAATCAGGTGCTGGACGCGGTTACCATCACTGGGCTGATGGCCGGTCTGTCTGTTTTCGGCGGTGTCGTCATCAGCGTTAATTCTCATATTCCTATCGGACCGGCTGTCTTCAGCAGCATTTCCGCCATTGCCACCTGCGGACTTTCCATCGCGGAGACTGCCGGGTTAGGGCTGCTATCTCAAATTTTGCTGATTTTCTTCATGTTTTTTGGAAGGGTGGGTGTTTTATCCATCAGTTTGAGCTTTATGATGGCAGATCCCGCGGAAGAACGGATCCAGCGCGCAGAGACCAAACTGATCATCGGGTGAAGAAAAATAAGAAATAAGATATAAGATATAAGAAGTCAGTGTACCTCTAAGAACTTACGGGCGGGGATATGGGGGCGGCAGCCCCAGGGACAGAGAAAAACAAATGTTTTTATAGGTTCCCTGAAGAAGTAAGAACGTGAAAAGAGGATAAACTGATTCGGATTGTTTATTTAAAAAAAACAGGATCAATTGAATATTCAAGAAAGAACAGGAAAAGATGAAATCATTTGCAGTAATTGGGCTGGGACGGTTCGGAACTCGGATCGCGCAAAAGTTATATTCAATGGGCTGTGAAGTGTTAGTCATAGACAAAGACAACGACAAAGTCCAGCAGATCGCGGATAACGTAACTCAAGCCGTCTCCGGTGATGCGGAGGATCAGGATATTCTGAGGGCAATAGGTGTACGCAACTGTGACTGTGCAATCGTCTGTACAGCGGGAAATCTAAGCGCCTCCATCGTGATCACCATGAATTTAAAAGAGCTGGGAGTTCCGTACGTTGTAACGAAAGCCAAAGGCCCTCAACACCAGCGTATTCTCGAAAAACTTGGGGCTGACGCAGTTGTCGTTCCGGAACAGGAAATGGCGGACCGTCTGGCTGCCAAGCTGGTCGAGCCAAACATTCTGGATTTCATCGAAATCTCGGAAGAATACAGTCTCGTCGAAGAACAGGCGCCTGAATCCTGGTTCAACAAAAGCATCAAAGATCTCAGCGTCCGGGCCAGGCTCGGCGTCAACATCATTGCTGTCAAAAACGGACAGGAAATCAACATTGCCCCGGGAGGTGACTATGTGGTCCGCAGCGGAGATGTTCTGGTCATCATCGGGAAATATGAATCCCTTGCGAAACTGCGAAAAAAATAAGCAGCTGAACCCGCAAAAATTTCATTATCATCATAAATAACTTTCCTGATATAATATCGATAGGGAGAGAGTTATTATGGCACAAACCTGGCAGCCTAATGCAGGCGATGATTATTATGATATTCCACAAATCCTCAAACGGCTGGATTGGCTGGACGCTGAACGCCGCAAGGACAAAGACGCGATTTACCTCCTGCAGGAACAGATCACACAGCTGAAAACCGAAAACTATGCGCTAAAAAATGACATCAAAGAATTACAAAAAGAAATCAGCGTATACCCCAGCGTATTTCCCCGCCTGGACCATCTGGACGGTCAGATAGCCCAGAACCGCGGAGAGCTTCAGATCCAGATCGAAGAAAACAACAAGGCCCATACGCTCAAGGAAGCGGAACTGGATGCCAACCGTCAGACGGTGCAGGAATCTCTGAGCCGGGCTATCCTCGAGATCCGCAAACAGATCGAACCGATCGGAGACATCAAAAAAGCTGTCCAGGCCCGCATGGACGATATCTTCACCGTCAACCGAAACGTGGAGGAACTGTCACACCGCATCGAAAAAGTAGCTCTGGAACGGGATGATTTCCTGCGTATTCAAAAGACCAATGAGGAAAGCCGCAAACAGGACATCAAGCGTCTCGGAGACATGCAGACGGAATTGAACGCCTACCGGAAGCGCAATGAAGAAATGCGCACCAAGGTCGACATCTCCTCCGACTCCATCAAACGCATGGAAGGTCGAATCAATGATGTTCTCAGCGGAGAGAACGAGCGAAAGCAACAGTGGCTTGCTTTTCAGGAAAAAATCAACGTTGCAGACGTCAACCGGGAAAAGGAATGGGCAGAGTGGAAGGAATCCTTTGCCGAAGTCGTGGAACGTGCCTCCTCACTGGAAGGTCAGGTTCAGACACTGGACGCCACCAAACGCTCCATTAAACGGTCACAGGACATTCTGGATGAGGCTTCGGCTCGTTTTGACCGCCGTACCAATGAACTGACGGAAATGCAGCGGCTGACGGAAGAAAAATTCCATCAGGAGTGGGCAAACTTCAAGTCCGAAGACCAGAAACGCTGGATGAACTATTCGCTTGGGCAGGACGAGATCCAATCCGAATACAAGCGCTCCGTGGAAATGATCATGGAAAGGCTGAACAAGCTGGAGGATACTGCCGTTTCAAGCTACGATGAGGCTGCACAGCAAAATGAGATCCGGACCGGCCAAATTCAGGAGCTTTATCAGCTCATCCGAGGATGGCTGGAAAAGAATTAACGAAAAAAAGGCGCTGAGCGCCTTTTTTTCATTGTGAATTATATCGCTTTCACCATGAAATAATTCTTTTTCCCGCGCCGCAGGATCAGATATTTCCCGCCAATAAAATTCGAAATCGTGATATTCATCGCCGCATCGGTGACACGGTTATTGTTAACATAAACGCCGCCTTCCTGAATACCGCGGCGGGCTTCACCCTTCGATTTCAGGAATCCCGTACCGGTCAGGACATCCACCACATTAATGCCCTCCCCGCCGAATTGATCTGCCGGCATGTCAAAAGAAGGCACCTCAGAGAAAATGTCATGGATATCTTCCGCTGAAAGGCCGACAATATCACCGCCAAACAGCGCCTGGCTGGCCTGCTGCGCATTTGCCACAGCCGTTTCGCCGTGCATCATGCGTGTCATTTCCAGCGCCAGCGCTTTCTGTGCCGCACGGGCTTCCGGATGTTCCTTTGTCTGAGCTTCCAGCCCGTTGATCGTATCCTCATCAAAGAAGGTGAAGAACTTCAGATAATGGATCACGTCGTTATCGTCGGTGTTGAGCCAGAACTGATAGAACTTGTAAGGAGAAGTCCGTTTCGGGTCGAGCCATACAGCGCCACCGGCTGTCTTACCGAACTTGGTTCCGTCAGATTTTTTGATGAGCGGATAGGTGAGGCCATAAACGGCATCCCCGGTCTGTTTCCGGATCAGGTCCGACCCTGCAGTGATGTTGCCCCACTGGTCGGAACCGCCGCATTGCAGTTCACAGCCCATCTCTTTATGCAGATGGAGAAAGTCATAGCTCTGCAGCAGCATATAACTGAATTCAGTGAACGAAAGACCTGACTCCCGGTCCAGGCGTGTTTTCACGGAGTCCTTGGCCATCATGTAATTGATCGTGAAGTATTTGCCGGTATCCCGCAGAAAATCCAGCATAGTGATGGCACCGAGCCAATCCATGTTATTAACGATCTTAGCCGGGTTGGATTTCACATCAAAATCGAGGAAATGCGCCAGCTGCTTTTTGATGCATTCCACGTTATGCAGCACTTCTTCCCGGGAAAGCAAGTTCCGCTCAGCTGAACGTCCGGAGGGATCACCGATCATGCAGGTGCCACCGCCGGCAAGAGCCAGCACATGATGCCCGTATTTCTGGAAACGGGCCAGGGCGATCAGCGGTACCATGTGTCCCACATGAAGGCTGTCTGCTGTCGGGTCAAAGCCATTGTAAAGGGTGACTTTCTTTTCGCTCAGCAATTTTTCCACACCGTCAATTTGATCGTGGATCATTCCACGCCATTTCAATTCATCATAGATACTTGCGTTCATTCTTCTCCAATTAATTCATTTTAACTGTCCAGTGCCCTGAAGGCATGATAATCTCTTGCCGCTCAAAAAACCTTTTTCACATCATTATGCATAAAGCGCAGCGCGATCGTCCGCCAGGCAGCTTCGATAGAAATCTTCAGATTCATCTTTGATTTGCCCATCGTGCGTTCCTTGAAATAGATTGGAATTTCCACGATTTTGCAGCCCAGTTTGGATGCCACATAATTCATCTCGACCTGGAACACGTAACCGTTTGACTTGATCGTGTCCATCGGCATCGCTTCCAGCGTTTCCCTTCGCCACATCTTGAACCCACCGGTCACATCCTTGTTCGGCAGCCCAAGAATGAACCTTGCATAAGCGTTGCCGAATCCGGAAAGCCATTTCCGGTAAAACGGCCAATCCTCATCCAATGCACCGCCTTTGACATAGCGGGAACCGATCACCAGGTGAGCATCAGACAATGCTTTTGCCATCTCCGGAATCTTGTCGATCGGGTGAGAGAAATCCGCGTCCATTTGGCCGATATAATCAGCCCCTTCATCCATAGCCATCTTGAAACCTTCACGGTAAGCAGAACCCAGTCCCATCTTCCCCGCTCTGTGCAGGCAGTGGATGCGGTCATTATATTCTGTCCGCAGTTTTTCTGCCAGTTCACCGGTTCCGTCCGGGCTGTTATCATCAACGATCAGCACGTGAATATCTTCCAGAGGAAGAGCAAGAACTTCCTTTACCAGTTTTGGAAGGTTTTCCTTTTCATTATAGGTCGGGATGACCATTGTAATTTTCATAAACTATCCTCCAATGAGTCAGGAAGCGCTGAACTCACGCGCTTGATTATAACAGAAACAAGAAAAATAAGAAATAAGAAATAAGAAATAAGACGGTAGACATTAGACATTAGACTTTAGACTTTAGACATTATTCTGCAGCTTATTCCCTTTCATTCTTCTTCGGTTTCTCTTCTACATTACCTTCTTTTTGATTGGTTTCGAAGGCCTTTTCTCATCTTTCTTTTTCCAATCGCCGCGGTTGGATTTGAAGGGTTTCTTTTGTTCCCCGGATTTCTCCCCGGGTTTCCGGGATTTCTGATGTTCGCCGAGCTTTGCATAGGCAGCCGCCTGTTTTTCCGCACGCGGTTTTCCGGAAACCAACGCCCGCAGCGATTTCACCTGATTCTCGTTCAATTCTTTATATTCGCCGGACTTCAAATCTCCCAGCTCCAGCGTCCCGATCCGCACCCGGATCAGACGGACGATCGGCAGCCCAATGGTTTTTCCGATCTCACGGATCTGACGTTTCCGTCCTTCTGTCATGACGACCCGCAGCCAGGCTCCTTTCCCGGAGAGGCTGCTGACCTGAACCAATGCCGGTCCGGTTTTCTCGCCATCTTCCAAAACAACACCGTGCCGCCAGGCTTTCAGTTGCTTGTCATCCGGCCGTTTCCCGACCAGGACCTGATATTCCTTCTCTTTCCCATAACGCGGATGGGAAAGCTTGTTTGCCAGTTCACCGTCATTCGTCAGCAGGATCAAGCCTTCACTTTCAAAATCAAGCCGCCCCACGACAAACAGTCCATCGGAATTCTCCACGATCGAAAAAACGCTCCTGCGCGGGTCAGAACTGTCCCGATCCGAGAGGACAAAGCGCGGTTTGTTCAGCATGATGTAAACTTTTTCCGGTTCCGTATATTGCAAAATAGACCCGTCCACCCGGATCACGTCCTTTTTCGGGTCCGCTTTAGAGCCAAGTTCCGCTGTTGTGCCATTGACCGTGACCCGGCCCATCGAAATCATTTCTTCACATACTCTTCTGGACCCGAAACCACATCGGGATAAAATTTTTTGCAATCTTTCTTCCATAATCTTTTTTACTCCTTCAAAATGCTCATTTCTGTCTCAGTTTCATTATCTTCGGGCACTGCCGTCTCATAAGGAGGCAGATCGCTCAGAGAAGAGAGTCCGAAATATAACAGGAAATCCTGTGTCGTTCCGTAAAGGATCGGTCTGCCGGGAGAATCAGCCCGTCCTGTCTCTTCAATCAGTCCCCGTGACAGCAGTCCGCGCAGAATATATTCACTGTTCACACCCCGGATACTGTCGATCGCAGGCCGGGAAACCGGCTGACGGTATGCTACGATCGTCAGCGTTTCCAGTGCAGCACGGCTCAGCTTTTGCGTAGCTTCCAGCCCCAGGAAGGTTTCCACAGCCGAAGAAGCCTCAGGCGCTGTCGTCAGCTGAACCTGGGCATCCAGAAACTGCATACGGATCCCCGCGCCGCGTCTTTCATAATCATTGGAAAGCGCCTGACACATTTCATGGATCAGCCCGATCTTCAGTCCCATGACTTCGGAAAGCCGGCTGTAAGAGACAGGAGATGCTGCCGCAAACAGCACTGCCTCCAGTGAAGTCAATGATTCTTGTGTATATTTTCCGTTTTCTTCCATTTTGTCGTGCTATAATCTCATTTGTTCCGGTTGCCAAAATCCGGAAACGGAAACAAATTGATGCCAGGGCTCGTATAATCCCTATGGAGGTAATTATGCAAAAAACCCATAAAACAATTTTACCAATTTTTGCCGTAATTTTCGGCTTATTTTTTGGATGGAGTACAATTTACGCTGAAGCGATTGAAAAGCTGACCGAACAGCTGCGGCAGGTTGAAAACCTCCCCTCCGGGACGGTATTTCAACTGATTCTCACGGATGATGATGCTACGGCTGCTGCGGAAGAATATCTGCTCCGTTATATGGAAGAGGTCCAGGAGCTCATTCAGCAGCAGGCAGGAATCAGGATCGATCTTTCTGACCCGAAAATCGAATTCGATGAAGATTACCTGATCATTTCCATTCGTGGTGGTTTTAAAGCTTTGAAAGTCACCGTTTCCGCCAGCGGTACGGTTGTCTGGGATAAGGAAACTTCTACCGTCAAGGTCGACATCAAATCGGTCGACATTCCGGTCATTTCCGTTGACCCGTCCACGGTAAGCGCTTATATTCAGCCCACCATCAATGATTTCATTCAAAACCTGATGCAAGGGTATGAAATACGGAACTTCGAAGTAAATGATGATTATGCGATCGTTGAGGCAATGAAGAGGTAGCTCATGGATATGAATAAAATCCCTTCAGGGTTAACGATCCAACTGGCTCTTTCTGAACAGGACGCGACGAAATACGCCGCAAATTATCTGGTGACACACAACGATAAAATAAAGGAATTTATCAAGGAAAAAATCAAGGTTGGGCTGGACATCAGCGATCCTGTGATTCGCTTCAACGAAAATGAACTGATCGTGTCCTGCAGAGTCGGTATGCATCTCATCAAGGTCAATGCCTCCGCAAGAGCCACCATCCTGTGGGATGGCAAAAATGTCCGTGCAGACCTCCTCACTTTGGACCTGCCCGTCATTTCCATCGAGTCCTCAAAAGCAAATGAACTCATTCAAAAACCGATCCAAACATTTGTCAAAGAGCTGCAAAAGGATTTCCAGGTTCGGTCTTTTCGTGTGGAACCCGGAAAAATATCCGTGGATGCAGTCAAAAGCTGATCGATCATGCTGAAAAATATCACCCGACCCCAGTTCATTCGGATATCCCGACAGCGATGCCGGGTGATGTTTTTTTTATTATTCATAACCCTTTTTACCGGCTGCACGGAAATCAGAAACTTTTATGAAACCGGCGCCAGTCTGCGTGATGTGAACATCTTTTGCGACAATATGCATTATATCAGCCAGGTCAGTGCGGATGCAACAGTTGGAGACGCGCTGGAAACAGTCGGCATCCAAATCGGAAGCCAGGACATCGTGACCCCGGCCCTGCCCATGGCGATACCTGCAGACGGAGAGATCCGCGTGGTTCGGGTCAAGACCGAAGACATTGTGAGCGAACAGACTGCCCCTTTCCAAAGCCAGACAGTTCGCAATGAATCGCTCCCAAACGGGGAGACCCGCATTATCCAGCAGGGACAGAACGGCACCCGTCAGATCGTCACCCGTTATACCTATGAAGACGGCATCCAGACGGGCAAAGCAGTCGTCTCCCTCATCACCGTCAAAGAACCGGTTCCGGAGATCCTGATGCGCGGCGCGAAAGCAGAATACGCCCCGATCAAGATCAACGGACGGCTGATTTACATTTCAGACGGCAGCGCCTGGATGATGGAAGGATCTACCGAAAACCGGACGCCGCTGGTTTCCACCGGTGACCTTGACGGCAGGGTCCTGGACCTTTCTTCCGACGGACAATGGCTGCTTTTTTCCCGGACGGGACGGTCAACGGAAGTCAACGGACTATGGATGCTGGACCTAAGTGATTGGAACGCAGAGCCGATCTCGCTGCGGGTATCAAACGTCCTGCATTTCGCTTCCTGGCTGCCGGGGAACACCCGCAGATTCGTCTACTCAACAGTTGAGCCATCCGAACAGGCCCCGGGATGGAAGGCGCTCAATGACCTGCGCATGCAGTTTGTCAGCGACACGGGAATGCTGATGAGCCAGGAGGAGATCCTTGAGGCCGATGACAGCGGAACCTACAGCTGGTGGGGAACGGAGTTCTCTCTTGATGAGGATGCCCGGCGTCTGCTTTTTGCTACACCGGAAAATGTCGGCATCATTGACCGGCTCAGCGCGGATAAACAGACACTGATCCGCTTCACTCCTTATGAAAAGACCCGGTCTGACTGGGCATGGATCCCCGGGTTTTGCTGGAACGCAGATGACAGCGGCTTTTATTTCACCTTTCACGGAAAAACAGACGGAAATGTCCAGACCTACGACCCGACTGACTACCACATTGCTTATTTCGACCTGAACACGGGTGAATTCCGGACAGTCATCCAAAATACCGGGCTGTTTTCCTACCCGGCAATGTCCCCGCTCTTCTCCAACGGAAAATCCTACCTGAGCTGGCTGCAAACCGAACTTCCCCAGCAGGTTGAATCGGAACGCTACCGCATCATGATCAGCGATCCGGACGGCGAAAACGCACACATCGTTTATCCGGCGCAAGGCTCCAGCGGGTACATCACCCCGCAGCATCTGACCTGGGCACCCGCCAGCAGCGAAGAGTCGGCCTGGATCGCCTTTCTCACCGATGGAAATATCTGGCTGGTCAACCCCTTTGCAGGCGTCTCCAACCAGATCACCTCAGACGGAACCATCACCAAATTCATCTGGGAATAATTCAAGGGCTCCTTACCGGCAGGCAGGAGGGCCAGTTCGTTCTATCCTCTGTACACAAGGATCTGATCATTTCATTTTGAAAATATCCTGCATGGAGAATCTTCACACGAAATCAAAAGTATTAAATAATATTTGCGGTAAAGAAATGTAGTATGATAATAGTAAGGATTAATAAAACTGATGGCAAACAAAAATGACGGAATTGCAATTTTAAGCAGTTTTGATAAATACACGACATTTACACATGCCGGAAAAACGCTAACTTTCCGCACCTGTGATGGGTTGGAAAGGTATACAAAAATTTTGCAATGGGATCACGGATATCTTGAGGTGATGGCAAAATACAAGCATCAGGAGCAGGATATTGAAGAGTATATAGATATGGAACCAATCCTCTCAGCTCTCTATATGAACAAAGACCGGTTTTTGGATCCTATTACACAGGTACAAATAAAATATGACTGAAACTGATATCATTACAATCGCGGACAAAGCAAATATTATCGTTAACGGATATGCCTTCACAGAGCGGGAAAATGGTTTTATCAGCATTTTGAATCTCTATCATCCAGACTGTGCAATGGTTGTTAATAAAGCCGGTGAGATCATTGAAACAAATATGGACCCAATCGAACAACAAATCGTTTTAGATTTGTGCAAAAAGAATCTGCAATTTCTGGAAACATCTTATGCCTAAATTCTATCCGTATAAAATTGCAGATCATTTTTTATATTTCACTGCTGAATGTATTGTTGAAGCGATGCATGTTCACGCAAGTGACAGAAAAATGACTGAAGCATATTCTGCGAAATTCTTAGTTCGGTCAGATGGAAGTTCTTTTATGCAAAAAAGAGGCGACCTCACCGATAAAGAAATTCGATTGATTACTGAATTTATCAAAGAGAATTACATTGATATGTATAAAATGTGGAAAAATTTTGGCGGTATGGATTTCTACCAAAAAAAAGATTAATTCATACACTCACGTTTAAATTGACAAACAAGCGTAATGGGATAAGGAATAATACATTCCTTTTCATAGCATAAATTCTCCTCATAACTTTTATATAACAAAGTTTTTAAGTGCCCGTTCAGTACCCAACAGTGCAGTACAGGACTGTGTATAATTTCAAATTCTGATGATTTCGTATTATAATGGTATTGTAAGATTTTATAATTGTATAAATGGAGAAAGGAGTGTCTTATGCCACATTCGAGCGGAGGAGGAAGATCTCACGGCGGATCTCACAGGAGCAGCCGCAGCAGCAAAAACAGCGCTGCCAATATGCGGTTCGGGAGAAGCTATTATCCCGGAGCCAACAGATATGTTTACTACCGCGCCGGTATGCCTCAATATTATTTCAGCGACCGGCCTTATACGCTTCAGAACGCAAGAAGTGAAAAAATAAAACAGTTTTTCACGAGTATCATTTCAATAATTCTTGCCGCGATATTTGGTTTTTCCGGTTTCAAATCTCTGCCTCAAAAGGTAAAGACAGACTACAACACCGATATTCTGATCAACGATGCGGCCCGGCTGCTGAGTGACACTGAAGAAGCAGAGATGAACGAAGCATTCCTCTCCTTTCAGAATAAAACAGGCGTGACGCCCGCCTTCTTTACGATCAACATCAAGGAACTGAAAACAGAGGGCGGGGATCTGCAGGATTACGCATACAAGCTCTATGTCGATACATTTAATGACGAAAAGCACTGGCTGGTCGTGTACTGTGTCGATAATGTGGAAAAATCCTGGTCGTGGGAAGGCATGATCGGTGATGACTGCGGCAGCATGATCACGACGGATCTCGAGAATGAGTTTACCAGACAGCTTCAGAGTAATCTTATGGACAATTCTAAGTCGTTGTCCGCTTCGGTGATCGATGCATTTAATCAAATCGGGCAGAAGGCAGGAAAGATTTCAGGGAATAAAATCCCGACGCTGATATTCCTGTTTGCGGGTGGAGGCCTGTTGCTTTTTACCGCGGTCAAGAAAATAATCGGTACAGCAAAACAGAAACCTGAGGACGATCCGAGAATCAACGCCACACAGTGTCCTGTGGCTGAGACCGAGCCCGAAACGATAAAATGTGATTATTGCGGCAATGAGTTCGTCGCAAAACTGCACACGACCTGTCCGCACTGCGGGGCGCCTTTGGAAAACAATTGGGAATAGAAGCACAGCAGAGACATCCTTTTTGATGCGGCGCAGCCCGCACAAAAAGGCTGTATCAGATTATCTTTTCAGAACAAAGAACGGTTACGCAGATCGTAACCGTTCTTATTTATCACACTATCAACTCCGTTTTCAGGCGTTATAGGTCGAAGCAGCGGTATCCCCGCCTTCACCGGTCCAGTTCGTGTGGAAGAACTCTCCGCGGGGACGGTCCAGGCGTTCGTAGGTGTGAGCGCCGAAATAATCCCGCTGGGCCTGAAGCAAATTCGCAGACAGGCGTTCGGTCCGGTAGGCGTCATAATAATTCAGCGCACTGCACATCGCCGGAACCGGGATCCCGCAGCGGATCGCTTCCGCACAGACCTCACGCCAGCCGCTCTGCGCTTTTTCAACGACCTCCCGGAAGGTATCGTTCAGCAGCAGGTTCGGCAGATCCGGATCAGCATCAAAAGCCTTCTTAATATCACCCAAAAAGACAGAGCGGATGATGCAGCCGCCCCGCCACATCAACGCGATGTTGCCATAATGCAGGTTCCAGCCATAGGTCTTTGCCGCGTCCCGCATCAGGGAAAAGCCTTGCGCATAGGAGATGATCTTCGATGCATAAAGCGCATCCTTGATGGCAGCAATCAGATGTTCCCGCTCCATATCGCAGCCGGTCTTCGGCCCGTGCAGGATGCGGGAAGCTGCGGTTCGTTCGGCTTTCATGGCGCTGAGACAGCGGGCAAAGACCGCTTCTCCGATCATCGTCAGCGGGATCCCTTCATCCAGCGCGGCAATGCAGGCCCATTTTCCCGTGCCTTTCTGTCCGGCGGTATCGAGAATTTTGTCAACCAGCGGACTACCATCTTCATCCTTATAGGCCAGAATATCGGCGGTAATGCCGATCAGATAGCTGTTCAATTCCCCGCGGTTCCATTCCGCGAAGACTTCATGCATTTCATCAGCAGACATCCCCAGCAGGTCCCGCATCAGCTGATAAGCCTCGCAGATCAGCTGCATATCGCCATATTCAATGCCGTTATGGACCATTTTGACATAATGTCCTGCCCCGTTGGAACCGACCCATTCGCAGCAGGGAGCCCCGTCCTCCACCTTCGCGCAGATCGCCTGAAAAACAGGCTTGACCACCGGCCAGGCCGCCTCCGAACCGCCCGGCATCATGGACGGACCGTGCAGCGCTCCCTCTTCACCGCCGGAGACTCCGGTCCCGACGTAAAGCAGTCCCTTGCTCTCCACAAAAGCCGTCCTGCGGATCGTGTCATGAAAATTGGAGTTGCCGCCGTCGATGATCACATCACCGGGTTCCATCAGCGGGATGATATGTTCGATCATGTCATCCACAGGCTGCCCCGCTTTGACCATGATCATCACCTTCCGGGGTTTTTCCAACTGGGAAACCAGTTCTTTCAGCGAAAAAGCCCCGCGGATGTTTTTCCCTTCTGCGCGTCCGTTGACAAATTTTTTAACTTTTTCGGTCGTACGGTTGAAGACAGAGACAGTAAAGCCCTTGCTTTCCATGTTGATGGCAAGGTTCTCCCCCATCACCGCCAGCCCAAGTATACCGATATCAGATTTTTTCATTTATTGAGTCCTTTCACACGTCCCATTCCAAAATAGTCACAATCAGCACGAAATTATTGACTTTTTCACCCACTTCTGTATAATTAAGAATTAAGAAATGGGTTTTTACCGTACAGCTTTATTGCTCAAGCGGGCTGCTCGTTTCTTTTTTTATTGATAAAAAATCATACAAATATTTATTTCTCTCTTACCTTACCATCTGATGTCATTGATCAAAACAAAACGACGTCCATCGAGATCGTTGACAATATTGATATTTCTTTCCATGACTTAAACCCTCACGTAAAACATCAACCTTGTTTAGATTATATTTCATTAATCCGCTATTTTGAAATAATAATGCCGATACTTAGGAAGCATCCATATGCTCAAATTTAAATTGCAAACCGCCGCAGGCCCAGTCCTCCACCTCTTTGGCATCGATGCCGAAAGGATAAAGGATCGTACCGGCGGCCCGGCCGAACAGCAGCCTGTATTTGGACTTGTCAATAGCCTCCGGCCCGACAGGCTCCGGCAGTTCCCAGGCATGGACGTCTTCCTTCCCGCTGGTATAAAGAAAGCGCACCTTCTGCCCCGGTGCGAGACGTTTCCCGGTCCGTTCCAGCAGCTGACGGGCCGCCCGGACGGATGGCGTTGGCGCCTTATAATCATCCAACTCCCGGCTGATGCGCATGGTCACCACCAGCTCGCTCAGCGGAACCCGTCCGGCGTTCAGATCATCCAGAGCCTGCTGAAAGACCGCAAAAGCTTTACGCAGGCAGTCCGGCAGGTCCCGGGCATCATAAGCCCGGGAAAGACAGTTCAGCGCCTGACGCTGGGTCTCAATGATCCAGGGCGGCATGTCATGACGTCTGGCTTCGATCCCGCGCATCTTCAGTTCACCGCTGCGGAAAGTCCCGAAATAACGGTTCGGGACCGGCACCGCCTCATCCGTACGCGAGGGCAGAAAGGCCAGCCAGGTATAAACGCCGTCCAACGCGATCATCATGTTCGTGCGCCGGGAGATCTCATCCAGCACCGGCTGAAAATCTGCGACGGTGCGGCAGCCCTTCTTCCGCAGCCACAGGGCGTCCACAAACATGTGCAGCACCTCAAAGCCCATTTCCTCCGCCACCTCTTTGGCCAGCAGCAGAGCTTCCCGTCCGCCGCGGGTCACCGCCTCGTGGGACTCGATCCGTCCGAAACGGGCATTTTTGTACCCGAGAAAACCGAAACACACCACCAGCAGCCACTTCAGCGCGGAAGCCCGGGCTGCGTAGCTTTTTGCGAGGGACACATCCTTATCCGGGTACTGCAGCAGCTTTTGCTTGATCTTCACGCGTTTCTCATAAAGCGGCTTCAGCGTCAATGGAACGATCCCCAATTCTTTCTGAGCCGGCTCCAGACCATCCGGGAGCGGAACCTCCGGAGAAATGTTCCCGTTAATGATGATGGCAGGATACATGGAAACGAAGTCAATTTCAGCGATATCCGTGTAAAGGCCCGGCTTCGGCTGGTAGATCATCCCGCCCCGGTCAAACCGGATCAGTTCCAGACCGTTTTTCACGCCCTCAGACTGCTGTTTTTGCTCCGGCACCAGCACATCATGCTGCATCGCTGTGATCATCTGCATCGCGGAAATCCCCGAGCCCGGGGAGACCCGTGCCGCGTGTTCGATGGGCATGGCCGTGACCCGGGCCATCTCCAGCGCCCCGTCAAAACCATAGTCCCGCCACATCATGGCATTCTTCCGGTCGATGTGACAGCGCCCGAACAGATGAGCCTCCTGCGCACGGTAAACGATCTGACCGTAGGAAAAATAGGAAGTCTCCTTTTTCCACAGGATCTCCTTTTCGGCATCCCGGTTAAAGCGCAGCGGGATCCCGGATTCTTCCTGCATTTCCAGCAGCTTCGGGATCAGCCAGTTATCTCCCCAATCAGTCAGCAGAATATCCGGATTGTACTGATCCATCAATTCATTCAGCCGGTTGATCACTGCCGCGGGATCGTCAAGCAAAAGCCGTTGTTTTTTTCTGTCTATACGAATTTCAAGCCCGGTAGGCTCCGATTTTGAGGGATCACAGTCCGGAGAAAGTTCCAGCTTCTGCAGCACCGGCAGCAGGAGCGGCAGATCCCAACGTGAATTCAATACACGAAATTCTGATATCGTTCCATCCTCTTCATACACCAGATCACAAAAGGCCATCGGAAAGCTTTCATACTGCGCGGCATGCCGGGCCTGGACAGATACATCCGCATTGTACCAGGTCAGGTCGGGGAAAACCTTTTGCAAAGTCCGGAAACAGGACTGCTGTGAGACAGGACTTTGCATATCTACACGCAAAACGCAGAGCAATTCCGGCTGGAAGACATCCTTTTTCATCTCCCGGGCCAACCCGGTCACACCGGGTTGTTTCTTCAGGAACAGACAGCACGCATGCAGCCGGGAAACCGGGCCGTAAGCGTAAAAACTGACCGGAAATTCCTGACGCAGGCAGATGCGGCGTCCGTCATCCATGATGAACCAGAGCCGGACACCGTCCAGCGCATCTTCATAAAGATCCAGCAGCCAGCCTTTTCCCGTGCAGCTCACCTCAGCCTCCCTGTTTTCTGTCTTACAGAGATAATTTCACATCATTCATCTGATTGGTCCGGATAAAGCAGCTGGCGCAGGCTCGGCAGGTTCGGTACACTGGGTTCAGGGACATCTTCAATACCGCACTGCCGGCAAAGCTCGTTGACCTTGGTCTCGATCCGCTCACTGCGCTTGGCAACTTCCAGCAGCATACTGATGATATAGGTATCCATCGGGTATAGATTCCCGGCATAGGAAGTCTCCGCGATATGCAGCCGGGAAAGATGGATCAGGTCTTTCATCACCGCCTGATCTTCCCGGCGCAGGGCGCGTGTAAAACGCTGCAGCGCTTTTTCTTCTTCGATCCAGGTTTGTGTTGCTGATTGTATCGTTCGTCCCATATCTCCTCCCTGCTGTAAAATAAAAGTATCTATTCAGTACGAAGCACACGGAGACTGCTCTGCTGATGACGCGGAGCCGACACAGCAGGGCTGTATCCCGTGATGCGTTATCCGGTTCTGAACAATTACAATAAAAAACCATGGCTACCCGGCCGGAAAATCGAACAACGTCGGCTGTCCGTCCATCAGCGCCGGCATCTCCTGTTTTTGATACCCGCTGTTTGAACCAAAGACCCGGACCGCCAGACGCTGCCGATATCCATCACTTTCTTCCATGTTCCCTTGAAGAGCTTCCCGAACCGGAATCAGGCCGAATTCCCGTGCCAGATTTGCGGCCAGGCACACTCGGTCCGGCGCAAGCTTCTGCGGCACAGGCTTCATCCCGATCAGCAGCGGCCGGGTCCGCATCGCACAGCGCAGCAGCTCCACCGCCTCACCGAACAGCCGGAAGACCTCGTTCGTCCTGATGTTCTCATCCAGAAACGGCGCAAGCAGGTCCAGGATGAAAAGGGGCATCCCCACCTCCAGCGTTTCAAGCTGACGCAAAAGCGCCAGCGTCTGGTAACAGGTGAAAGCCCGCTGCAGCCGGATGTTCTGCATCGCGGCAGCCGGATCACGGGTCAGATAGCGCAGCTGCCGGGCCACGTAGTACATGTCACAGCGATTGCCGAAATCCAGCAAATGGACCGGCCGCTCTACTGACGACTCAGCAGCGAGAGTGAGCAGAAAACCGGCAGCCGCATGAGATCCGTAAAGAATCTTGCATCCGTGCTCAAAAACTGTGGTATACTTAGGTTCAAGATAATAATTTATCATAATGAGACATTATAGAATACTTTTTCTATAATGTCAAGGAAAAATTACATTTTCGTTACATTTCTGTACAATTAAATTAATAAAGCTGCAGCGGTCACTGCAGCTTTTTTGGTTCATTTGAGTATATCAGTGTCTCAGACGCATCACGGGATACAGCCCTGCTGTGTTGGCTTCGCAACATCAGCAGAGCAGTCTCCGTGTGCTTCGTTCTGAATAGATACCTTATTTTTTGAAGCCGTCTTTCAGCAGAACGGAACGGTTGAACACCAGATGGTCCGGCTTGCTGTCCACATTGTCCATCGCGAAAAAGCCCACGCGCATGAACTGGAAGGTCGGGGCATTGGTCCCGGACTTATGCTCACGGGCTTCGAATTCCTTCGCCACATCCACCAGACCCTTTTCAACTTTGCAGCCGTCCAGGACCGTCAGGCTGTCAGGATTCAGGCAATCCAGGAAATTCTCCGCGCTGTCCGGCTGCGGATCAGAGAACAGGTTGTCGTAAAGTCTCACTTCCGCATCCACGCAGTTTTCAGAATCGACCCAGTGCAGGGTCGCACCCTTGACCTTGCGGCCATCGGCAGGATCCCCGCCGCGGGATTCCGGATCATATTCGCAGAGCACTTCGATCACATTGCCGGCCTCGTCCTTGACACAGCCGGTGCATTTCACCAGATAAGCCCCCTTGAGGCGGACTTCATTGCCGGGGAACATGCGCTTATATTTCGGGATCGGGTTTTCCATAAAGTCATCCGCTTCCAGCCACAGATGCTTGCTGAAGGTGATCTCACGGGTGCCCTGATCCGGGTTCATCGGGTTGTTTTCAACAGTGAAGGTTTCGGACTGGCCGTCCGGATAGTTGGTAACGGTCAGCTTCACCGGATGCAGCACAGCCATGGTCCGCTCGGCGGTGTTGTTCAGGTCATCGCGCAGGCAGCGTTCCAGTTCCGCGTATTCGATGACATTGACGCGTTTTCCCACACCGATGGAGTCGCAGAAATTGCGGATCGAGGCGGCGGTATAGCCTCTGCGGCGCAGACCGCAGAGGGTTGGCATGCGGGGGTCGTTCCATCCGGAGACATAGCCCTCTTCGACCAGCTTGCGCAGCTTGCGCTTGGACATCACGGTGTGATCAATGCCGAGACGGGCAAACTCGATCTGCCGCGGTTTGTGATAAGGGATGGAAACGTTGGAAACCACCCAATCATACAGCGGGCGGTGGTCTTCATATTCCAGGGAACAAAGCGAATGGGTGATGCCTTCCAGCGCGTCCTGGATCGGGTGAGCAAAGTCATACATCGGGAAGATGCACCATTTGGTCCCCTGACGGTGATGGTTGATGAAGCGAATGCGGTAGATCACCGGGTCGCGCATGTTGAAATTTCCGGAAGCCAGGTCGATCTTTGCCCGCAGTGTCATGGCGCCCTCAGGAACTTCGCCGTTCTTCATTTTCTCGAAGAGCGCGAGGTTTTCCTCGATCGGACGGTCACGGTACGGGGAGGTCGCCGGAGTGGATGTATCTCCACGATTGGCCTTAAACTCCTCCGGGGAAAGCTCACAGACATAAGCCAGGCCCTTTTTGATCAGCTCAATGGCATATTCATAGTCTTTTTCAAAGTAATCCGAACCGTAATAGAAGCGGTCCCCCCAGTCAAACCCCAGCCAATGGATATCTTCCTGGATCGCGTCCACATATTCGGTGTCTTCCTTCGCCGGGTTGGTGTCATCCATGCGCAGGTTGCACAGACCGTTGAACTTCTCCGCCATGCCGAAATCGATGCAGAGCGCCTTGCAGTGACCGATGTGCAGATAGCCGTTCGGTTCCGGTGGAAAACGCGTGTGGACAGTCATGCCTTCATATTGTCCGCCCGGGGCAATGTCTTCTTCGATAAAGTTGTAGATGAAGTTCCGGTTTTCCGCATTTTCGGCGGCTTCTTCATTGATGATCTTTTCGTTTTCGCTCATGAGCGTTTCCTCCTGTGTTCACAGTTCATGAATGAATAGTATATCATGATTCATGCAACAATGACAAATTCTGAGACAGCCGAAATCCTGCGGATTTCGGCTGTTCTCACCTTTTTTACTTTTATCTTTTCCTACTATGTGAGCTTACTTCTTTGTTTTCTTGCAATTCAGACAGAGTGCTTCGCAAGACAAGTGGAGCGAAGCTCCTGCTCCGTGCTGTTGAAAAATCTTCCGGCAGGTGACAGTGGTGCCGGTTGCCCGAAGACACGCTAAGCCTTGTCATGGGAACATGACAAGCGCGTTGTGTCGCAGTGGAACCGTCCCCATCTGTCACCCTCGGGCAATCGGTATTCCTCCCTGCTCCATGCTATTGAAAAATCTTCCGACAAATCGCACGGTCACGCCAATCTGATGAGTCGGAGGGGTCAGATTCTGGAGGCTCGTGCGAAGCATGAGTCGGAAGGATCTGACCCCGCTCAGAAGAGGGACGGTACCTGCGTGCAGGCTACGCTGCAGCGGAGCACACGGGGACAGTTTTTCTGCTGCCGCGCAGCCGGCACAGAAGAACTGTCACCTTGTGCGCTTGATTTGAAGTATATCGCTTGCCATTGAGCGCACATGGGGACGGTTCCTGCGTGCAGGCTACGCTGCAGCGCAGAAACCGTCCCCGTGTGCTCAGATTCAAGCGGGGTCAGATCCCTCTGACTCTTCGCTCGTGCTTACGCACATCGCGCGAGTCTGCGGAATCCGACCCCGAGCTTCTTTATTTCACAAACGGGTTGACGAAGGGCGACTCCTTGTGGAAGCAGCGCTCGTAACCTCGGCAGAGCTCGTCCTGTCCCAGCCACTGCATGCAGATGCCGTAGGTATGGAACAGCAGATACTCCTTCGTTCCGTCATCGTTAAGCCGGTATGCCCCGATCTCATCCTCCGGCAGGGCATAGACCTTGATTTCATCCGGACGGCTGCCGTCATCAAAGATCAGGTAAACCGTCACCACGATCTTTTTGTCTTTCTCGTTGATCTCACCCTTTGCGATCAGGTCGTATTTCCACTTTACCGGACCCTCCACCGGGCCTTCCGTCCAGTAAATCTTGTCCCGGCCGAAAACACTCTTCGGCAATCCCGTCACCGTGACTTCATATTTTCCGGGAGCCGGATCCGTCACCTTGCCGGTGAACTCCACGTTTTCAACCGAAACCTTCGATTCCATCCCTTTCTTCAGTTCCAGTTCCAGTCCTTTGGAGACCGACTCATCATCGCCATTTTTCACATGGATCACAGGATTGATCGTCAGCCCGTCGATTTCCTCCGGCAAACCTCTTGTACCGTTATATCGCAGGATGATGAAGTCCACCTGCATTTCCATGGCACGTCCGATCGTGACTTCGATATCTTCCCCACGGAAGGTTATGTGGTTGTCATCGCCGATGTACTGTACACTCACGGTGTAGTCACCGCTCTCCATCCCGGTCGGGATCTCATCCGTCCAGGTCTCTCCACCGCCAAGGCTGTACTGAACGGTATAGCCTTCCGGAAGTTTTTTCGGTGCAGTCACAAGTTTCTGTTCAACACCGTCAATATAGGTAAGCGGCGCATTGGACTGCGGTTTCTCGTCTTCCGTCAGTTCAGCAGGAGCGGGCTTGATCACAACCGTCATCGGTCCATATACAGGGCTGGGATTGTGGTCTGAATCTCCCAAAACCTTATACCAGACATAATAGGTTCCCGCGTTGGTTTTTGCAGGGATGGATGTGGTATAAAGGTTATCGGCGGGGGCTGTGGCTGCATCTGTACCGAGAGCGTAAACCATTGTGCCGCCCACCAGGGTTGAATCATCCACGGTGACCAGCGGTTTCTCCGTGCCGTCGTAGATGCGGTTGTTCGCGGTAACGGTGGCGGCAACGGCATTCGCCCTGTCAATCGTCACGGTCACTTCTTTGGTCGCCTGAGCGTGGGTAGCAGTTTCCTCCGCCGCGACAATGACGGCAACCGTACCGACTTTCTTGATCGTCAGTGCGCCGGTAGAAGCATCTACATCGATGTAATCCGCGCTGCCATCCTTGACCGCGTAGCTCAACGCGCCGTCACCGGTAGTGCTGGCCTCGATCTTTACGCCCGTATCGCCATATGTGGCGGTCACATCAGAAGCGGTGATGGTCTGGGTCTGCTTGTCGGTGATCGTCACAGCAATGGGTGTCGCGGCCAGCGCGTTATAGTTGTCGTCCGCCGCAACCGTGACGTTCACGATCACGCTGCCGGTATTGGCGCCAGAAGTCAGCACACTACCATTCAGTGAGCATCCGTTGGCTTCACCGCTGATTTCATAGCTGACATCCCCTGCTGCGCCGTTCAGCGTGACATTATCCGCCAGATCGACGGTGTTACCGCCTTTAGTGACACTCGCTGTTCCGGTGACAGTCGCCGGGTTAGCAGCCTTGACGACCGTTACAGTCACGTCAACATCAGATTTGCTGTTGTAGTTCGTTGTATCCGTAGGCGTAAAGTTCGCCTTGAAGGTATGGTCGCCCACGGTGCCGACGTTGGTGGTGCTATCCACCCACGCCCATGTTCCCGCCGTGTTGCCGTCCGGATTGGTCAGCGTCACATCGGCAAGGGTCTGACCGTAGGTTGCCGTAGCAGTCGGAGCCGCCGCAGTAGGATCAGCCTTGGCAATTTCATAGTCCACGCTGGCGGTTTTGCCCTCTACCGTGATCTTTGCGGTATATTTGCCTGCACCGGTTGGGGCAGTAGTGCTCTCCGCATAGGTAGTACTGTCTCTGCCGACATACTTTATGTCAGTCGTCGCGATAGTCTTTCCCGTGGCGGCGTTGAAGTCAGACAGCCCAGTCAGAGTAGCGCTGGCACTAATGCCCTCTCCAGTCTGACCGTAGGTTGTTATCGTCGGAGCTTCAATGGTCTGCGTTGCCTTGCTGTCCGTCAGGGTACAATTTGCTACGGAGCAAGTTGCCGTGATAGTTGCGCCGTTAGCGGCATACGTGAAGCTGTGGATATGCTGTACCCACTTTGCATAAAGCGTAACTCCAGTATTGATGGTAAAAGTGCTGCTTACTGCGTAATCAGTTCCAGTACCGTCAGCTTTTGAATTCCAACCTCCAAATGTATAACCTGTCCTAATCAGATTGCCCGTATTGCCGAGAACAGTAACAGTTGCCCCACTGTTATATGGTGCGCTACTGTCGATCGGTACACTGCCGCTTGTTGCGCCATTCGCTTCATACAGAACATCATAACCCGGACCGATTTCCAACTGATTCGTTGAGGCATTCTTTGACATATAATATCGTGTATCGTCACTTGCAAACTTTGAAGCATCGTTATACTGTGTATCTAAACTGTCAGTAAACTCACCTTTGGTCGTCCCATTAAATCCCCCAAGATTCATCGTAATACCAATACGAGTTGTATTGGTCAATGAACCATCAATTTTCATTTTACCTTCCAGGCAAACATTGTTTGGCTGATTTCCACCATCATTTCGACTGCCGCCAATATTATTTGCAATCAGCGGAGATCCATGTAAATAAAAAGATGACCCATTCGCAATAAATACTCCACCTGCATGCCACTGGTTTCCACTATTAGATTTGTTGTGGGTAATCTCACCGCCATATATTTTCAGCGTTCCCTGATTGCGGATCGTTCCCTGCCATGTTACACCGTTATAGGTAATCTTTCCTCCGTAAATCGTGGCTGTAGCGCCGTTATTTACCTGAAGAGTTCCCCCATGACCTCCATAATTGCCAATCAGGACTCCGCCATTCATAGTCAATGTTCCCGATACATATATTGCAGCACCGCCACTTTCATCGTTTCCTATATCACCACCTGTAATATACCCACCGTTTACAGTTAATGTGCCCGAAGACTCATTCAGTGTTGCTTTTCCTGCACCACCTTCCGGAGGCGTATATTTGTGTACGGCGTTAGGATTGCTGTCATTTAATGTCAGGTTCGCACCGCCCCCGACCACAATCACTTTTGTATTTGTTTGGGTCATGCGAATACCATGACCGTTGAGGTCGAGAGTAGTTGTGCCACTCGGCACACTCCATGTGCTGTCGATCGTGATATCCTGTGTCAGATAGTATGTACCCGCTTGTTCAGGCAGCGAGCTGATACCCGTTCCTGCCGGTTCCGCATACGCCGTCGCGCTCATCCCGATCATCAGCCCCAGCACCAGCGCGAGGCTGAGCAGGATGCCAAAAATTCTTTTCTTCGTTATCATAAGTTTTTCCTCCCTTTTTTGCGGCGATTATGGCCGCCGCAAGACCAATATGTACAAAAGGAGTCGGAGGGGTCGGATTTTGGAGGCTCGTGCGAAGCATGAGCCGGAAGGATCTGACTCCGCAGACTCGGGAAGGAGGAAATTGGTGCTTTCTCCCCGAGGTTACAGGCCCGCTTCGCGGTACCGTCCCTCTTTCTCACGCGGGGTCAGATCCCTCCGGCTCTTCGCTCGTGCTTACGCACATCGCGTGAGTCTGCGGAATCCGACCCCGAGCCTTTTTGTGGTTTAACGACAAAAACCGCCGAACCTGACAGGGTATAAACCCCGTCAGATCCGACGGTTATCCATCATGAGTTGTATATTCAGTTATCCGGAAAAGGACGCAGTTATCCTTGCTGTGCTGTGCTGTGCTGTGCT
>JAFRIR010000149.1 GCA_017432685.1 Flexilinea sp. | reverse complement strand
TTGCCCGACGCACCGCAATGAGTCTATTTTTGACTTACAGCTGAATTGGGATGCACTCATCCTTCTCATAACATTGAGGGTGCAGAGGGAACCGTCTCCGCTGTCACGGAAAAGGCGTCGATCAGCTGACAGATGGGGACGGGTCCCGAAGGGGCCTGTACCTTGGGGACTCGGCGTCCAATTGCAAGAGGTAAACCCGTCCTCCCCGGGGTACAGGCCCGCAAGCGGACCCGTCCCCCCTCTTTTTAAAGCACTTTCCGCACAGGGGACAGGTCTGTGTGCCGAACTGAGCTTTGGTTTGTCATGGTCACGACGGCACGCAGACCCGTCCCCGTGTGCTCCTGCGCTCAAGCGGGGTCAGATCCCTCCGACTCTTCGCTCGTGCTTCGCACATCGCATGAGTCTGCGGAATCCGACCCCGGGTGATGTGAACACCTAATCCCCGAGTTTTTCGGCCATTTTTTCGTACTTATCTTCAAGGGCGGCGATGTAATTCCAGGCGTTTTGCTCTTTCCAGTGACCGGACTCGATATTTTTTTCGATAATTTTTGTAACAGTTCTCAGTTCATTTGCAGCCCATTCGCTTGTAAACAAAACACCGTCATATTTTTTATAGGTATCTGCCAGTGCTTCCTGCCATGAATCCGTTCCTGTTTTTTCACTCTGGTTCATTGACATCTTATCAACACCGATATAGGCACTGTAATCCACTACATTTGTATAAGGCGGGGTGCTGTCTCCCATGAAATACTGGCGAGCGCTCTCGCTCCAAAACATCAGATAATCTTTCCCATTATCTTCATTGGTGACCCAGCACCCATAAGAATCAATGTTGCACCAATTGTCATTCCCTTCCTGGTCTGCAGATACATGCGAGACAAGAGTGACCAACAGGCATATAATAATGATACTTAAACCTGAAAATTTCTTCATAATATGCTCTCCTTACATTAAAAAATTATAAGTGATAATTTCATAATTTCAAGAATCGATGATTGAATTGCGGTGAACAAAAACCGGGCATGGTCATAACTAACCTTTTCAGCTTCCGGGCGCTTAAAATACCTGACAACGTAACAATATGAATAGTGACAAAAATCCAATATCGCTTTTTGAAACAGCATGATAAAATAATAAACGGTATGAAAACGATTGCGGGTTCGACGATTCGACAGGAAAGGCTTGAATCCTTTAATCAGGACTGTCTTGACCTGTTCAAAGATCTTTCCGTGGATTCACTGATTTCACGGATTCTTTACATTGCTGCAACCTGGACAAACAGCTGCTATTGCGTTTGCGGACTCACATCCTCAAGGCGAGGACGGTTTTCTTCCTACAAATTATATGGATTTACTCCCTCTGAAATTAAGCTGCTGAACGCCGGACAAAAAGACGCTATATTGTCTATTCCCTCTGATGAGATCATCTGCACTGAAAGTGAAGCGGAATGCCGTAAATATCGGGTTTTCAACACTCATGATGATGAGGAATTCAGTCTGACCCCGATCATCCAGTCGATTCTGCATGTTCCTATCTATTTTAATGAAGACAAAATCGGCTCCATAACGCTGCTCAATAAAATCGGAGCCTCATCCTTCACGGCCGATGACATTCGGATGATCGATTCACTTTCCGATTATTCGGGAATTGCCATCAACAATGCCCGGCTCTATGCCCAGTCCGCAATCCGCGAAAAAAAACTGGCCAAATCGAATGATGATCTGGCGCTTTTGAATGAGCTGGGACGTATGTTTGCCGATAACAATGGTGATGTTGACAACATGGTCGATCAGATGCTGGAGCTAATTCTTTCCAATCTTGGCCTGGAAACCGGGGAAATTTTTCTGAATTCAGACGAAAAACCGGATGAGTATAACCTGATCGTTCACAAAGGGCATGAATCGCCCAACAGCCTGCTCGGGCTGAATACCATTGCCAACGGCGAAGGTCTGCTGGGAACCTGTGCCGCCAAAAATGAAACTTACCTGATGAAACCCGCTCAACTGGATGCCATCAATGAGCGAGGTCTGGTTCGGACAAAACTGAATTATATGATCGTGCTGCCCATTCCAACCCACAGTGAGGTTTTGGGGCTTATGATCCTGGGCGGACATATTGCCAAAGGTGAGGAAGAACCGGATCGAACACTGCTTTCCTCTGTCGCGGCATGGATCGCTCCGTTGATTGAAAACCTGCGTCTGGTTCAGCAAAAACAGAAAATCGCCATTCTTGAAGAACGTGAACGTATCGGCATGGATTTGCACGATGGTGTGATACAATCTATCTATGGCGTTGGACTGATGCTGGAAAATGCCCGGCTGACCGCAGAAAAAACTCCGGCAAAAACTGCCGACAGCATACATGCGGCGACTGAGGCTTTGAATGCTACGATCCGGGATATCCGGTCTTACATCATGAACCTAAAGCCGGACAAACTGACTTCCGAAAATCTGGTCTCGAGTATGCGCCGTCTGACCAATGATTTTCACGCAAATTCACTGGTTCCTGCCAGTTTCAATGCCAAAGTGGAGCATGTGGAAGCGCTGACAACTGAACAGAACAATACTTTTTATCTGATCTGTCAGGAAGGCCTTGCGAATATTGCCAAACATGCTCATGCCAAATCTGTTTCTGTCAATTTTACGGAAATGAAGGATCGTTTTGTCCTGATGATTATCGATGACGGAATCGGGTTTGACACCGGCAAAGAGAGAAAAAGTACTCATCACGGGGTAACGAATATGTTTACCCGGACACGCAGTCTTGGCGGGGATTTCGACATCACATCTATTCCTGATCATGGAACAACGATCATCGCCTGGCTGCCGCTGAACAAAACAAAAGAGGAATCATAATCAGTGGAAGATATCAGAAAAGGGCAGGATCATTCCTCCAAAGCCGCGGAGCGCGGTGAGCCTTCTTATGTGTGGCGTGACGGACAGAAGCGCCGTATGGCTTTGATCACGAAATATGCTGAAGAACGGATCAATGGCGTGATTCTGGAAGATGGCTGCGGGGTGGGGGCTTACCTGAACCGCTTTATGCAAACCGCCCGTCATGCTGTCGGGATCGAGATCGAATATGAACGCGGACATGCCGCAAGACAGATCTGCCCGAATGACAATGCGGATATTGTCAACTCCTGTGGGGAGTATCTGCCGTTCAAAGATAACACTTATGACCTGATCCTGAGCCATGAGGTCATTGAACATGTGAATGATGACAAGCTCTGTGTACGCGAAATGGTGCGCGTACTCAAACCGGGCGGACGTATCGTCCTCTTCTGCCCGAACCGCGGGTACCCTTTTGAGACACACGGAATCTATTGGAAAGGCGAATATCACTTCGGCAACAAGCCTTTTGTGAACTATCTGCCGCGCAAGCTGCGTGACAAACTCGCGCCGCATGTCAACATCTATACCCGCAAAGATCTGGAACGGCTTTTTGAGGGATTACCGGTGAAATATGTGTATCGCAGCGCTGTGTTCGGCGCTTATGACAACATCATCCAGCGGCATCCGGGCGTGGGGAAGGTTCTGCGCGGGACGCTGCAGAGTCTGGAAAAAACACCGCTGCGTGTCCTTGGACTTTCCCATTTCTGGGTGATCGAAAAAAACAGTTATTAGTTGTCAGTTGTTAGTTTTTCGTTTATAAGAGCTGATTACTTTTGACTTCCAACCATTATCTATATACTGCTAACTATGAATAATATGAAGTACCACATTTGGACGGAAGGCTGCCAGATGAATACAGCCGATTCTCAGCGCCTTGCTTCAGCCCTGGAAGCTTTGGGTTATGAGTACATAGAAAAGCCTGAGGACGCCGATGTCGTTGTTCTCAACACCTGCATGGTGAGACAAAGCGCCGAAGACCGGGCACGCGGACGTCTCGGCTCACTGAAACCCGCCAAAGAGAAGAACCCGAATATGATCATTGGACTGATGGGCTGCATGGTCGGTTACAAAGATCCAAAACCGCTTAAGAAAAAACTGCGCCTGGTGGACGTGTTCGCACCACCTTCCAACCCCAGGCCGATCGTAGACTATGTCATGAGCCGGCTGGTCGCCGATGAAAAACAGGGGGCGGAAACAGCTTCGTTTGAGTGGAATTCCGGTGAGATCCTTCTGCCCAAACCGCAGCAGGGGACGGCAGTTTCGGCTTATATTCCGGTGGTTTACGGTTGTTCTCATGCCTGTTCCTATTGTATCATCCCTTACAAACGCGGTGCGGAACGCAGCCGGGACCCGGAAGAGATCCTGGCCCATGCCAGATCCCTGGCTGCTCAGGGTGTGAAAGAACTCACGCTTCTCGGGCAGATCATCGACCGCTACGGGCTGGATAATCAGGATTATCCGAAACTTCCGGAGCTCCTTCGTCGTATCCATGATATCGAAGGTGTCGAACGCATCCGCTTCCTGACCTCTCATCCGAACTGGATGACGGATGAGCTTCTGAAGACCGTGGCAGAGCTGCCGCGGGTGATGAGCCACATCGAAGTGCCGGCGCAATCCGGCAGTGACAAGGTGTTGGAGAACATGCGCCGGGGTTATACCGACGCACAGTACCGGGATCTGATCGCGAAAATCCGTGATACCATTCCTAATGTTTCCATTGGCACCGACATTATTGTCGGTTTCTGTGGGGAGACGGAAGCACAGTTCGAGGAAACCGTGCAGCATCTCAGTGACTTGAAGCTGAACGTGGTTCATCTGGCCCGCTATTCACCGCGCACCGGGACACTTTCCGAACGGACCATGGCTGATGATGTGAGTGAAGAGGAAAAATGGCGCCGCTTCCGTGTGATCCAGAAACTGCAGGAGGGGATCCAGGGGGAATATCACGAGAAACTGGTGGGACAGACGGTCAAGGTGCTTTTTGAAGAGAGGAAACACCGCCGCTGGCTGGGCCGTACGGAAAATATGGACCTGGTTTTTGCCGATTCCGATGAAGACCTGGCCGGGAAACTGCTGCCGGTAAATATTGACTGGTCCTCACCCTGGACCATGGGGGGAACGATTGTATAGCTACCACCAACTAACAACTGATAACTAACAACTGATATGGATTATAAATCTCTGACAATGCTCGAATATCCGCAGGTGATCGACCGGCTCGCCTCCTATGCCTCGTTCAGCCTGTCGGAAAAACTGGCCCGGTCGCTGAACCCTTACAGCGATCCCTCTGTGATCCGCTACAAGCTGGAACTGGTCACAGAAGGCAGACGGCTTCTGTCGGTAAATGACTCCATCCGGCTGGGCGGATGCATTGATGCCGATCCGCTGCTGGCTGTGGCGGAAAAGTCCGGGGTGCTGGAGGGGGAGGTCATTCACCGGCTGGCTTATATGCTCTCCATTGGGCGTGATTTGGGCAATTCTCTGAAATATCATGCAGCAGAATATCCCAAGTTGGCTGCCATGGCAGGCGGACTCACCCCACCCTATGGCCTGATCCAGACCATCAATAACACAGTAACGGACCGGGGCGAGGTGCTGGATTCGGCATCGGAAAAACTTGCCTCCATTCGCCGTGAGATCCATAATGCTTACAACCGTCTGCTGGGACGGCTGGAAAAAATGCTGCGGGATCCGAAGATGCAGCCGATGATCCAGGAAGCCATCATCACCCAGCGCGGTGGGCGCTACGTCATCCCGCTGAAGGCTGAGTATAAAAATCAGGTGAAGTCCATCATCCATGACCAGTCCGCTTCCGGTGCGACCATTTTTGCGGAACCGCTGGCTATCGTCGATGCCAACAATGCCTATCAGGAACTGCAGTTGGCAGAGCGTGACGAGGTTCACCGCGTTCTGCGAGAGCTCTCTGCGCAGATCGCTGATCATGCACAGGAGATCCGCACCGTCAACCATACGCTGGCTGAGATCGACTTTGTCCTGATGTGCGCCAAATATGCTGACGACCTGGGAGCCAATGAGCCGATCCTGGCAGAAAAATATAACAGGCAGGGCAATCCGGTCATCAAACTCTATGGCGCTCGTCATCCGCTGTTGGCATCTGAAAAAGCAGTCCCGATCGATGTGGTTTTGGATGATGATAAATTCGTTGTCATCATCACCGGGCCGAACACCGGCGGCAAGACGGTCTCGCTCAAGACGGTTGGACTGATGTCGCTGATGATGCAGTCCGGGCTGCATATCCCGGCTGAATCCGGTTCGGAGCTTTCGCCGTTTCAGAACGTTTTTGCCGACATCGGTGACGAGCAGTCCATCGAGCAGTCTCTCTCTACATTTTCCGGTCACATGACAAACCAGATCCGCATTCTCGACCGGGCCAACGGCAAAACGCTGATGCTGCTGGATGAGCTGGGTTCCGGGACTGACCCGCAGGAGGGCTCTGCACTGGCTCGCGCCATCATGCAATACATCGTCGACCATCATGTTCCCTGCTTTGCCGCAACCCATTTTTCCGAACTGAAGATGTTCGCCCAGTCCACACCTGGCGTGACCAATGCATCCATGGAATTTGACCTGAAGACCTTGAGGCCGACCTATAACCTGACCATCGGGCTGCCGGGACGCTCCAATGCGCTGCTGATCGCGAAAAAACTGGGACTGACAGAAGAGATACTGAACAATGCACAAAAGACCATTGACCCGACGGAAATGAACGCGGACAAGCTGCTGGACGACATCCGCCGACAGTATGACGCGGCAAAAAAGGCCCGTTCTCACGCGGACCGCATGCGTTCACTGGCTGAAAATAAGGAACGGGAGCTGCAGAGACGGTTGGATGCCATTGAAGATGAGCGGGAGAAGATCCTGCAGGAATCTCAATCAGCTTTAGAAGAAGAAGTACGTACATTGCGGGATGAACTCAACCGCATTCGCCGAACTATAAACCGGAACAAAACACCCGATGCAGACGTTAACCAATTAGATCGTGATCTGAAAGCCGCGGAGAAAACCGTGAAGAGATCCGGTGAAAAAGCCATGAAAAAGGCAGCCAATGTGCCGGAAGACCGTCCGCTGAAAGTGGGTGAAAAAGTCCGGGTTCGTTCCCTTGGGACGGAAAGTCTGGCTGTCATCTCGAATATTGTCGGGGATGAAGCTGAAATTCAGCTGGGTGCCCTGCGGATGCGTGTTCCGCTGCGGGAGCTTTCCCGTCGGAACGAGACAGATACACCGGAAGAAACCCCGGAACCGGTGCAGGACCGTTCTACCCGGGTCAGTGGTGAGATCTTCCATGCCTCCCCGGGTGTGGAAATCGATCTGCGCGGTTTGGACAGTGAAGAGATGACTGCCCGTCTGGAAAAATATCTCGATGATGCTTCCCTGGCGGGGCTGCCTTATGTGCGCATCATTCACGGGAAGGGTACCGGCGTCCTGCGCAGGACAGCACGAAAACTGTTGCTGGCTCATCCGCATGTCAAGTTCATCGAATCCGGACAGGACAATGAGGGCGGCGATGGTGTGACTGTCGCCCATATGAAGTAGAGCTTTGCTGCTGGTTGCCGGTTGCCGGTGATATAGGAGGGCGCTTCGCGCCTTCTGATTTAAATCGTAACCTTCATTGAAGAAATGGGAAAACAGAGACGTATTTTATTTTCCTCCATGAGAAGTGGAAGATGGTTCGCCAACCGGCTGCTGCTTGCCGGCTGCTGGCTGCTGTTTGCCGGCTGTACGGACATCCGGATCCAGCCGATCATTGATACAGCGACGCCAATCACTCCGACTGCTACCGACGTACCAACCTTCACACCGGTCCCTACCAATACGATCGAATGGTTCCCGCCTACCGCCACACCCCGTCCGATGAATACGCCGACTCCTTATCCGACCCCGGATGAACTGCCGCGTCTGGGAAACGTGCTGTTGGAAGATGATTTTTCCGACCCGGGGAACTGGCAAACCTATCGTTCTCCGCTGGGAAATGCGGTGGTTTCCAACAATGAGCTCACGCTCGCAATTCAGGGCTCCGACAGCATCATCGCTTCCTATGCGACCCTCCCGCAGCTGGGTGATTATTACCTGAGCCTGGATGTCAGCCTTTCACTTTGTTCCTGGAACGGTGACTGGTATGGCATTGCTTTCCGGGTCAATGATTCGGAAAACCAGTATCGCTGGAGCTTCAACTGTCTGGGACAGACCCGGGTGGACCGGGTCTATAAAGGCCGGATCTATAACATTGTCGATTGGGACATTAACGGAGTCGTAAAACCTTCCGCACCGCAAAAATTCAGCATCGGCATTGCGGCGCAGGGACCGCAGCTGCGCTTTTTTGCCAATGATACACTGCTTGCCGAGACGGAAGACACCATTTTCACTACCGGCGGTTACGGGTTTCTTGCCTCATCAGACGGCTACAGTCCCCTGACCGTCAGCTTTTCCAATTTTCAATTGAGAGAAATACGCTGAAGAACCTCTCGCATCACAGAATACAGCCCTGATGTGCGCTTTTCGCAGCAACATCAGGGCTGTTCCGTGTACTTCGTAGTGATTAGGTACGATTTTGTTTTTATTTAGACCGGATTACAGATCAAATTCCAGTGCATGTTCGTCATTGAGCTTGCGGCACATAGCCACGAACTCGTCGAGCGGGACATCGTTCTTCTTCTTGTTGCCGCGGGCAGTGATGGATACGGTGCGGTTTTCCATTTCCTTGTCGCCCAGAATCAGGATGAAGGGATCGCGGGCATTGTGGAACTGCTTCATCTTGTCGCGCATGTTGCGGTCGGAGCCGTCCATTTCGGCTCGGACGCCGGCTTTGCGCAGGACTTTCAGAACTTCTTCGGCATATTCGTTATGAGCCGGCATGATCGGTACGATCCCGACCTGATAGGGAGAGCACCAGAAGGGGAACTGCCCCTTGAAGTTTTCGATCAGGATGCCCATAAAGCGTTCGAAGGAACCGAAGATGGCGCGGTGGATCATGACCGGGCGTTTGAAGGAGCCGTCGGCAGCTACGTACTTCAGGTCGAAGTTCAGCGGCAGCTGGAAGTCCAGCTGGATGGTACCCATCTGCCATTCGCGTCCCAGGCAGTCCTTCATCTGCAGGTCGATCTTCGGACCGTAAAAGGCGCCGTCACCTTCGTTGATCTCATAGTTGCCTTCACCGTAGGTGGTATCCAGGATCTTCTTCAGGGAAGCTTCTGCCTGGTTCCAGACCTCGATGTCGCCCATGAAATCATCCGGGCGGGTGGAGAGTTCCACGCGGTAGGTGAGGCCGAAGGTGTCATAAAGCTCCGTGGCGATGCTCATGATGTCGCCGATCTCGGAAGCGATCTGGTCCTCGGTGACAAAGATGTGAGCGTCATCCTGACGGAATTCCTGCACGCGGAACAGGCCGTTCAGTTCACCGGACTTTTCCTTGCGGTGGATCACATCCACCTGACTGATGCGGAAAGGCAGTTCCCGGTAGGAGCGGGAAGTCTTACGGTAGACGTTGATCGCGTTCGGGCAGTTCATCGGCTTAGCCGCGAACGTGTTCGAGCTTTCATCGTCATAAACGCGGACGCCGTTTTCATCGGTCTCATAGCCCGGGACCAGGAACATGTTGTTGCGGTAGTGTCCCCAGTGACCGGATGTCACCCACAATTGTTTATTGTTGATGACCGGGGCGGAGATCTCCTGATAGTCATGTTCAACATGGACGGACCGCCAGTAATCCAGCAGGGCATTATACGTCTTCCAACCGCGCGGCAGCCAGTAAGGCATACCCGGAGCGGATTCGTCAAACATGAACAGTTCCAGCTGCGGGCCGAGTTTCTTGTGGTCACGTTCCTGTGCTTCTTTGATGAGCTTCAGGTGATCAGCCAGATCTTTCTTGTTCTCATAGGCGTAGACATAAATGCGCTGGAGCTGGTCCCGGTGTTCGTCACCACGCCAGTAGGCGCCGGAAACGGACTTGATCTGGAAAGCTGCGCCGAGGAGTTCCTGTGAATTGCTGATATGCGGGCCGCGGCAGAGGTCGCAGAAATTGTCACCGGTGAAGTAGACGGTGATCTTTGCGTCATCCGGCAGGTCATTGATCAGTTCGACCTTGAATTTCTGGTCGGCAAAAAGCTTCAGCGCATCTTCCCGGGAGTATTCTTCCACCCGCCAGTCTTCCTTCCGCTTGAGGATCTCCTTCATCTTTTCTTCGATGACCGGATAATCGTCCTGGTTCAGGTTGCGCGGCAGCAGAAAGTCATAGTAAAAGCCGTCCGCAATCTGCGGGCCGATGGCGATCTGCACATTTTCCTTGCCGAAAATTTCCATCACCGCGTCCGCCAGCACATGGGCGAGCGAATGGCGGTAAACGCTTGAATAATATTCCTTGTACTCTTCCTTGTTCATCAAAAACTCCTCTTTCACAAAAAAACTGCCTCATCGTGAGGCAGTTTCCTGTTATATTTTGCGCTTTCCCTGCCTCACATGCTGAACAGACCACCTGTAGTGGTCATTTCAGTAGTAGTTGCAGTGAGTTCATAAAACATCTGTTTATTTTCCTCCACCAATACTTTATCACCAGTCAAAAAGTTTGTCAACCGCGACCTCGGATTTTGTGATAGTACCGGTTCATGCGCAGAACGACATCGCGACCCAGTCTTTGATTTGCATGCGTTTGAGGAAGGTGAGGCCTTTGGATTCAGCCATTTTCCTCACTTTATCTTCCTGGTCTTCCAGGATCCCGCTGAGCACGAGAATGCCGCCCGGGTCGACCAGCTCTGCCATGCCTACATCGAAGAGCATCAGCAGGATGGGAGCGAGAATGTTTGCCAGGACCAGCGGCGCGTGTTTGATGGAAGTCTCGTCCTTCAGGATCTCGGCTACTGAGCCCTGATAGAACTCGCATTTGTCCAGCACGTTATTGCGCCGGGCATTGTCCATGGAGTTTTTCATGGATTCCGGATCGATATCCACGCCCAGCGCATGTTTTGCGCCGAGCAGGACCGAACCGATGGAAAGAATACCGGAGCCGCAGCCTACATCGATCACGTCGATCCCCGGCTGCACATATTCTTCTGCCAGCCCGAGACACAGCTGGGTGGTCGGGTGAGTTCCCGTACCAAATGCCATGGAAGGGTCGATCCTGAGCGGAATACGATCCGGGTCTTCCTGTTCTACCCATGCGGGCAGGATCAGCATCTTTTTCCCGATCGGGATGGGACGGTAAAACTTTTTCCAGGAGGACATCCAGTCCTGGTCTTCAATAATCTTGAATTCCGGTTCCGGGATCTCAGAAATGAAGCCGAGATGCCAAAGCGCCTGGCTGATCTGGGACTTTTTCTCTTCCACTTCGTCATCCATGGGCAGATAGCCGTAAACATGGCAGGGACCGAAGGGCGTGCCGATGTCTTCGGCGTCGTTATAATCCATGCCGCGTTCCACGACAACGCCGTTTTCACAATAACGGGAAAGCACTTCAGAAGCCGCTTCTGCGATCTCTGCATCAACCGTCAGGCTGACTTCCAGCCAGCTTACGATATTCTTCTGATCCGGCGCAGTATCCGGCTCCTGTCCGCTCAATCCTGAATTCTGACCACTGACCACTGACCACTGACCACTATAATTATTCTCCACTGATCACCTCCTTCAGCCGATCCCAAAAGGTCGTTTTCCCACCGACGGAAGTATCCGTCCCGAGAGAGACCGCCAGTTTTTCAAATAGGGAACGCTGTTCGTCCGTCAGGTTGGTCGGGGTGACCACATCCACGATCACCTTTTCATCTCCGCGGGTACCACCGCGCAATGCCGGGACACCCTTGCCCTTCATGGTGATGATCTTCCCTGGCTGGGTACCTGCAGGAATACGCAGTTTTTCCTTGCCGTCAACGGTCGGCACTTCGATCTCCGCGCCCAGTGCTGCCTGTGCCACATTGATCTTCAGGTCCAGATGAATGTCGTTTTCATAACGGCGGAAGAAGGGGTGGTCTGCCACGGATACTTCGATGTAAAGGTCACCGTTCGGACCGTTGTTGGAGCCCGGCTGACCTTCTCCGGACATGCGGATGCGGGTGCCGTTGTCGACACCGGCAGGGACAGCCACGATCTTTTTGACCGTCTTGCGTTCGATTCCTCGTCCGTGACACTGGGTGCAGGGATGCGGGATGGTTTCGCCGGAACCGTTGCAGGTCGGACAGGTCGTCACCTGTACCATGGAACCAAACATGGTCTGGCGGGTCGTACGAACTTCACCGGTCCCGTTACAGGTTTTGCATTTTTCTTTCTTGGTGCCGGGCTCAGCGCCGCTTCCGCCGCATTTTGAGCATTTTTCATCGCGGCTGAAGCTGATTTCCTTGTCTGCCCCGAACACGGCTTCCTCGAATTTCAGTTTCACGCCGGTCTGCAGGTCAGCTCCGCGCCGGGGTGCGTTGCGGCGGGCGCCGGAGGAACGGCCACCGCCGAATCCGCCAAATCCGCCGAATCCAAAAAGGTCACCGAGGATTTCCGAGAAGTCGATGTTCGTGTAGTCAAATCCGGCGCCGCCCATGCCGCTGACGCCGGCCTTGCCGTAGCGGTCATATGCGGCACGCTTGTCGGGATCGGACAGCACCTGATAGGCTTCATTGATCTCTTTGAACCGTTCTTCTGCGCCGGGCTCGTGGTTGACATCCGGATGATATTTGCGGACCAGCTGGCGGAAGGCGTTTTTCAGCTGTTCATCCGTAACATCTTTACTGACGCCTAAAATCTCATAATAATCGCGTTCTTCTGCCATTTATTGTCGTTTCACTCCTGTTGGTTGTCAGGGTTTAGGGTATAGGGTATAGGGTTTAAAAATAGAGGTAAGGGGGAAAACACTGTTTCCTATTACTATACACCCTACACCCTAAACCCTGGTTCCTAAAACATCATAACGGAACGAATCCTCTCAGACCGTTCCGTTTTTATATCATCTATCATTACAAATCAAAACAGAAAAGGATTCCGGGGAAGGGATTACTCCCTATCCCCTGAATCCTGAATACTAAATCCTGTTTACATGCTGCGGAATTCACCGTCGACCACATCGTCGCCGCCGTCGGAACCGGTGGAACCGTTGTCTCCGCCCATGTCACCCGGCTGCGGGCCGGCATCCGGACCGGCGCCAGGCTGCTGGTACATCGCTCCGCCCATTTGCTGGAGCAGTTTGTTCAGTTCTTCAGTCTTGGCCTTCAGCGTGTCGGTATCGGCTGTCTGGATCATGCCCTTCAGCTCATTGGCCTTGGTTTCGACCTGGGACTTCAGGTCAGCCGGCAGCTTGTCGCCGTATTCTTCCAGCATCTTTTCGACCGTGTAAACCGTGCTGTCAGCCGTGTTCTTGACTTCAATGCCTTCCTTGCGCTTGCGGTCTTCTTCAGCGTGGGCTTCAGCTTCCTTGCGCATCTTTTCGATCTCGGCATCACTCAGGCCGGAGGAGGCGGTGATGGTGATCTTCTGGGAGCGGTTGGTAGCCTTGTCCAGTGCGCTGACGTTCAGGATACCGTTGGAGTCGATGTCGAAGGTGACTTCGATCTGCGGGACACCGCGGCGTGCGGACGGGATGCCGTCCAGGATAAAGCGGCCCAGGCTCTTGTTGTCGGCAGCCATCGGGCGTTCACCCTGCAGAACATGGATCTCGACAGAAGTCTGACCGTCGGCAGCGGTGGAATAGACCTGGCTCTTCTTGATCGGAATTGTGGAGTTCCGCTCGATCATCGGGGTGGCAACGCCGCCCATGGTTTCAACAGAAAGTGTCAGCGGAGTGACGTCCAGCAGGACCACATCCTTCACTTCACCGCCAAGGACACCGCCCTGGATCGCCGCACCGATGGAGACGACTTCATCCGGATTGACGCCCTTGTTGGGTTCCTTGCCGAATTCGCGCTTGACAGCTTCCTGAACAGCGGGCATACGGGTCATACCGCCGACCAGGACGACTTCGCTGATCTCAGAGGTGGTGATGCCGGCATCGCGCAGGGCATTGCGGACAGGTTCCAGAGACTTGGTGATCAGGTCGCCGGTCAGCTGTTCGAGCTTGGAGCGGGTCAGTGTCAGCACCAGGTGCTTCGGGCCGGTCGCGTCAGCGGTGATGTAAGGCAGGTTGATCTCGGTCTGCATGGTGGAAGACAGTTCGATCTTCGCCTTTTCAGCGGCTTCCTTCAGACGCTGCAGGGCCTGTCGGTCATTGCGCAGATCCATGTTGTTGGCTTTCTTGAACTCATCCAGCAGGTAGTCCATGATGCGGTTGTCGAAGTCATCACCGCCGAGGAAGGTGTCACCGGAGGTGGAACGAACCTGGAACACACCGTCACCGACATCCAGGATGGAAACATCGAAGGTACCGCCGCCGAGGTCATAGACCGCGATCAGTTCATTGCTCTTCTTGTCCAGACCGTAAGCCAGGGAAGAGGCAGTCGGTTCGTTGATGATACGCAGAACTTCGAGACCTGCGATCTTACCGGCGTCCTTGGTTGCGTTACGCTGAGCGTCGTTGAAATAAGCCGGGACTGTGATAACAGCCTGGGTGATGGTTTCGCCGAGGTAAGCTTCCGCGTCGGCCTTCAGTTTTGCCAGGATCATGGCGGAAATTTCCGGAGCGGAATATTCTTTGCCATCAAGGACCACACGGACATCGCCGTTCGGAGCCTTTGTCACTTTGTACGGCACGCGCTTGATGGTGCGCTGTACTTCTTCATCTTCATATTTGTGACCCATGAAACGCTTGATCGAGAAGATTGTGTTTTCCGGGTTGGTGATCGCCTGGTTGCGTGCCGCGCGGCCGACCAGACGTTCATGATTTTTGTTCACAGCCACGACGGACGGGCAGGTGCGTTCCCCTTCAGAGGTGGGGATGATGGTCGGTTCACCGCCAACCATGACGGACATTGCAGAATTTGTAGTCCCTAAGTCAATACCAAGAATTTTACCCATAATATTTCTCCTTTATCTTGCTACCCGTACCATAGCGGGACGTACAATTTTTTCGCCCATACGGTAGCCATTTTGTAAAACTTCAATAATTTCGTCTGATCCGAATTCATCGCTGTCTTCTGAGGACACTGCCAGATGGATGTTCGGGTCGAGTTTATCACCGGCCTTGACATCGATCTTCGTCAGGCCGTCATTTTCCAACAGAGAATTGAACTTGCGGATGATCAGCTCAATTCCTTCTGACCAGGCCGCCGCTTCACCGTCTTCCGGGCGGTGGGCGTAAGCCAGTTCCAGATCATCGAGCACCGGGATGAACTTCTCCAGAACGTCGGATTTATATTTGTTCTTCGAAATCTCCTGGTCCCGTTCAACACGTTTCTTGTAGTTGCTGAAATCAGCCCGTTCGCGCTGCCAGCTTTCCAGGTTTTCCTGTGCCTTTTTCTTTGCCTCCTCCAGCTGTTCCCGAAGGCTGCCGATCACATCTTCGGTGATATCGATCGGTTGTTCATCAGACGCTTCTTCCGTCACTTCTTCAGCAGCATTGCGTTCTTCTTCCGGGATCTCGTTTTCGATTTCCGGTTCCGAACCTTTATTGATTTTGATTTTCGTTTTCTTACTCATGTTCTTCCTCTGCTTTATTTTTTTCAAAAGCGCGAAGCGCCTTCCTGTTTTCATTTGTCACCAGTCATCATTCACAAGCCACTGTCGGCAACCAGATCACTCAGGATCCCTGCCAGGAAGCGGACGGTCGGTATATTTTTGCTGTAAGCCATCCGCATCGGTCCCAGGACGCCGATGGTCCCGGTCGCTATGCCCTGCATTCCGTACCGTGCCACCACCAAAGAACAGTTTGCGATATCCTTCAGCAGTCCGTCGCCTCCGAAGAAGACCTGCACCCCGCCGACTTTCTGTTCCCGGGTCGTCCGGGAGAGGAAGTCCTGAAGCAGCGGTTTCTCTTCCAGGAAGCGCAGTGTCCGCCGGGCCTCTTCGGAGTCCGAGAACTCCGGTTCGGCAAGAACCTTGTTGATCCCTTCCGTGTAGACCTCACCGGTCTGCCGGGCGTCCGTGTCGTAGAGTGTGCTCAGCAAGGTACGGATGATCTCCTCAGCGGCGCTTCCCATATCGGGAAGGTGCCTGCTCAGGATCCGGATCTCCTCGCTGTTGCGTCCTTCGAACAGCCGGTTCAAGGTGTCCGCGATCTCGTTGAGCTGCGTCTGTGTCGTCACTTCGCTGACGAACAGGAAACGCTGCTGCATCTGACCGCCCGCCAGCACCAGGATCATCAGGATCTGTTTGTTCGTGATCGAGATCAGCGAAATATATTTCACCGTTGTCCGGTTCGGCAGCGGAGCGGAGACTACCGAGATCGCGTTTGCCTGATCTGCTAAAATCGAGGCCGCGAGTTTGATCCATCCGTCCATGCCCTGCTGTGCCTGTGAAAACTGGTGTTCGATCATTCGACGGGTCTCTTCCGGGAGTTCCCTCATCTGGATCAGACCGCTGACGAAGAAGCGATAGCCTTTTTCGGTCGGCACACGCCCCGCGGAAGTGTGGGGCTGGCTCAGGTATTGAGCTTCTGTGAGCGCTGCCATCTCGTTGCGAACCGTCGCGGAGCTGTAGTCCAGATGGTACTGCCTCACCAGGTTTTTGGACCCCACCGGGTTGGCTGTCCGGACATACTCATGGACGACCAGGCTTAGGATCACTTTTTGACGTTCACTCAGCTCAATCATTTCTTGCTTCCCGTTAGCACTCTAAAGCTCTGAGTGCTAACCTCTGTACAATATAATACCACCCCTGAAAAAAAAGTCAATAGGTTTTAACAGTTCTTATAAAACGTTAACGGAGGAAGGAAATTTCACACCAGGGATCTTCGACTACAAAGAATAATAACGGCCGATGAAAAATACGGCGGTTTCATTATTTATCAATAATTATTTAATCAGTTTGTCTTCAATAATCTTCTTTGTAATATGGCTTTGGTTTTCTTGATAGTGACCATACCCTCTGGTTTCGGCAGCGACTCATTTTAATTCTAAAGGTTCTCCCTGTAATAATTTATATGCCATAGGAAAACCATTGTCGGCAGATATTGTAAAAGTATAATTTGTTGTAGGACGATCCTTTTTTTCAATATAAAAACTTACCGAACCATTTTGCAGCAATGCATCTAAGACTGTTTGTCGATAAAGAAGCAAGCCAATTCTATCACTATTTGGATTCATATTTCCTTCAAAAGAAGTTTTATGATTCTGTGAGTCAAGCATAATTATTTTTTAAAAATCAGTATTTCTAGCTGAAGAATTTTTAACTAAACTTCGTCCATATTCGTATAACTTGAATGAAATACTGTATTCATCGACAAGTAAATCAACTTTAAGCTTGGATTTTGACGTTGCGGAATTATTGAACGTTCCGACAATGTCTTCCATATTTTTTATATACGCTTGCCTGGAAGGCAAGCCAAATTCATCTACATAATAGGATAAACGCCATATATTATTAGCTAATTGAACTTCAGACTCTGAAAAAGATGATGATAAACCACATTTAAGGAAACGCTGATTATTAGCCATTTATCGACGATTAAACGAGGATAACCCCATTTTTCATTTGATTGTCGGAATTATTCCTTTATTTTGACGATTTTCGGCTAATATCAGCCCCCTTTCTTGCTTATTTCTTTCCTTT
>JAFRIR010000148.1 GCA_017432685.1 Flexilinea sp. | reverse complement strand
TTACTGTATTTATTTTACAGTAATCCAGGAGAAAAAGTCAAGATAAAGTATTTCTTAATTCTCAGATTTTCCAAATCTTCCCACAAAATCGAGTGTTGAACAGTTTTCCAGCGGCAGCTTTACCGGGCGGTGTTCGGCTGCGGATTTGTAAATTGCAAGAACCAGCTCCAACGCCCGTTTGCCGGCTTCGCCATCAACTTTTGGTTCACGATGATTTTGGATCGCATCGATCACATCCGCATAAAGCGGTGTGTGTCCGAATCCATAGACATTCGGCGGATTTTCCCGGAATTTCGCTTTCACCTCTTCAGGATCATCGAGACCATCCGCGAATCGCCATTCTTCGATGATATTGTCGCTGGTTCCGGCAGCTTTTGCAGTGCCTTTTTCGCCGAAAATATATAGGGTCTCTTCAAGGTTTTTGGGGTAGATATTGGTAGTTCCTTCGATCAGGCCGTAGGATCCGTTTTTGAATTTGACCAGCGCAAGTCCAAGGTCTTCCGCTTCCAGATAGGGATGTTCAAGTTGGTCGGTATATGCCATGACTTCCTCGATCTCGTCACCCATCATCCAGCGGAGCAGGTCAATGTTGTGAATGCACTGATTCATCAGACAGCCACCGTCCATCGCCCAGGTTCCGCGCCAGGGAGCCTGATCATAGTACCCTTTTCCCCGGTTCCAGCGGATATGAGCTGCTCCGTGGGAAAGTTTGCCGAATCTTCCTTCTTCCAGCGCTTTACGGATGTATTGGATCGACTTGTTGAAGCGGTTCTGATGATTCGCGCAGACGACCACATCTTTTTCTCTCCCGGCTTTGATGATCTCGTCCGCATCAGCAAGGGACAGAGCGATAGGTTTTTCGATGATGACATTGGATCCGGCGGCAATGCAATCAAGAGCGATCTTCGCGTGATTACCGGATTCGGTGGCGATAGCAACCAGTTCCGGCTGCTCTTTTTCAAGAAGTTCTTTATAATCAGTATATTGTCTGATAGATTTCAAGTCAAACTTCTCTGACTTTTCCTGCATAATTTCCGGTTTGATGTCACACATCGCAACAAAATCAAGACAATTGTTTTTCGCCGCTTCAATATGATTCGGCGAAATACGTCCGCAACCAATCAGGGCATATTTCATATAATTATCCTCAATAAGTTTTTACAAAAAAGGAAAAAAGATAGTATAGTCAGATAATACTTTACAAAATTCTGTTGAAAATTTGTATAATATGGTTATTTTTCAAGCAAATATTCAATAACCGGTTTAAATGTATTTGATAAATCTACGTTGTGTTCTGCAAATCTTCTTATGTTAATTGAGATTTCTTCTTTCGTTTGCCCATTCAATAAATTATCATAAAATTTTATAATTTCAGGAATACTAATTGGGGAATTATCATTTGCGAATTGTAAATAAAAATCATTTTTTTCATGGAGAAAAAGGTCTTCATCACAACCAGAAATAACCGGTATTCCTCTCGCTAAATATTCGCGTATTTTCAATCCCGACGAATAAGATGTGCCTCTTTTATATAAACCAAAAGATCCCATGCCTATATCTGCCTGATCATAAATTTCACTCAATTCTTTACCGGTTTTCTTCCCATAGAATACAACAATTTTATCCAGATGATATTGATTAACTATAGCCCGCAACTGCTGCTCGGCAGGTCCTTCACCAACGATAAGAAATTTGACTGTCCGGTTCCCGCCATTTTCATAATAGAAGTGCAATCCTTCAATAATTCTTTCATAACCGTGGTAATCCTGTAAGGTAGCAACAGCAATCAGGCGAATTTCATCATCGTCCGGTCTGGGCTTTATTACATGGAAAGAGGTCACATCTATCCCATTTTGAATTCGAATTGTTGGAATACCAAAAATCTCATCATCAGTCGAATATGTTACAATACGATCGACATATTTGGAGAAAAATTTACGATAATAACGATCTTTTAGTAAAAAAGGGAAACCAAATAAAGATTTGATCCCTTTTATCTGAAAACGCTCTTTTTCATAAGGATAAGTCGGAAGCTCTAATAATATTTTTGCTTCGGGATATTTCGATTTAATCTCTTTGAAGAATTTGATATTGCCGGAATCAACATAAACATGTCGTAAATAAATAAATTTCGGATTTTTGATTTTAATTAATGAATCTGTCCAATTATAGAATCCGGATATAAACGGTAATCTTTTCAAAATCGGATTCATTTTTTTTATCATTAATTGAATTTCAAATATATCAAAACCATATCTTTCAAAAATATCAATTTGTGCTTTTATTTTGTTTTTTACTCCCGGATATAATAGTTTTCCGTTTATATATAAAGAAAGATAAATATAGTATAAGCTATTCATAATAAAATTTCTTATTTATCAAATTATCAAAGCTTTTTATATAATATCTTTTTAGCCAGGATTTTTACACATGTATAGTTTTCCGGTTTAATTAAATAATATAATAATCTATTTTCTATATTCCATTTTTCTTTATTTTTTTTAGCGTCGATAAAAATAGGATCGTTTTCGATTAATTGATATGTATTTAAAAATTTTGTTTTGTCTAATCCTTGTTTTAGGAATCTTAATAAGTATTTATACAAATCCTTCACATAACGATTGTAAAAGCCCATCATCGTGTTATCAGTCACTTTATTGTCTTTTAATAATTTATACAATCTGTCAGACACAAGAAAATGATTATCCAGATAACTTCTGGTGATATTCTTTGACATCCCTTTCGGATTAGATCTATAAAAATAGAGCGGTTTTGATATATATACAAATGTTGTGCAATTTCTAACCAGGGGGATTACCTGAAAAAGGTCTTCTCCCATCTTTATTGATCTGTACTCAGAATAATCTTCTTCGATATCTATACATTCTCTCCTTGTTGCTTTGGTAACCATATTATTCAGCCATGTAGTGGTCGAAAGTTTTACGAGCAGTTTTTCTTTATCAGTCTTTTCAAAAAAAGTATGATCCGGAAATACATCATAGTGTTCTTCAAAAACCCGATGGTCATCATCAACGACATTGTAACCAAACATTACCATATCAGGATATTTTTCCTGAATCACTTTTCTTACCTCAGCCAGTGTTGTCGGTGCATAATAGTCATCCGAGTCACAGTGCATTACATAATCGCCTTTTGCTGCTTTAAGCCCGGTCCGGCGTGCCAGCAGCAAGCCTTCATTTTCTTTGTGTAAAACTGTGACACAAGGGAAGTTCTCAGCATATTCATCGCAGATTTTTCCGGAGCTATCTGTCGATCCATCATCAACCAGTATCAATTCAAAGTCTCTGAATTGTTGATTTAGGATGGAATCCAGACACTCTCTGATATATTTCTCAACATTATATACGGGGACGATAATTGAAAAAAGCATAAAGAAAAACCTTAGAAGCTAATCATATAAGGTATTGTTTCACCGACACCCCATATATTAAACGAAACATACCAATAAATTATCAAGAAAACGGCAACTAAAGGTCTGATAATCAGGAAATTAAATTTGTTATTCGATAACTTTTGTATTGCCGGAAGTTGGGAATAAAAACCAATGTTTGCAATGTTGAAAAAAAATGCCATTCTGCCAAATTGATCAGATACACTGTCAAGCTGGGCTAAAATAGGCCATAATACGATATATAGTACTAAAACCGCATTGAAGGAATCTATTTTAAAAAAATTTTTTTTGTATAGGATAAAAATAAGAATAGCCGGAAAAGCAAAAAACAAAGCACTGAGGCGTGAAACGGAATACCTTTCTCCAATATAATGAGAGAATTTCACGGGAAAGACTCCCGAATTAATGAAGAAAGCCACAATAGTATTGATAAAGGTTAAAACAAAAACTGACATTAATGCAAGAATCCAAATTAACCTCGTCTTTTCTCTTAAAGTGCATTTATTAAATATTATTGCTAATGGATACGTTATAACCATAAGCAGAGAGCTTCTGTGAAAAGACATAGCTGCAAGCATTAAAATAATAAACTTTTTAAGGTTCCTGTCTCTGGCAGCATTAAAGGAATAAAGACATATACATACAGCCATGCTTTGCCGAATCGCATTAAAACAAATATTGTATTGCATTAACATGAACACTAACAGGCCAATAGAAATTGACATTTTTTGTCTGTTTTCCCATAAGTAAGCACAGACAAAGGAAAGTTCAAACACACAAATTGCAAAATGAAGAAAATGTAAATCGTTTGTAAATCTTGAAATTACAAAAGTAAATAATTTATATCCGGGTTCTACATATTCCGACGGATAACATGATAGATATGAGATAAAACTATCATATTTTCCAGCCTCATCAAAATATTTAATAACATACGTTTTTATATCTGTGCCAATTGTATCGCCTCGCAACGCAGCAAGTATTGATAAAAGAACCATTGCAAATATCAAGCATGATATGGAAAAAAATTTGTTCTTTTTATTAATTATTTTTTTTTCTGCCATCCATGCAACAAAAAAAGAAGATGTAAAAGTCACCAAATACGGAGCCATATTTTATTATTTCATCCTATGCAGTATTTCTATCCACTTTTTCATTATTTCTTCTGTTGTAAATCTTTTTGAAGCATTGAAAGATTCTATAGAATATTTCTTCATCCTGTTTTTGTCATTCATTAAAGAAAGAAGTTTTTCTGCAATGCTCTCAATCATTTCCTGTTCTGTGCTTTTTTGGATAATAATTCCATTTACATCATTGGCAACTATTTCTTTAGGACCAGTATCGTAATCAAAGGATATAATCGGAAGACCAAATGATTGCGCTTCGATCATGGTCATAGGAAGCCCTTCATAACGAGCGGTCGATACATATATAGATGCTTGTTTGTAATAATCATCGATATTCTTAACCGCACCCATGAGTTTGACCCTCTTTACGCTCGCCTCATCTATTTGTTTCTGAAGTTCCAGTTTATCTTCTCCTTCTCCGAAGATAAGCAGTTTCCAATCACACTTTGACTCTACCAGTTTCCAAACTTTAATCAGTCTGTCAAAACCTTTTTGGTAAGTCAACCTTCCAACAGACATGACATACGGTTTTCGCTCTTTATCCGGGACAACATTCTGATAAGGAGAGGGATTATAGATATAATCAATCCTGCCTCTGATCCTGTTATTCCTCTCATAGAACTCTTTATCGGTGTTAGTCAGTGTAACAATCTGGTCAGAAAACCTAACAGCTAACTGTCTCCCAATTTTATTCATACCGGTATTCACAGTATAGTTAAAATGTTCCCAAGTCAGATTCTTATAACCATAAAAAATTTTCAGCAAAATCGTGTAAATACTCAATGATGCAAAAATATCAATTACCAAATCCGTATTATGAATTTTATAATATCGCTGAAGTCCGCATAATACACTAAAAAACTCTTTTCTGTTGTTTACATCTTCTTTATCAATAATTGTGTCCAACTGAATTGATTTATCCAGAGGATAGAAACTTGTATTATCGCCGCATATACTCAAAATTGATATCTGATATCCTCGTTTAACCAACTCATTTGCAATAAGCGATGTTACTCTCTCGCTTCCTGCGGGTCTGCTCATATTTTGAATAAAAAAAACAATAGACTTTATCATAACTACAGTACAGCTAATGTTTCTTTCACAATTTTTTGAGTTTGGTTCCATGAAAAATCATCACGACGAGTTAGACCTTTTTTGCTATATTCACCTGCTATTTGTGAATCATCGATCAACATGGAAACTGAGGTTGATATTTGTTCAGAGTTTTTACCATCAACCAAAATTGCCACCTCACCGACTACCTCCGGAATTGATGAATTATTTGCAGCAACCACAGGTGTCCCGCATGACATAGACTCGAGGGGAGGGATGCCGAATCCCTCATAGAGAGAGGGAAAGACAAAAACATCAGCAAGGTTATAGAAATCAATCAATTCTTCTTTAGTGACCAGACCTGTATGGATCACCTGCTGCTTTATGCCGAGTTCTTCTTCCTGTTTTTCCAGATCCATGTTTTTGAATGCTTTTCCGACCAAGAGAAGCATCACATTATCCCGATCCATCAATTTGACCGCTTCCAGCAGCGTACTGAGGTTTTTATGCGGTTTCAGATTGCCAACAAAAAGTATCAGTTTTTTGTCTCTCGGAATATCAAATTTATCGTAAAGATAATCAATCTCGGATTTCTCTTTGACGCAGAAATCTTCGTCAACACCGTTATAGGTAACAGTGATTTTTTTATCAGGAGTTCCGAAATATTTCTGAATATCTTTTTTGGAATTTTCCGAAACTGTAAATATATGATCAGACCTCCGGATCGCCTGTGTCATCAGGAATTTTGCATACCAATATTTGGCTCTGCTCCCCAGATATTCCGGAAAGATCAGATGGATCAAATCGTGAACGGTCACAACATAATGACCGCGATAGGTTAGCGGCACATTGTAATGAGGAAAGTGCATCAAATCGATTCCAACTGCAATAACCGCTTTGTTCGGAAATAACATCTGCTCTTTGGGTGAATAGATCGGTGCATCAAAAGGAATGATTTTTACATCCCTATCATATTTCCGTATAAGTTCTTCCGAACCTATTGCATAATCATATATACCCTGTCCCATCAGGTGCTGAATATAAGTCCCGATACCGGACATTTCGATCATCCGGGCATCAATCCCGATTATTTTTCCATTAATCACAACAACAAACCTTATAGATCCCGAACAAGATGCTGAATGTTTTCACGAAATTGTCCGTCAAGAAAATTTTCTTTGACCCGTTTTTTTCCTGCTTTACCCATTCTCCGTCTTAAGCTTTCGTCTGATGCGAGTTGTTTCATTGCATCCGCATATGCCTTTACATCCCGATTGGGAACTTCAATTCCATCTTCACCGTTCAGACAGACATAATTAACGCCTGAGCCCGGTATGGTAAAAGTAACAGCAGGCTTTCCGAAATACATGGCTTCGGCGAGAGCGATCCCAAAGGCTTCATTTTTGGTAATCGAGGGAAAACAGAAGATGTCCATCGCCTGATAGTATGCGATCAGATCTTCATCACTGACTCTGCCCAAAAAGGAGATTTTTTCATCTCCGGCAGCCTGTGCTTTCAGATCATCTGTCAGTGGACCTGTTCCGCCGATGAAGATACGGAACCGATCATCAAGATATTTCGATGCTTTGATCAGATATTCGTAGCCTTTATATGGAACATGACGTCCTACGGCAAAACATATGATTTTTCCGGCGTTTTCCTGCCTGATTTCTTCAGCTTTTTTCGAATTCATTTTCAAATCGTTAATCGGGATTCATTGATACAGTTTGGAACAACTACGCATTTCTCTCTGACAGAAGATAAATAAGGACTTCCGTCAATATAATTGGGGCTGGTCGCTATCAATACATCTGACCGACTGATCAGTTGTTTATTTTGTCCGATGAAGAAAAGTTTCAGAATTTTTTGTTTGACAATATCAAGATGCCAATAGATAATCAGCTTGCATTTCTCAGGTAAATATTTCAACAGAAAAAAAGCCGCAAAGGGATTCGGATAATGAAATATGATGATATCTGGCCGGAATTGTGCAATCGTTGTTTTCAAAAGCTTTCCATAGGATCCTGATAAAGACTGGGATGCCACTTTTGCAAAACATCCGGCACGAATGATCTCAATTCCATCTACTTCATCTGTTTTATCTTCTTTTCCATCATTAAAACAAAAAACGATCTGTTCATTATCATCCTTCAAAGCATTCACACAATCCCGGGCAATCTGTTCAGTTCCGCCGCGAAAGGGAAAATAGTATTTTGAAATGTGAAGGATCTTTTTCATAATTAGAGAAATCAGTTAGCAGTTGAAATAAATTGTAGAATAAGCTACATTGCGCCGTCTTTTTTGAAGACAGCTTTAACAGTCATGGCAAGGATCTTCAGGTCCAGGCCGATGCTCCAGTGTTGGATATAGTCCGTATCCAGCTTCACCACCTCTTCGAAATCCGTGATGCGGCTGCGGCCGGAGACCTGCCAGAGTCCGGTGATACCCGGCTTGAACGCGAGCCGCGCCCGGTGATGGTACTTATACTTCTCCCACTCATCCACCGTCGGCGGACGGGTTCCGACCAGACTCATCTGACCCATCAGCACGTTAAAGAACTGTGGAAATTCATCCAGACTCGTTGACCGGATAAACTCACCGATCCCCGTCACCTGTTTTCCGTCTTCAACCCGGTTGCCAATGATGCGCGGGTCAAAATCCAGCTTGAACATCATACCGTCCGCAACCCGGTTCTGCTGCAACAGTTCTTTTTTCCGCTCCTCTGCGTCCATGTACATGGAGCGGATCTTATAGAAGGTGAAAGGTTTGCCGTTTTTCCCAATACGGGTCTGCTTGAACAGGATCGGTCCCGGCGATTCCTTTTTGATCTTCGGGCCGACAATAGCCATCACGATCAGCGCGGCGATGCTGCCGAAGATCCCACCGATGATATCCAGCCCGCGTTTCAGCGCCAGCTGCAGCGGAGAGGCGTAATTAGCCGTCGTCGTCAGCACGTCAAATCCGCCAACTTTCTCAATAAAGCTCTTCCCGCCGAAGGATGAAAGCGGCAGCCGGATGTGGATCGGGATGGCCATCTGCCGGCAGCGTTCCAGCAGCAGATCAATGCCGGTGCTTTCTTTTGATTGAGCTTCCGGGCCTTGCACGTCAGATTCTGTTTCCAGAAACAAACTGGTATAGACAAAAATCTCGTCCACCCATTCGCGGCAAATATACTCCGCAGCGTTAGTCATATTCGCCACGACCTTCAGCCCGGCAATCGTTTTCCCTTCCGCGTCCCGGTTCGTCAGGACCAGTCCAGTATAATCAAAGCCATCGATCTCATCCGCTTTGCTGACGATCTTTTCTACACAGGCCTCGTCAGCCACCAGGATCATCGTCCGCTTGGCACGGCTCCGACTGAGGTTACGAACGAGCGGTTTCCACGCGAGCCGGGTCAGGTAGCCGAAGATCAGATGAAAGCCCGCGGTCAGGTAGATGGTAATGCGGCTGTAAGCATCCCCGGTTTGAACCGAGAACATATAGAGCGTCATGAGCACGAGCACCAGCGCGCATTGCTTGAGCGTCTGAACAAACTCGTTCCATGGACCGCGCCGTAAAACATTGTGCATCGTGCTGAACAGCGCCGCGACCAGAATATCAACAATGAACAGGACAATCGCAAGCGTCCTGTAGACCTGGATGTCATAAGGCAGGTGCTGCCATCCGTGACGGATGCAGTAGGCGAGGATGTAAGAAATCTGCAGTACAATGGCATCGAGGAGGATAAAATCCAGGTGCTTCAGCCATCCCTGCACGGAGCGTTTGTACATTTTTTCTTAGGGGATAGTAAGTAGTAAGTAGTAAGTAGTAAAGAACAAGGAGCTAAGAGATTTCTTATTTCTTATTTCTTATTTCTGACTTCGAAACGAGTTCCAGTCCGAGGGCGACCTCGGTCGTACGGTTGAAGAGGTGCATTTCGAGGACGGCAATTCTCTTCCGGCGGTTGACCCGTTTGATGTTCCCTTCCTGTCCGACAAGGGGGCCGGAAGTCACTCTCACCTGATCCCCTTCCATAAAGCCCTCGGAGATGTCGATGATGTCGTGATCGTTGATCAGCTTCGTGAGGATATATTCTTCGTGCCTGTAGATCGGGCAGTAAAAATCATCCGTATGCAGGACCACGTTAAAACCGGGGAACCAGCTGATGGACTGCACGAATTCACCGATGCGGTCCGTCTCCACGAAAACATAGGAGGGGAAGAGCAGCATCTTGACCAGCCGGCTGCTGCCTCCGAAATAATGGCGTTTCAGTTTGTAGGGAATGGCGCAGCGGGTGTAAAGTGCCGGATCCACGAATTCGCCGATCATTTGCCGCGTCTTTTCTTCCTTGCCGGTTGTTGTCCAAAGAACGTAGTACATCGAAAAATAAGAAATAAGAAATAAGAAAGCTACTATATGCGGAGCAGGAGCTTCAGCTCTCTCCGTCACCGATGGTGCCGGACATAGCTTCGCCCCTTGCGGCGCGTTTAAGCCGCAAAAAAAATAAACTCTCTCCGCTTCCGCTTATGCCGTGAATATAACAACGGCGGTCAGCCTCAGCTTCATGTGTTTCAGGCGTCAGGTGTCAGGATTCAGGGGTTAGGCAATGTTCTTTACATCCCAGCTTCATCTTTAACTCATAATTCTTACTTCTTAATTCTTAACTCCTGCTCCCTATTCCCCAATACCTAACGTCTAATGTCTAACGTCTTCCGTCCGTTTTGTCCAATCCGAGCCGGATCCGGTTCGTACGGTTGAAGAAGTTCATCTCCAAAATCGCTACACCGTTTCGCCAGACCACCTTCTTGATATGCTCCTCCTGTCCCACCAGCGGACCGGAGATGACGTGGAGCCGGTCGCCCTCGACGTAGCCCTCCGAGATATCGATGACATCCTGCTCATTGAGGAGTTTCGTGAGGAAATATTCCTCTTCTGAATAGATCGGGCAGCAGAGCTCGTCCGTCGTCAGCATCATGTTCCGTCCCGGATACCATTGGATCCGTTTCATGAACTCGTCGATATGATCTGTTTCGATAAAAACATAGGAGGGGAAGAGCAGCTGCTGGATGACCCAGCTCCGGCCCTGATGGAAATGGCGCTTTTTCCGGTAGGGGACAATGCAGCGCGTGAACAGCCGGCGGTCTATGTGCGTTTCAATCATCTGCCGCGTGGACTCTTCATTCCCTTCGCTTGTCCGGAGCACATACCACATAAGGACTGTTCTCTCTCCCTCTTCCCGGGGCGGATGTACGATCTGCCGCCGGATGTGTTGTAACAATTCTTTTCTGCGGTGTCATCTTCCCTTTGAAATCAAGCATCTGATTCAAAAGTTAACATATTGTAGAAATTGTTACATTTAAACCTATTTTACCACAAATTAATATTTCTCAATATTTATTCGGAAAATTGATACCTGATAACATTGGAATTGTTTCATCCGACACATGGCGTACCTCCGGAAAACCGTTCTCCCCGACACAATTTCCTTCGTAAAAATGTTACATTTTCTACAAATTGTTACATTATATCTGTTCAATATCCAACAGCGCACCACTGCATACAGCCCTGCTGTGCACTCTTCAAAACAGAGAAGTTCCTGCTTCGCATATATAGACCAGACGAAGCCTGAACCGCTCGGAGCAGGCTAAGATCAGTCTCCATGTACTCTGTACTGGATAGATACTTTTATTTTTTGATGATCCCGCCGCCGATGACGCGGTTCTGATCATCATAAAAGACCGCCGACTGTCCCGGCGTGGCTGCCCGGACAGGAGCGTCGAAGAGGATGCGCACGTTCCCTTCACCGTCCGGGAGAAGGGAAGCCTGTTCACCGGCGTGATGGTAGCGGATCTTCACACGGGCACGGAGCGTCTCACCGGGCGTCAGTCCGGGAATGCTCAGAAAATTCAGCCGGTCACAGCGCACCTCTGTGGTATAAAGCGACTTTTCCTCCCCCAGCACGACTTCATTGCTTTCCGCCCGGATCTCTTTCACATAGATCAGATAACCTGCTGCGATCAATCCCTTACGCTGCCCTACCGTGTAATGGATGATGCCCCGGTGTTTTCCGAGGATCGTCCCGTCTTCGGCAATGAAGTTTCCCTCCCCGGGGACGGTAAGGTTCGGGTCATTGAGGATGTAGTCCGCGTAGCTGCCTTCAGTGACGAAGCAGATCTCCTGTGAATCCTGTTTCTGTGCCACACCAAGCCCGGCTTCTTCAGCCATGCGGCGGACTTCGGGTTTGCTGTATTTTCCCAGCGGCATCAGCGTATGCGCCAGCTGCTCCTGGGTCAACCGGTACAGCATGTAGGTCTGGTCCTTTTCGGCATGATCAGCCTGCCGGACCGTGTATCTGCCGTTTTCCAGCCGAACCACCGAAGCATAATGCCCTGTGGCAGCATAATCTGCCTCGAGTGCCGCGGCATAGTGAAGCAGGCGATCCCATTTGACACAGCGGTTGCATTCGACGCAGGGGTTGGGCGTTTCTCCGCGAAGGTAGGACGCAAAAAAGGGTTGCTTGACCTTTTCGTCAAAGACATCGATCACGTTTGGCGCGTAATAACGGATCTGCAGCTTCCGGGCAGTACGGCGTGCGTCATCGATCTCGCAGCAGCGTCCGTCCCGGCTGTCCGTTCGCAGCGTCATACCGATGACTTCATGTCCCGCTTCCTTCAGCAGGTAAGCCGCCACCGCACTGTCGACACCCCCGGACATCCCAACGATCACTTTCGCCATTTTCGCACTCCTTTTCCATACTACGCACCGATCCCGGTTTTCAAACCGGCGCCATAATGTATCTGTTCAATACGAAGCACACGGAGACTGCTCTGGTGCTGCGGCAAAGCCCGCACAGCAGGGCTGTATCTCGTGACGCGTCGCCCTGGTTCTGACAGGTTACGCCATAATAATTATTTTTCACCTACCTGATGACAAATTATAATTTATGGAAAGGATCATGAGACGTTTATGAAAATTTATGCTGACAATGCCGCGACAACCAAAATGAGCCGCCCCGCGCTGGAGGCAATGACCGCGTGTTTGGCTGAGGTGTACGGGAACCCTTCCAGCCTGCACAGCGCCGGACAGGAAGCTTACCAGGCGCTGACAGACGCAAGGGAAAAGATCGCTGCCTTACTCGGCTGTCAGGCGAATGAGATCATTTTTACATCCGGTGGGACGGAAGCCGACAACCAGGCGCTGCGCTCTGCTGCCACGCTCGGCGCCCGATCCGGGAAAAAGCATATCGTCTCAACTGCCTTCGAACACCATGCAATCCTGCACACCCTCGACCGGCTGAAAACTGAAGGCTTTGAGATCACCCTGCTCGAAGTGCCACCGAACGGGATCCTCAGCCCGGAGCAGGTCATGGATGCGGTTCGTTCCGATACCTGCCTGGTGACGGTCATGTATGCCAACAACGAGATCGGGACCATCCAGCCCGTCTCGGAGATCGGGGCAGGATGCCGCTCAAAAGGTGTCCTTTTCCATACGGACGCGGTCCAGGCCGTCGGTCATCTGTCTCTCAACCTGAGAGAGGAAGATGTGGACATGCTTTCTCTTTCCGCGCACAAATTCCACGGTCCGAAAGGGGTGGGCCTTCTCTATTGCCGCCGCGGGACCCCGCTGAGCAGCCTCATCCATGGCGGCGCCCAGGAGAAGGGTCGGCGGGCCGGGACGGAAAACGTCCCGGGAATCGTCGGCATGGCTGCGGCGCTGGAGGATTCGCTGAAGGATCTCCCGCTCAAGCAGCAGCGCATCTCCTCGCTTCGGGACACGCTGATCCGGAATTTAGCAAAGATCCCGGGTGCGTACCTGAACGGTGATGCAGAAATGCGGCTGAGCGGAAATGTCAACTTTTCTTTCGAAGGCATTGACGGGGAGGCGCTGTTGATGATCCTGGATGAAAAGGGAATCGCCGCCTCGTCCGGCTCCGCCTGTACGGCCGGATCCATGGAGCCCAGCCATGTATTGCTCGCACTCGGCAGATCCTTTGAGCTGGCAAAGGGCTCCCTCCGGCTGACGCTGGATGAGGAAAACACCGGGGAAGAGGTCGAAACGATCAGTAAAGAGGTGAGCGCCGGGGTCACCCTGCTGCGGAAAATCGGTTGAATCCGGGGAAGTACCTGGCAAAAAATGCGCGGGGACATTTCCCCGCGCTGCGCAAAAAATTCATATTTTTCGAGGCACAGCCCTTTGCCTGATGGGATAAAAAGGCTGTTACTCAGCCGAATATGTGATGCTTACCGACGCACTGATGATCAGCTTTGCGGCCTGCACAACAGTCCCGGAACCTGTACCCGCATCTGCCACCGCCATCTTGGCATAAACATTCCCGATGTTGTTTTCAAAGCTATAAACACCGTCCTCAGAAATTTTTTCAATGCCGGTGATGGTCAGTCCGGATGCTTCCGCAAGGATATCAGCCTTCTTTTTGGCATCAGCAACGGCTTCCTGCAGCGCTTCGGCTTTGGCATCCCCGGTGTCGGAGGCAGAGAAGGAAATACCGTTCAGGGTGTTCGCACCGGAGGCAAAGGCTGCATCGATCAGGGCGCCGACTTTTTCCATCTCCGTGACTTTGATGGCCAGGGTGGAACTGGCGTTGTAGGCTTCGACCGTCTCCTGATCGTTTTGGTAATCGTAGGTGACGTAGATGTTGATAAATTCCGTGTTGATGTTCTCCTCATTGACGCCCTGTTCGGTCAGCGCAGTCCGAATGGCAGCGATGGATTCGTTCACCTTCTGCTGGGCTTTCAGTACGTCTTTATCACGGGCATTGACGCCCAGGGAAACGACTGCGGTATCCGCACTGACGCGAATCTCGCCGGTCCCGCTGACAGTGATTTTCGATTCAGCCTGTACAGCGGCAGCTGTCAACAGCATGACCAGAGCAATAAACAACACAAAGAGTTTTTTCATGATTTTTTCCTTTCCCATGACTTCTGTCACATCCGATTAGACGATGTACATTGAGAAAAAGTTTCAGCTCGCGCCTTCAGCCTTCCCCTCTCTTATGTATTTTTCTGTAGGATAATAATAGCATAAAACACAGCATCACGGATGATTCTACGTTAAAATAGAAGGGACCCTGTAAATCGAACAAAAGGAGAAACAAGATGATAGTCTCTGTTATTGAAATGATTTTACCGATCGCCATCGCGTTTTCCATCGGCATCCTGATGCGCAAGAAGAACATGATGAACGACAGCGGCTCCGCGGCAATAAAAACCATCGTCAGCAAGTTCATGCTGCCGGTCATTCTGCTCAATGCCTTCATGTTCGCGGATTATTCCAAAGACGCCATGGCGATCATCATCGTCTTCTTCGTGGCAGTGCTCGCTGAGTTCGGTCTCGGCTTTGTACTGAGACGCTTCATCCCGAAACGGGCAAAATATTATCCCTTTGTCTTTGCCACCATTGAAGGCGGTACGATCGGTTACCCGCTGTTGGCGATGCTATACGGCACCCGCGGCACCAGTGACATGGCAATCATCGATGTAGCACACACCGTGTTCCTTTTTCTCATCGTGATCCCGATCCTGCAATCCGTTGACGGCAGCGATGGAGATTTTCGAAAGATACTCAAAAATGCCGTGCTTTCTCCGACGTTCCTCGCGATGGTGATCGGGATCGCCCTCGGTCTTTTGGGTGTGGATACACTGATCAGCAATTCTTCCTTCAACGGCATTTACCAGTCAACGGTCAGTTTTCTTACAAACCCGGCCGGACTGCTGATCCTGATCACGCTGGGGTATGACCTGTCACTGCGGGATGACCTCCGGAAACCGGTGCTTTTCACAATTTTCACCCGCTTCGCCGCGATGTGGGCTTTCTGCGTGGTGAGCTGCCTGATCATTTTCCGCTTTATCCCTTACAGCAAAGAAACCATGGTGGCGCTGATTCTCGCATTCAGCCTGCCCGGTTCCTATGCCATCCCGATGTTCGGAAAATTTGAAGGGCACAGGGATTATGTCTCCACTTCAATATCCTTCTCCACGCTCGTGACCCTTTTGGTTTTCGTCGGACTGACCGTGTATATCAACCTCTGAAAACTTTCGTCTGCAATCAGCAGACAGACAAATATCCGCTCTTGAACAACCGGGAGCGGATATTTCCAAGAATATAAAAACCGGGAACCAAACCACGTAATCACATGATTAGTTTCCCGGCTTTATTTTCCCTCAATACCGGTTTATCCGATATCCTCTATGACAACAGAGCCGACAATCGATTTACCGAAGGCGGAGAGCAGCGTACGGATCTTCTGCACGTCATCGATCTTCGTTTCATAACGTTTTCCGAGCAGAATGACATCCTGCGTATCGCCCAGTTTTTTCACAGTTTCCGGATCCTCAAGGACATTACCGGCAAAGACATAAGGTGTCTTGCTGTCAACCTTGTCGAGGTTCTTCACAAGTTCTGCAGCTTTTGCATCGTCCATAGCGCTGACAAAAATCGCACTGGAAAGGTTCTTTTCTTTCAAAACCCCGCCAAGGTTGTTGACGATCAGCCGATCCTGAGTTTCCTCATCGTTCTTCCAGTTTCTGCCGCCGATCCCTTCGATGATGACCTTATCCAAACCACTCCTTCTCAGCAATTTTTCAAGCCATTTTTCAAACAGATTCTGCTTTATATCAGGTTTGACACGCCAGAGGTTTCCCAACACCGTAATGCCGAGGATGTTCCAGTCACTGTCCGTCTTCATGGACCGGCTGAAGACATAGGCCATCGCGAAATAACCGGCCATCACAAACACACCGGCCACACCGCCGATAATGCCGAATTTAATGGATTGTTTGATCACGTAGAAAAGGCCATATTTTGCTCTTGGTACCGGACTCTTTTCCCACTCTTCAAGCTCAAGGTTCAGCTCACCGATTTTTTTCGCATAATCGGTGATCTTCAGCAGGTTATTTTTCTGCGTTTCATCCAAACCCAGGTCAATGGTAGAATAAAGAGATTCAGTCAGGAATTCAATCGTGTGTTCTCCCAACGTACCCTGATATACATCATATCTCTCAAACAGCTTTTGCTTCACCAGAGTTAAAATTTCTGTAACATCTGCCTCACTTTTCCCAACACAGGTGACGGTAATCGTAGAAGAGTCTGTATTGACAGATCTGGAAAGAATCTCCGTCAGGAATCGAATTTCATCCACAATGTTAGTCTTTGAAAGAATATCGGTATAAAGTTCCCCACTGGACAGATAACCGCCATATGCCATCAGGATCCGGTTGGTCGGGTCCGTGTTCTGAAAAGTCAGGTTTGGATCGATCTGATATTTTGCGTCAATATAAAGAACGAAATTTCCGACCCATTTGTTCATCGGATCAATTTCCATCAAAGCGGATTTTTCGTTGTAGATTTGCTGCTGCTCAGAGGCTTCACGATAGTTTTCGATTCTGGTTTCCAGTTGTTCTCCGGTCGCCTCATAATCATTCAGCTCGATCTGATACTTGTTCTGCGCTTTCAGCAGAGCTTCCGGGTCAAGGTTCGCAAGAAGACCCGTGGCAAGCTTGTATCCGAATAATAACAGGGCGATAACAACAGCGCCGCGAAGGATAACGCGCCACTGAACCAGCACACGGTAAAGCATATCCCGCAGATCGATTTCGAATTCCATTTCATTATCCATATTTCATTCTCCCATTGTTGACATTCAGGGATCAGAGTCTGACTCACCGGCCAGCCCTGCATATCCACCGCTTAAAGCATACCATAATTTCCGGTGAAAGAAAGGAAATACATGAGCTAACGTAATGACTCAGAAAAGCAGTGGCAGCGAAGATTTGATGTACAATAAATATATCTCGGAAAGGATGGCACCGGCATGATATACAGGTCAGACAAATACGGAAATCAAATTTCGCAGCTCGGTTACGGCTGTATGCGTTTCAGCAGAAAAGGAAGCTCCCTTGACTATGAAAAGTCAGAGCACGAGCTGATGCTCGCCATCGAGCGCGGGGTCAACTATCTGGACAGCGCCTATATCTACCCGGGAAGCGAAGAGCTTGTCGGCCGGGTGCTGGCAGAAAACCACTGCCGGGACAAAGTGAACCTGGCAACCAAGCTGCCCCAATATATCATCCGCAGCTCAAAAGCCATTGACAGGATCTTTCGGGAAGAGCTCTCGCGCCTTCGGACCGACCATATCGACTATTACCTGATGCACATGTTCACCGATCATGCCGAATGGGAGAACCTGCAGCGGCTGGGAATCGAGGACTGGGTCCGGGCACGCAAGGCAGAAGGCTCCGTCCGGAACATCGGGTTCTCCTACCACGGGGGCCCGGAGATGTTCATGAAAATCGTTGATGCATACGACTGGGATTTCTGCCAGATCCAGTATAACTATCTGGATGAAAACAGCCAGGCAGGCCGCCAAGGTCTGGAATATGCGGGAGAAAAAGGGATTCCCGTGGTCATCATGGAGCCGCTGCGGGGCGGCAAGCTGGTCAACCTGCCGGAAAAAGCCAAAGCCATCATCCGGGATGCCGGGAAGGATTACAGCACTGCCGAGCTCGGGCTCCGCTGGCTGTGGGACCAGCCGCAGATCATGTGCGTGCTTTCCGGGATGAACTCCGTGGAGATGGTCGAGGAGAACTGCCGGATCGCCTCTGATGCGCACCCGGGCTGCTTTGACGAAACGGACCAGGCTGTGGTCAGCCAGGTCAGGGATTTCATCCGCTCCCGTGAAAAAGTCGGCTGTACCGGCTGCCGCTACTGCATGCCCTGTCCACAGGGTGTGGACATTCCCGGAAACTTCCACTACTACAACCTGATGTATATGGAAGATGAAAAAAAGAGCGCTGTCCGCTTCGAGTTCGCCCGGGGAATGGGCCTCCGCAAAGTCCCGGCTTTTGCCTCCCAGTGCATCGGCTGCGGAAAATGCGAGAAACACTGTCCACAGCATCTGCCCATCCGGGAAAAACTCAAAGAAGCGGACAAGGAACTCCGCCCGGGGCTGTACAAGATCGGGATCGACATTGCCCGCAAGATCATGGTGCGTTAGCCCGGTTCCGGTGTAACGATTTGAATCACCCTCACATACTGTTTTTATGAAAATCAGATTATTCCCGCTGATCATCGGTGTCTTTCTGACCGGATTGTTTTGTGCCGGCTGTTCACTGCCGCAGCAGCGGACAGCTGCCGAAAAAACCGCCTCTGTTGAAATGACGATTTCAGCATTGATCTCTACGGAACAGACGCTGCGTTCCAGCACCACTCCCGCTCCTTCCGCCACCCCGGTTCCCACTCAAACGCCGACACCCGAACCGACCCCGACCTTCACCGCCACCTTCGGGCCCTCACCCACGCCGACACTCGGTCCGGAATTCTTTCATGGATCTTTGTGGTACGAACCCGGATATGTGAGCCAATACGGTCTGAAATATAACGGCGCTGAGATCACCACCGGCTGCACGGCCGCCTGCGTCCAGATGGTTTTGGATTTCTGGCATGATTATAAAGAATCCTATCCCACCATGGGCGCACAGGAACTGATCAACCAAAACGTCCGGCAGGGTCAGTTCGATGTCCATACAGGGCTGAACATTCTCGACACCGAAGACGACCTTCAGCTGATGGACTACTACCTCGGTGTCCGGCAGAACAGCTCAAAGGAGGAACTGGTTGCAGCCCTTGAACGCTACGGCCCGCTGCTCATCCTGACCAAGGTCAACTGGACGCCCTTTGGCTCCAACCACATGGCCGTTCTGACCGGTTATGATCCGGAAGAGGATCTGGTCCGCATCCTGGATCCATGGCAGATCGGCGGCATCATTGAAATGCCCTATGAAAATTTTGACAACATCTGGAAGCTGAATTATCTGGACAGTGAGACGGAAATGCTGCAGCGCGCGTTTTTCTTCATCGTCCCCTACCCGGAACTGCGCAGGGAAAACGAGTTATTTATTCCCTGGTATGTATTTCTCAACAGACAGTAAGGATAAAGCACACAGAGACTGCTCTGATGCTGCCGCGCAGCCGGCACAGCAGGGCTGTATCCCGTGTGCTCCGTATTTTATTTGATTTCATCGATAAGCAGCGTATTCCGCTGTCCGTCATCAATGATGTAGGCAGTCAGGACGCTGTTGCCCATCGTCCCGTTCCGGTTGTAATTCGTCAGCACATATCGGACTTCTGCCGGGTTCACCCCCTCCGCCTGCAGATAGGCCTGCGTGACATCATAACGGCTGACGTCCGCCATCAGCGCGCGAAAATTCTCGATCGGCGTACCGGAACCGTTGTAGCAGCAATTCCGCTGCATGTTTTCCGAAAGCATCCACCAGGCCTGATCGAAATTCCGATCGTTGAGATAGGTGTAGTAGGTGATGATAAACTGCTGGGGAGTAGGATATTTTCCGCTCGGCCAGGGGGTATTGGTCGGTTGGTTACCGGTAGTGATGTTCAGGATCAGCGACTCCCCGTATGCCGCTGCTGTAGCATTGAAGGCAAGGTAATCGGAAACACCGAACAATGGTGTTTCCGTAGGCGCCATAGCAGTCTCCCGGGCATCCATGGTCGAGCGGAGCTGTTCCATTTCAACCGCTGCCTGCTGTGTCTGCAGCGCCCGGTCTTCATTCCGCAGCACCAGTCCGGCCCCTGACAGGAGGCCGAGAACCAGCACAAAAATCAAACCAAGGATCAAAAATGTCCTGTTCCGGATCGGGTGTGCCGCTGCCTGCTTTCTGGTTTCCTCGATCGGAGAAAAATAATAGCCCCCGACCGTTCCGGACCCGCCGTTGCTGTTGATCAGAGCGATGAAATCCGATCCCAGACGGTGCGTGGTCCAAACGGTGGGGGACAATTTGATGATCGAAAAAACGTGAGCGCTGCTTTCACCCGGATTCAGCCGGAAGGTTTTCGGGGTGACTTCGATCCAGCCTACCTGAACATTGATCTGCCCGACCAACACCCGGTCACCCCGGTTTTCAATCGTCAGGACAGCCTGCCCGCGCTCTTTGATCTCGCGGACATTGTTCAGTTCTCCAAAATCCAGCACATCCGGCTCAAAGGAAAGCCGTGCTGACGGAACATGTTCAGGGTTCAGTGATTCGCTCAAGCAAAGCTCACAAGGTTTCAGCAGACTGCGCGAGCGCGACGGCGCCACAGGCGCCGGCACGGTCACCCAGCACCGGCGGGGTAATATAGGAGTCGATCCGTTCTGTGATGGCCGGGGCCTGGACATAACCGTTCAGGAGTCTCAGGACCTCCCGGCGGATCTTCGGGAAAACATGTTCCTGGTGCATCACACCACCGCCAAGAACGATTTTTTCCGGTGAAAGCATCAGGATCTGCGCAACACAGGTCTGGGCAAGATAGTTTGCGAAAACGTCCCAGAAGGGATGGGCTTCGCCCAGCTGGTCAGCGCTGATGCCAAAGCGGTCCTTGATGGCAGGGCCCGCACACAGCCCTTCCAGACAGTCCCCATGGAAAGGACAATGGCCGGTATAGGGATCCTTCTCAGGGTCTCTGCGCAGGAGCACGTGACCTGCTTCCGGATGGAGCAGCCCATGAACCGGTTTCCCGTCGATCACCGCACCGGCGCCGACCCCGGTCCCGATGGTGTAGTAGACCAGGGATTTGACGTTTTCCGGGTTGCCCCAGCGGTACTCCGCCAGAGCAGCGCCGTTCACATCCGTATCAAAGGCACAGGGAAGTCCGAGTTCCGACTCCAGCGGACCGATCAGATCCGTGTCTTTCCAGAACGGCTTCGGCGTACTGGTGATATAACCGTAGGTCGGGGAATTTTTATGAAGATCGATCGGACCGAAAGACGCTACACCGATCGATTTCAGTTCATATTTCTTCATCTGTTCTTTGAAGAAATCAATCGTCCTGCCGATCGTTTCCTCCGGTTTTGTGGTGGGGAAACGAACCTCTTCAACATAATGATCCGGATCGGATGCGATGGAGCAGACAAATTTTGTCCCGCCTGCCTCAATTGCGCCATAATAGTTCATACGACCTCCTGAAACTGCCAACTGGTGATTATTATATCTGATTTGGCTCAAAGATTGCACAAATAATCTTTGATAATTTTAACAGTATTTTAACACGAATCAGTTAAAATTTACCTGATAGAAAAAACCCGTCTACCGGGATTAGCAGGATGGTACAAAGATTATGATGAGATTTGACAGATTTACAGACAGCGCACAAGAAGCAGCACAGCGCTCCATTGAAATTTTGCAGCGTTATGAGCAGAATCAGGTAGATACAGAACACATCCTTTTGGGACTGCTGGAAAAGCCGGAAGGGATGATCCAGCAGATTCTGGATGAATTGAATGTTTCCAGCAGCACACTTTGTGACCGTTTGGATTACCTGCTCCGGACGACCACGAAAGCCAACATCTATGGAGGAGGCACCGGACAGATTTTTATCACGCCCAATGTCCGGAGGATCCTTGACCAGGCCTATGCTGAGTCAAAACGCCTTGGGGAAGATCTGATCGGTACGGAACATCTGTTTCTGGCAATATTAAATGAGAAAGGAACATCGGTCGCGGCATTGCTCAACGAATATGGCATCACCCGTGTGAAGGTTCTGGAAATCATCATGAAAAGCCGCAACAGCAAAGGGTCTGTTGCCGCCGGCGCCAAAGGGAAAGGGAAAATAATCACAAACCATAAGGCACTGGACAAGTTTTCCCGTGATTTGACGCAGCTTGCTCGTGACGGAAAACTGGACCCGGTGATTGGCCGCGATGGAGAGATCACCAGAATGATGCAGGTCCTGTGCCGCAGGACAAAAAACAACCCCGTGCTGATCGGCGAAGCCGGCGTCGGGAAAACCGCCATCGTGGAAGGGCTCGCACAGCGCATCGCCGACAATGACGTGCCGGAAATCCTCAGCGGAAAATCTGTACTTTCCCTGGACATGGGCGCAATGGTTGCCGGTTCAAAGTTCCGCGGTGAATTTGAAGAGCGCATGAAGGCCGTGATCGACGAAGTGCGCAAATCTGAAGGCGCCATCATTCTTTTTATTGATGAGCTCCACACGGTCATCGGCGCCGGTTCCTCCCAGGGCGCCATCGATGCCTCCAACATGCTAAAACCGGCCTTAGCCCGCGGAGAGCTGCAGTGCATCGGCGCCACCACGCTGGACGAATATCATAAATATATCGAAAAAGATGCGGCACTGGAACGTCGATTTGCCTCGGTTTATGTGGAAGAACCCTCCGAAGAAGTCACGGTGGAAATGCTCAAAGGCCTGAGGGACCGTTATGAACAGCACCACAAGATCATCTTTTCAGACGATGCGCTGGAAGCTGCGGTACGTCTCTCCTCAAGATATGTAACCGACCGCAAGTTACCGGACAAAGCCATCGACCTGATGGACGAAGCCGCCGCAAGCCTGAGAGTAAAACTCTTCTCACTTCCGCCGGAATTGAAGGAAATGAAGACCAAACTGGACCGCATGATGGAAGACGAGGAAAATGCCGGTAACGAACGCAATTATGAAAAAGCCGCCGAACTGAAAGCAGAACGTCTGCGTGCCCAGGAAGCCTATGAAAAAACGAAAAGCGAATGGGAAACAGCCCAAAAGCTCGATGAAGTCGTTGATGTGGACGATGTCGCCCAGATCGTGGGGCAATGGACCGGGATCCCGGTCAGCCAGATGCTGCAAAATGAATCCGAACGGCTGCTCCACATGGAAGAATATCTCCATAAGCGCATCATCGGCCAGGATGAAGCGATACACGCCATTTCTGATGCCATCCGCCGTTCCCGCACGGGGCTCAAGGATCCCAAGCGCCCGATCGGCTCCTTCATCTTCATCGGCCCATCCGGTGTCGGGAAAACCGAATTGGCAAAGGCGCTGGCCGAATTCATGTTTGATGATGAGGATGCGCTGATCCGCCTGGACATGAGCGAATACCGTGAACAGCACACCGTTTCCCGTCTGTTCGGAGCTCCTCCCGGATATGTCGGTTATGAACAGGGCGGGCAGCTGACAGAAGCCGTACGCCGCCGTCCCTACCGGGTGGTCCTGTTTGATGAGATCGAAAAGGCACACCCTGAGGTCTGGAATTCACTGCTCCAGATTTTGGATGACGGACGGCTGACAGACGGACAGGGTGAGCTGGTGGATTTCCGCAACACGGTCCTGATCATGACCAGCAACCTGGGGACGGAATATATCAACCGCAGCGGTTCGCTGGGATTTCTGGGAACCGGCAGCGATTCAGACGACCGTGACGCCAAAATGAAGATCGACAAGGCGCTGAAAACCACTTTCCGTCCGGAATTCATCAACCGTATCGATGAGATCATCATGTTCACGAAGCTTTCTCTGGAAGAGATGGAAGAAATCGTCGATCTGCAGATGAAAGAACTTCAGACCCGCATGCTCGAAAACGGTGTATCCCTGGAACTGGACACAGATGCCCGCAAATGGCTGGCTTCCATCGGGTATGATCCGGCATTCGGCGCCCGTCCGCTGCGCAGAGCTTTGCAGAAGTATATCGAAAGCCCACTGTCCAACCTCTGGCTTTCCGAATCGGTCGAACCGGGCGATGTGGTCTATGTTTCCCATAAACCGGAGAGCGACACATTGGACCTGGAAGTAAGAAAGGTTTTGGAGACCGCAGAAAGCAGCCAACCGGAATTACCGGACGCTGTCATGGTCTCCTCTGAAGAAGCAGCCGGGGAACCCGAAAGTGAACCGGAAACCGACCAGAACTGAAAATGAACGTATCAGACCGCAATGTTGACCTGAGAGCCTTTTTCCCTTTCAGAAGCTGCAGTGAAGCGCTTTTGACAAGGGCACAGGCACTGGGCAGATGTGTGAAATACAATACGGGGGAGCGTGTCTTATTGAGCGGCTCCCCCGCTAAACATTGCGGGCTGATCGTTGACGGACAGGCTGTGGCGTTCAAGATCGACGAAAACGGGAAACGCTACCAGCTCTGTCTGGATGAAGGCTGCTATATCGGGCTGGAGACCGTTCAGTCTCAAAGCAGCTACAACGCCAAGATCGCTGCACTGTCCGACCTGGAGGTCTTCTTCTGGAATGAGGAGGGAATCGCGGAACTGATGAATGATTTTCCCGAGTTCGCGAACGCGCTGGTCCTGCTCGACAACGGAAGGCTTTATCAGGAACAGTGGCTGATCCCTGAAACCGATGTAACCGACCCCGTTTTATGTTCCCTTCCCGCCCACTGGCTGTCTGTGGCAGCGCCTGCCGCGGGAATTCTACTGGTCCTCTTCATTTGCCTGTGGACAAGTTCCCTGCTGATACGGCGCTATCCGGTAGCCTGGCTGCTGGTTTTGTGCCTGTTCGTGGCTGCCGGGAGTCTGATCTACCGGGTCGTCAGCAAACGTATGAATGAACGTCTGATCGTGACCACCCGGAACCTGATTCTGATTCCGGGAGCAAATGGCACGGAAATGTCCGTATCCAGACTGAGCAGGATCCAATCCTTGAAGCTGAATCAAAACATCTTTGAAAAGCTGGCCGATATCGGCAGGGTAGAAGTTCTGAAGGAAGACGATACCTGCCGCACGCCGCTTCTCTCCGCACCGCTGCAGACCGCTGTGCTGATCCGGTTTTTCGCCGAAAAAGCGTCACAGGGACGCCCTGTCCCGCTGACCGGCAAACCATACAAGACCATCCCCGAACGGCATATTGCTGCCGCTCAGCCGCAGCCGTCAGCGAGTCCGGTCTTTGCCGCGTCAACACCATCCGAAGATCCCGGTCATTCAGAGGCAAAGACTGCCGTACCGAAATTTCAGACCATCTCGTTCCATGCACATTGGGCACTGCTGATCAAAATGCTGCTCAAACCACTGCTGGCGCTTGCTGCAGTCTTATTTCTGCGGAACCTTTTGCGCACCTCTCCATATTGGATCGGCATCAACAAGATCCTGTTGTTCACAGCCGCCCTGGCCGCAGCGGCCATGATTTATCAATTTATTGCCTGGCAAAATCACCGTTTTTATATCGAAGAAGACAGGGTCAGGGACTACAGCCAGAAACCGCTGACCGGGGAAGATCAGAACGTAGCAATGAACAACAAGATCCACAGTGTGCGGTATGAAAAGAAGGGCTTGTTTCAGGTTTTGCTGAATTACGGGACGGTGTATATCCTGGCAGGAGAGGGAGAGCTCAGCTTCGATTATGTAAAAGACCCGCAAAGCGTCCAGCAGCAGATCATGGACAACTGCGCCCGGTATGAAGCACAACAGATGATGAATGCCGAATCCCGGCAGCGGGAATATATCAACAACCTGATTTCCGGTATTCGTAAAGAAAGCGAAATCCCATTTTCTCCCGACAATCTCTAAGAAACTTTCGGGCGGGGGTATGGGGGCGGCAGTTATTGCCTGCTCCGAGAGGTACGGGCTGACGCCCGATTTGTATGCGGAGCAGGAGCTTCGCCCCACGGAAACCTCCCGAGGAGATTCAGAGAAATAATTTTCTGAATCTCCTCGGGACAGAGAAATATTGATGTTTTTAGAGTTTACCCTAAAATTTAAGTACCTATTTTGTTAAAATCAGTTTGACAAGAAAGACCATTTCCTTTAGAATAGTAAAGCTTGATTTATGCGACCAAGCGGTGTTTTAATGCCGCATAGCAGAATTTAATTCAGCAGAAGGAATAGTAATGAAAGAGTATTCAACCGAATCCATTCGAAACGTCGCTCTTGTTTCACACAGCAGCGCCGGCAAAACCATGATGGCAGAAACATTTCTCCATTACACGGGTGCCATTACCCGTTTGGGTAAAATCGAAGACGGGACCACTGTCTCCGACTTTGATGATGAAGAAAAGCGCCGAACGATTTCACTTTACAGCTCTGTGATTCCTGTCGAATATAAGGATCACAAGGTCAACGTTCTCGACACCCCGGGCTACAACGATTTCGTTGGCGAAGTTATCTCA